>JAJDNV010000325.1 GCA_022340545.1 Acidobacteriota bacterium | reverse complement strand
CTCCCGTACCTGAACCTTCGGGTCCGACACCGCGAGAACCTTCGTGATCGCCGACGTCAGCGACGTCTTCCCGTGGTCCACGTGACCAATCGTCCCGATGTTCACGTGCGGCTTCGATCTGTCGAACTTCTCCTTGGCCATTTGCTTTCCCTGCCTCGCGCTCGATGGTTTGTCGTTCTCTGTCTACGCCTTCGCGACCTTGCCCGTGACTCTCGCCACGATCTCGTCCGACACGCTGCGTGGCGCCTCCGCGTACCTCTCGAAGTGCATCGAATACGTGGCCCGCCCCTGGGTCCGGGAGCGCAGGTCGGTTGAGTAGCCGAACATGTTCGAGAGGGGCACCATGGCAGTGATGATCTGCGAGCCCCCCCGTGCGATCTGACCTTCCATGTGCCCGCGGCGACTTGACAGGTCGCCGGTCACTGCCCCGGTGTAGTCCTCGGGCGTCACCACCTCGACCCTCATGATGGGCTCGAGAAGCACGGCGGAGGCCCTCTTCGCGGCGTCCTGGAAGGCCATCGACCCGGCGATCTTGAAGGCCATCTCCGAGGAGTCGACCTCGTGGAAGCTGCCGTCCCAGAGACGGGCCTTGACGTCGACCATCGGGTAGCCGGCCAGGAATCCCCGCTCCAGCGCCTCGCGGATGCCCTCCTCGACCGGCTTGATGTACTCCTTCGGGATTGCCCCGCCCTTGATGTCGTTCTCGAAGACGAAGCCCTCTCCGGGGGCGGGCTCGAGGTCGATCTTGACGTGACCGTACTGGCCGCGGCCCCCCGTCTGCTTGACGTACCGACCCTCGCCCCGCGCTTCCTTCTGAATCGTCTCCTTGTAGGCTACCTGGGGCTTGCCCACGTTGGCCGTGACGCCGAACTCCCGCTTCAAGCGATCCACCAGGACCTCGAGGTGGAGCTCGCCCATCCCCGAGATCTTGGTCTGGCCGGTGTCCTTGTCGGTCTCGACCTGGAAGGTCGGGTCCTCCTGCATCAGCTTGGCCAGCCCGTTGCCGAGCTTCTCCTGATCGCTCTTCGTCTTGGGCTCGACGGCGAGGGCAATGACCGGGGCCGGGAACTGGATCGACTCGAGGACCACCGGATCCTTCGGGTCGCAGATCGTGTCGCCGGTGACCACATTCTTCAGGCCCACCGCGGCCGCGATGTCGCCGGCCCAGACCTCCTTGATCTCTTCCCGCTTGTTGGCGTGCATCTTGAGGAGGCGCCCGATCCGCTCGCGCTGACCCTTGAGGGTGTTCAGCGCCGTGTCTCCGGTCTTCATCGAGCCCGAGTAGACCCGGATGAAGGCCAGCTGCCCCACGAAGGGGTCGGTCATGATCTTGAAGACGAGGGCGCTGAAGGGCGCGTCGTCGTTTGCCGGCCGCGGCACCAGCTCTCCCGTCCTCGGGTCGTTGGCCATCGTGTCGGGGATGTCGAGGGGAGAGGGAAGGTAGTCGACGACCGCGTCGAGCAGCGGCTGCACGCCCTTGTTCTTGAAGGCGGAGCCGCACACCACCGGGAAGAGCTTCATCTTGACGGTGGCGGAGCGGATGGCCCCCTTGATCTCCTCCACCGCCGGTGCCTCGCCGGCCACGTACTTCTCGAACAGGGTGTCGTCGCCGGCTTCGTGGGCCGCCTCCGCCACCTTCTCGATCATCACCTCGCGCCAGTGCTCGGCGTCGGCGCGATGCTCCTCGGGGACGTCGATGTGGTCGTACTCGGCCCCGAGGGTCTCGTCCAGGTACCGGAAGGCCTTCATCTCGACGAGGTCGATGACCCCCTCATGGCCGGCCTCGGCTCCGAGCGGCAGCTGGATCGCCACCGCGGAGGTGGCGCCCAGGCGCTCGTGCATGGTCTCGATGGCGCGGAGGAAGTCCGCGCCCACCCGGTCCATCTTGTTGATGAAGGCGAGCCGGGGGACACGGTACTTGTCGGCCTGCCGCCAGACCGTCTCGGACTGGGGCTGCACGCCGGCCACCGCATCGAACACCGCGACCGCGCCGTCGAGCACGCGGAGTGACCTCTCGACCTCGGCCGTGAAATCGACGTGGCCCGGGGTGTCGATGATGTTGATCCGGTGATCCCGCCAGAAGCAGGTGGTGGCGGCGGAGGTGATCGTGATGCCCCGCTCCTGCTCCTGCTCCATCCAGTCCATGGTGGCGGTCCCGTCGTGGACCTCGCCGAGCTTGTAGTTGACGCCGGTGTAGTACAGGACCCGTTCGGTGGTCGTCGTCTTCCCCGCGTCGATGTGCGCAGCAATCCCGATGTTCCGGGTCAGCTCGAGAGGGACCTTGCGGGCCACGATCCTGTTCTCCGACTCCTTCGCTACCAGCGATAGTGGGCGAAGGCCTTGTTGGCCTCGGCCATCTTGTGCGTGTCTTCGCGCTTCTTGACCGCCCCGCCCCTGAGGTTCGAGGCGTCCAGGAGCTCCGCCGCGAGCTTCTGCACCATCCCCCGCTCCGGGCGCTTCCGGGCAAACCCGATCAGCCAGCGCAGAGCCAGCGAGGTCCGGCGGTTCGTGTTGACCTCCACCGGCACCTGGTAGTTCGAGCCCCCGACTCGGCGGCTCTTGACCTCCAGCGCGGGCTTGACGTTGTCTACCGCCTTCTTGAAGACCTTCAGCGGGTCGTCCTGGGTCTTCTGCTGCACGACGCCGAGGGCGTCGTACATGATGCGCTGGGAGGTGGACCGCTTCCCCCCGTACATCATGCTGTTGATGAACTTCGTCACGAGCGTGCTGTTGTAGAGCGGGTCGGGCTGCAGCTCCCGACGCGCGATCAATCCACGACGCGGCATATGACCTTCACTCCCAAAAAAGCAACAGACGGCGCCTTTTCACGGCCGACACCGGGTCGGCCCGTGCGGCGTCCGTCTGAGGCCCAACGTCCGCCCCGCCTCGAGGATCCTGACCCTACCTGCTGCGCGCGGCGGGCCCGATCTCCCCGACCGTGTCTCTCCAGCGATCCCCGCTGGATGTCTCTTTCTCGACTCCCTCCCCCGGCCGCCTCACGGCTCCCGGGTCTTCGCGATCACGAGACGCCCTAGGACTTCGGGCGCTTCGCTCCGTACTTGCTCCGCCCCCGCTTGCGGCCATCGACGCCCACGGCATCGAGGGTCCCACGGATGATGTGGTAGCGGACGCCCGGCAGGTCCTTCACGCGTCCGCCCCGGATGAGGACCATCGAGTGCTCCTGCAGGTTGTGCCCCACTCCCGGGATGTACGCCGTGACCTCGATGCCATTGGTCAGCCGGACCCGCGCCACCTTGCGGAGGGCCGAGTTCGGCTTCTTGGGCGTCGAGGTGAAGACGCGAACACAGACCCCCCGCTTCTGCGGGGAGCCCTGAAGGGCAGGGCTGTCGGTCTTCGAGCGCAGTCTGGTGCGACCGACACGGACGAGCTGACTGACGGTGGGCACTTCGCCTCCGATGGAACCGTGAGCCTGGGGGAGCATGCCTAGCCTACAGGCGGTCTTGCCCCGGGCAGAGCAACCTTCCAATTCTACCCAGAAGTCGAGCCCTGTCAAGAGCAAGGAGACGCCCGACGGGCCCGGGGGATGGGTTAGAACCCCAGCCCTCGGGTCGTGAGGCGGATGCGGCACAACATGTCGTTGGCGGTGATGTAGAGCGTGGAGCCGTCGTCACCGAAGGCGCAGTTGGCGGTCGGGACACCGGTGCGGAGGGTGCCGAGGTGGGTGCCGCCCGGGGTGAGCACGTGGACACCGCCGGGGCCGGTGGCGAAGATGTGGCCCTGCTGGTCGACCTTGAGGCCGTCCGGCAAGCCGGGTCCGGACTTCACGAGGGGCGTCATGTCGAAGAGGACCCGCCCACCGGACACTGCTCCGTCGGGCTGGACGTCATAGGCCATCAGGACCGCCTCCTCGGCGTGTGACTGATTGACGTAGAGCGTCTTGCCGTCGGGCGAGAGGCCGATGCCGTTCGGGGCCTTCAGGTCCTTGACGACGAGAGTCAGCTTTCCGTCGGGTGCACGGCAGTACACCCCGCACCAGTCGAGCTCCCGGGCGGGATCGTCGAAGGTCTTCGGCAACCCATAGGCCGGGTCCGTGAAGTAGAGGCTGCCGTCGGCGGCGAAGACGAGGTCGTTGGGGCTGTTGAACTTCCTGCCCTCGAAGCGGTCGACGACCGCCTCGAACCGGCCACCCTCGAGGCGTGCGATTCGGCGGTCTCCGTGCTGACACAGGACGAGGCGACCGCGGTCGTCGAAGGCGAGTCCGTTCGAGCCCGGCTCCCTCCCCGCGAAGGGCGCGTCGCCGGTGTAGCCGCTGGGCTTCAGGAAGACCTCGAGGCCCCGCTCATCGCTCCAGGAGTGAACGGTGTTGTTGGGGATGTCAGAGAACAGCAGTCGGCGATTCGTCCGATCCCAGACCGGGCCCTCGGCCCAAGCGAGGCCATCGGCGAGCACTTCGATGACCGCCTCCCTCGGGACCAGGTGATCCATGCGAGGGTCGAGGCGTTCGACGGACCCGATCGTCCGAGCCCCCTCCTCGCCGGATCCGACCGCTGCCATCAGGCACACCAGACACGTCCCCAGAGCTGCCTGCCGAAGCATCCCGTCGAGCATCCTCGCACCTCCTCTCGCCCCGTCCGGTCAGGGTCGGTGCCCGCGGGCTTGGAGCTCCTCGGTCGGGCCGAGTTCACGGCCGGCGGGCACGTCGCCACCGGAAGAAGACGAGCCCCACTCCATGCCGGAGCAGCCCCGGCGAGGCTCAACGCCCGGCCTCGGACGAGCTCGCCCCCTCCCGGATCCGGCGCACCGCCTCCTCTGCCTCCGGCCAGGATTCCCTCTTGATCTCCCGCTCGAGCGCGGGCAGGGCGGGGCTGGCCGCGGGGCCGATCGCGCCAAGGGCCTTGACCGCGGCCTGCCGGACCGACCGCTCCCGATCGTTCAGAGCCCGGGCCAGGGCCGGAACGGCGTCACGGGCTGCGGGACCCATGTTCTCGAGGGCCATCGTGCATGTCACACGGAGATCGGGGTCGGGATCCTTGAGGGCGGCGGCGAGGTCGGGTACGGCCGCGCGCCCACGCACCCCCATGCCCCACAGGGTCGTGGCGGCAAGCACCCGCTCGTGCGGGCCACCGTTTCGGAGCAGCCCGGCGAGGGCGGGGGCAGCCGACTCGCCAAGAGAGATCAGCTGAAGCCGGGCCTCGCCGCTCTTCTTCGCGTCGCCGCTGGTGAGATCGGCGATCATGCCGGCCACGTCCGGGGGCCCGGCCCTTTCGCCGCAGGCGACGACGACGAGCGCGAGCATTGCGGCCGGGAGGATCCCCGGCCGCCGCGGGAGGGATCGCAGCACGGCCCCAGTTTACTCCTCGCAGGACGCCAAGGGGAGCGAGCGAACCGAGGGTGGCCAGGGCCCAGGGCATATCCTGCGAGGAGGGAGGCGGACCGGGGCGGGTCAGGGGTGCGGGGCGGGGTTTGGGCGTCAGCGAACGAACGGAACGGAGGGTTCAGGTCTGATGGAGGTCCACCAGACCTGACCCTTTAGAGTTCTACGCCCTCGCGGACGTGCTCAGGCTCGACGAGGTACTCGGCGGCGTACTCGCCCTCGAGACCGCCCTCAGCCGCGTGCTCGATGATCTCCTCGGGGATGCGGATCCGCCGATAGAACTCCATGCCGGTGCCGGCGGGGATCAGCCGGCCCATGATGACGTTCTCCTTCAGGCCGCGCAGGTGGTCCACCTTGCCACTGATGGCGGCCTCAGTGAGGACGCGTGTCGTCTCCTGGAAGCTCGCGGCCGAGATGAAGGAGTCGGTCGAGAGCGATGCCTTGGTGATCCCGAGAAGGAGGGGGTGGCCGGAGGCCGGGTTCTCACCCGCGGCGCCCAGGCGCACGTTCTCGCGCATGAACCGGAAACGGTCGACAACCTCATCGATGAGGAACGGGCTGTCTCCTACCTCCTCGACCTTCACCCAGCGCATCATCTGCCGGACGATCACCTCGATGTGCTTGTCGTTGATGTTGACGCCCTGCAGACGGTAGACCTCCTGGATCTCGTCGACGAGGTAGCGTTGGAGCTCCTTTTCGCCTCGAACACGGAGGATGTCATGGGGATCGATGGGGCCGTCCATCAGCGGCTCGCCCGCCCGGACCCGCTCGTCCTCCTGGACGTTGATGTGCGCCCCGCGGGGCAGCTGGTACTCGCGGGCCTCGCCATCGTCACCGGTCACGAAGATCTTGCGGTACTGCTTCTGCACGTCTCCGTACTTGATCGCCCCGTCGATTTCGGTGATGACCGCGGGCTCTTTCGGCCGCCGGGCCTCGAAAAGCTCGACCACCCGGGGCAGACCGCCGGTGATGTCCTTCGTCTTGGCAGTCTCGCGCGGGATCTTGGCGAGGACGTCGCCGGCGGCGACGCCCTGGCCGTCCTCCACCATCAGGTGGGCTCCGGAGGGCAGCAGGTACTTCCGGATGATCTTGCCCTTGTCGTCCCGGATCTCCACCCGGGGCTGCTTCTTCTCGTCGGGGGACTCGATGATGACCAGCGCGGACATGCCGGTGTTCTCGTCAACCTGCTCGTGCACTGTCTGTCCGTCGAGCACGTCCTTGAACGTGACCTTGCCGTGGTCCTCCGTCATGATCGTGAAGGAGTAGGGATCCCACTCGACCAGGAGCTGGCCCAGCTTGACGTCCTGTCCCTCCGCAACCTTCAGCCGGGCGCCGTAGACGACTGCGTGGCGCTCGCGCTCGCGGCCTTTCTGATCGTGGATGATCAGCGCCCCGGAACGGTTCATCACCACGAGATCGCCTGCCTTGTCCCGGACCGTGGTGAGGTTGTGGAACTTCGCGGTGCCGGCGTTCTTCGACTCGAGGGTCGTCTGCTGAGTCGCGTGACTGGCGGTGCCGCCGATGTGGAATGTCCGCATCGTGAGCTGGGTGCCGGGCTCACCGATCGACTGGGCGGCGATGACCCCCACCGCGAGCCCCATCTCCACGAGCCGACCGGTGGCCAGATCGCGTCCGTAGCAGAGCGCACACACACCCCGTCCGGACTCGCAGGTGAGCACGGACCGGATCCGGACCCGCTCGATGCCGGCAGCCTGGATCTCGCTGGCCGTCTCCTCGTCGATCTCCCCGTTCGCCTTCACGAGGATTCCACCCTCGATCGGATCCTTGACGTTCTCGAGGCTGACCCGGCCGACGATGCGGTCGCGGAGCGGCTCGATGACCTCCCCGGACTCGACGATCGGTCGGATGTCGATGCCCTCGACGGTTCCGCAGTCGTGCTCGGAGATGATGACGTCCTGGCTCACGTCCACGAGCCGGCGCGTCAGGTAGCCGGAGTCGGCGGTCTTGAGCGCGGTGTCGGCGAGACCCTTGCGAGCACCGTGGGTCGAGGTGAAGTACTGCAGGACGGTCAGGCCCTCCCGGAAGTTCGATGTGATGGGGTTCTCGATGATCTCACCCGAGGGCTTGGCCATGAGGCCGCGCATGCCCGCGAGCTGGCGGATCTGCTGCTTGGAGCCCCTGGCCCCGGAGTCGGCCATGATGTAGATGGGATTGAACTCCTCGCCTCCCTTGTCCTGCTCCTCCATCTCGCTGAACATCGCGTCTGCCACCTTCTCGGTGACCGCGGACCAGATGGAGATGACCTTGTTGTAACGCTCGCCGTTGGTGATGGCGCCGTCGAGGTACTGCTTCTCGACCTCGATGACTCCCTTCTCGGCGGTGCCCACCATCTTGCCCTTGACCTCGGGGATGATGAGGTCGTCGATCCCTATGGAGATCCCGGCCTTCGTGGCGTAGAGGAAGCCGAGGTCCTTGATGGCGTCGAGCATCTTGACGGTCTTCTCGAGGTCGAAGTGCAGGTAGCAGTACTGGACGAGCTGCTGGAGGCCCTTCTTTCGAAGGAGCCCGTTGACGAAGGGTGTCTCCTCGGGCAGGGCGTCGTTGAAGATCACCCGACCGACCGTGGTGTTGATGACCTGGCTCTTCAGGTTCTGGGGCTCGGTGTGCATCACGTCCTGGTCATCGTGGACGGTGGTCAGGTCGATGAGCTCACCGGTGTGCAGGAGGCGAATGGGGGTGAGGGTCTCCACCTCTCCGTGCTCGAGGGCGATGAGAACGTCCTCCGGGCAGGCAAACGCCCGGCCCTCCCCCTTCGTCCCCTTCCTCTCCTTGGTGAGGTAGTAGCAGCCCAGGACGATGTCCTGGCTGGGGACCGCGATCGGCTGGCCGTTCGCGGGCGAGAGGATGTTGTTGGAGGAGAGCATGAGGACGCTGGCCTCGATCTGGGCCTCGGGCGACAGCGGCACGTGCACCGCCATCTGGTCCCCGTCGAAGTCGGCGTTGAAGGCGGTGCAGACCAGGGGGTGGATCTTGATGGCCTTGCCCTCGACCAGCATCGGCTCGAAGGCCTGGATGCCCAACCGGTGAAGCGTCGGGGCACGGTTCAGCAGCACCGGGTGCTCCTTGATGACCTCCTCGAGGAAGTCCCAGACCTCGGGCCGCTGCTGCTCCACCATCTCCTTGGCTGCCTTGATGGTGGTGACCAGTCCCTCCTTCTCGAGTTTGTTGTAGATGAAGGGCTTGAAGAGCTCGAGGGCCATCTTCTTCGGCAGCCCGCACTGGTGCAGCTTGAGCTCGGGACCGACGACGATGACGGAACGGCCCGAGTAGTCGACACGCTTGCCCAGCAGATTCTGACGGAAGCGGCCCTGCTTGCCCTTGAGGGTGTCGGAGAGCGACTTGAGCGGGCGGTTGTTCGCCCCGCGTAGGACGCGTCCCCGGCGCCCGTTGTCGAAGAGCGCGTCGACCGCCTCCTGCAGCATCCGCTTCTCGTTGCGAACGATCACGTCCGGTGCCCGCAGCTCGATGAGCTTCTTCAGACGGTTGTTCCGATTGATGACGCGCCGATAGAGGTCGTTGAGGTCGGACGTGGCGAACCGCCCGCCATCGAGGGGCACCAGCGGACGGAGCTCGGGCGGGATCACGGGCGTGGCGTCGAGGATCATCCACTCGGGCTTGTTGCCGCTCTTTCGGAAGGCCTCCACGACCTTGAGCCGCTTCGCGAACTTGACCTTCTTCTGGACCGAGGTCTCGGTCTTCATCTTCTCGCGCAGCTCGAGGGCTTCTTCCTCTACGTCGACCCGCCGGAGAAGCTCCTTGATGGCCTCCGCCCCCATCGCGCAGCGCAGCCGGGGGTACTTGTCCCGAAGCTGCCGGTACCGCTCGTCGGAGACGAGCTCGTGGTGCTTGACCTCCGGGCAGTCGCCGACGTCGATCACCACGTACGACTCGAAGTAGAGAATCCGCTCCAGATCCCGCAGCGAGATGTCGAGGATGTGCCCGATGCGGCTGGGCAGGCCCTTGAAGAACCACACGTGGCTCACCGGGCAGGCGAGCTCGATGTGACCCATCCGCTCGCGCCGCACCTTGGACTGGGTGACCTCGACCCCGCACTTGTCGCAGATCACCCCGCGGTGCTTCATGCGCTTGTACTTGCCGCAGAGGCACTCCCAGTCGGTGATCGGGCCGAAGATCTTCGCGCAGAAGAGCCCGTCCCGCTCGGGCTTGAAGGTCCGGTAGTTGATGGTCTCGGGCTTGGTGACCTCGCCGTGCGACCAGGACCGGATCTTCTCGGGGCTCGCCAGCCGGATCCGGATCGCGTCGAAGTCCAGCATCGACCGTCCCGGCTCCAGGTTGGGCCTC
>JAJDNV010000305.1 GCA_022340545.1 Acidobacteriota bacterium | reverse complement strand
GGGAAATGCTCGAGATAGGCCATGTCCACCCGCGTGTCCTCAAGGACAGGACACACGGGTAACGCTGGGCCTGGTGCTCAGCTGCGTGTGTTCTCTGCGCCCCGATCGTTCATTGACCCCCCACCCTATCCCTCCCCACGTGGGGGGAGGCTAGCCGAGGGTCCGCTCGTACCAGTCGAGGGACTCGTCGAGGCCCTGCTCGAGCGAGTACACGGGCTCGTAGCCGAGAAGGCGCCGGGCCTTGTCGATGTCGGCCAGGGAGTGGAGGACGTCCCCGGGGCGGAACGGCCCGTGAACGGGCCGCAGGTCCTCGAGGTGGGGGTGGCGCGGCCGGAGCCGCTCCCGCAGGACCTCGAAGAGGTCGTTCAGGGTGGTGCGACGGCCCACCGCGATGTTGTAGGCCTGGCCGAACGCCTCCGGTGTCTCGACGCTGCCGGCCAGCAGGTTGGCCTGGACGACGTTGCGGACGTAGCAGAAGTCACGGCTCGTCTCGCCGGTGCCGTGGATGCGCACCTCGTCGCCGCGGATCATAGCCGCGATCCAGCCGGGGATCACCGCGGCGTATGCTCCTTCGGGGTCCTGCCGCGGTCCGAAGACGTTGAAGTACCGCAGGCCGACCGTCTCCAGGGCGTGCAGCCGGCCGAAGAGGTCCGCGTAGAGCTCGTCCACGAGCTTCGTCACCGCGTAGGGTGACAGCGGCCGGCCCAGCTCGTCCTCGGTCTTGGGGAGCTGCGGGCTGTCTCCGTAGACCGAGCTGCTGGACGCGTAGACGAAGCGTCGCACCCCGAGCTGCCGCGCCGCCTCGAGGAGGGCCAGCGTCCCGGTGACGTTGGCGGTGTTGGAGGCGAGGGGCTCCTCGATCGAGCGTGGCACCGACCCGAGGGCGGCCTGGTGAAGGATCACGTCTGCGCCGTCCAGGGCCTCGTGGCACACATCGGACGAGGCGACGTCGCCCTCGTGGAAGCGCAGCCGGGACCACCGGCTGGGACCCACGAGATCGCGCACCTCGTCGAGGTTCGCGCGCTTGCCGGTCGCGAAGTTGTCGAGGCCCACGACCCTCTGATCCGCCTCGAGCAGGGCCTGAACCAGGTTCGAGCCGATGAAGCCCGCGGCTCCCGTCACGAGCCAGGAACGTGGGCTTGCGCGCAGTCGCTCCGAGAGATCTCCGTAGCTTCCCATGCCTGTTCCTGGCCTGGCGGCGAGACGCTATCAGATCCTCCCGGGGTCGCGCCACCGGACACCGCCGGCCCTCGCGCCCCGGTTCATCCGCGCGACCGGACGGCCAGCCGCGGCAGGATCCGGGCCAGCGAGGGGTGTCCCCGGAACACCTGCCGCAGACGGACCGGCGGGGGCAGCCCGGGCCCGCCCGCGACGATCCGGTTCCAGTGGCCGCGCACGTCGAAAGAGACGATGCGCCCGCCCAGCGCGCGCATCGCGCGGACGACGCCGGGCATCTCATGGATCGTGTTCGAGACCACGACACCCTGCGCTCGCCGCCGCCGGCCGATGAGCGGGTAGCCCTCGTCGAGCAGCCAGTCCGGTTTGCGGACCGACCGCGACGGCCCGACGAAGAGATCCTCGACGATCAGGTCGAAGCGCCGGCGCTCGTGGTGCAGGTACTCGAGGGCGTCGCCCATCACGAGCTCGAAGCGGAGGCGATCGAGCTCGAGGTGATCCCGGGCCAGGCGCAGGACGTCGGTGTTCCGCTCCACCCCGACGATCTCGGCCGCGGGATCCAGGGCGCGAACCGCTCGCCCCACGCTGCCGCCGCCCAGGCCGAGCAGCAGCACCCGTCGTCGTCGGCGCGGCACCAGGAGGATGGGCGCGGCCAGCGTCCACCACACGACCCCGGTCACGCCCTGGCCCGGACGGTGCAGCGAAGCGAGGGTTCCGTCCACGCGCAGCTCGAGGCCCTCGCGGCCCCGCCGCACCTCGACGCGAACCGCGGGGGGCCTCGTCAGAGCTCCTTACAGGCGGCCGCGCCCGCGATCTCGCCGTAGTCGCCCTTCCAGGCCCGGTCCCGGATGACGCCGATCATGCGCACCATCTCGTCCACCTCGTCCTCGGTGTTGAAGATCCCGAAGCTGGGACGGACGGCCCCGGGGAGATCCACGTCCTCGCCCGCCACAAGGCGCTGTCGCAGCTCGGCGGTGTTCTCGAGCCGGAGCAGGCGGTGGAGGTAGGGGTGGGCACAGAAGCAGCCGTTCCGCACGGCGATCGCCGCCTCCCGGTTGAGGATCGTGGCCGCGAGCTCGTGGGGGACGCCCTCGATCTCGAGGGCGACCGCGCCGATTCTCTTCGCCGGGCTCGGGTGGCCGAGCACCCGCACCCCCTCGAGCTTCTTCAGGCCGTCCATCGCCCGCTCCACGAGCACCAGCTCGTGCGATCGGACCTCGTCCATCCCGACGTGCTCGAGAAAGCGCAGCGCCGCGGCAAAGGCCACCGCTCCCGCGATGTTGGGGGTGCCTCCCTGATGCCGATCGGGGGACCTCTTGTAGTAGGCCTCGTCCTCGGTCACGTAGACGACCGTCCCGCCGGACGGGATGTAGGGCGGGGCCTCGTCGAGGAGGTCCCGGGGCCCGAAGAGGAAGGAGGAGCCGAAGGGTGCGTACGCCTTGTGTCCGGCTCCGGCGAAGAAGTCGATGTGCCCGGGGTCGTCGTCCGACCGCACGTCGATCGGGGCGTGGGCGAGGAGCTGGGCCCCGTCGACGATGATCCGGGCCCCGTGGTCGTGGGCGAGCCGGGCGATGCGGTGGATGTCCGGAAGGTAGCCGCTCACGTTCGAGGCCCCGGTCACCGCGACGGCCTTCACCTCGTGCTCACGAAGCTTGGTCTCGAGGTCGTCGTAATCCAGGGTGCCGTCGTCGTGAACACCGAAGTGGAGCACCGGCCCGCGGGCCCGGTGGGGGAGGTCGTTGGAGTGGTGCTCCATCAGCGACACGAGGGTCGGCCCCGGCCGGCCGGCCATGACGTGGGCGCCGAGGTCGAGGGCCTGGGTGGTGTTGCCACAGAGGATGACGGTGTTGCGCTCGCCTTCTCCGCCGATAAAGCGGAGGATGTCCTCCGTCACGTCCTCGAAGCGGTTGGTGGCCATCTCCGAGAGGTAGTGATGTCCCCGATGGACGTTGGCGTAGGACTTCTCGAGGAAATCCTTGTAGGTCTCGAGCACCGCCCTCGGCGGGTGCGTGCTCGCCCCGTGATCCATGTAGATCAGCGGCCTCGGTTCCGGCGCGCCGGTGACCTCGAACCGCTGGCGGGTGATCGGGAACTGGTCGCGGATGCGGTTGATGTCGAGCATGGCTGGCCCCCCGGCGGTCGAGCTTAGCGCACACGGGGCGTCAGCGGGCGGGCGACGGGATCTCGTCCCACGCTGCCCACCCCCGGCGGAGCTACTTCAGGGCGGTGATGGCCGCCGCGTAGTCGGGTTCGTTGCTGGTCTCGGAGACCAGCTCGGCGTGCAGCACCGTGTCGTTCTCGTCGAGAACGACGACGGCACGCGCACAGAGCCCGACGAGCGGTCCGCTGGCGATCTCCACACCGTAGTCCTTCATGAACTCGCGCCCGCGCAGGGTCGACAGGGTCACGACGTTGTTCAAGCCCTCCGTGGCGCAGAAGCGACTGCTCGCGAAGGGCAGATCGGAGGAGACCACGAGCACAACGGCGTTGTCGGTGCTTGCCGCCTGCTCGTTGAACTTCCGGGCGGAGGTCGCACACACGCCGGAGTCCAGGCTGAGGACGATGTTGAGGACCTTTCGTTTTCCCGAGAAGTCCGCGAGGGAAACGTCGTTGAGGTCGCTGCCCACGAGCGTGAACGCGGGGGCGGTGTCGCCCTTCTTCGGGAAGGTCCCGGCGACCTCGATCGGCTTGCCCTTGGACCTGACGGTCGCCATGAGAGTCTCCTGTGTAGGGTCCGTGGAAACACAAAGGGACCCTTCAAGCATACCCGAGGTCGGAACGCGACTGGCCTATCTCAGGGATCTTCCAGCCTGCAGGAAGCGACGCTGGCGCGTCGCGGCGTACACTCGGGGTCGACGCTCGTCTCGCAAGCTCGACTTCGCGTCCCCCGAGCCCCCTACGTGGGGAGGGATACCTGCACCCGGTCCCCCGCACTCAGAGCGCGGTAGCCGAGTTTCCTGCACCGCCCGCCCACGGACGGTGCAGGAAACCTGGACTCAGCATTTCCCTCCCCCTACGTGGGGAGGGTTAGGGTGGGGGGTCAATGAATGATTGGGGGATCGGTATGGCCTGAATGAACTCGATCCAGCATTCAGGCCATTAGTGCCGTCGGAACAGCAGGCTCTTGCACGTGAGGGCCGCCTCCGCCTTCAGGAACTCCGAGACGTCGAGGGGCCGTACGTCATAGCCGAGCGCGGCCACGCGCTCGAGAGTCCGCGGGAAGCCGGGGTGGGCGACGATCGTGCCGTTCACGCGCAGTACGTTCGCCGCCCCGGGCTCCTCCGGGGCCACCGGGATCACGTCCAGGCCCCGAAACGGCGTCACGTCGATCCAGGCCGGGTTGGCGAGCACGCGCCCGTCGGCGAGCGCCGTCACCGCGCTCTTGAGGTGGAGGCATCCCGTGACGGGCACCGCGACCACGCGGTAGCCCAGCGGCTCGGCCACCTCGCGAAGGCGCTCGAGGCCGTCCGCGTTCGATCGAGGGGACGAGCCCACGAACAACGTCCGTCCCAGCATGAGCACGTCCCCGCCTTCCAGCGTCGCTGGGGCCTCGACACGGACCAGTGGCCGGAAGCGGGCGAGGACCTCTGCGACCGCGGGCGTCTCGTTTCTTCGCGAGGCCGCGCCCGGTCGCGTCAGGACTGCGAGCCTGTCGAGGACGATGGCGACGTCCTCGACGAAGCAGCAGTCGGGGAAGGCAGGGTCGGCAGGGATCTCGAGGACCTCGAGGCCCAGCTCGCGCAGCACCATTCCATAGACCGCGTGCTGCGCCACCGCCCGGTCCACGTCGATCGGCTCACGCTCGAGGAAGGTGAGCTCGCACCGGGTGATCGAGGAGGGCACCCCCCGCACCACCGCAACGTCGACCGTGGAATCCGTGTCGTGCAGCGCCTCGCCCTCCGCGGCGGCATCGTACTCCAGGCGCTCCAGACGCAGGGAAGCCGGAGCAGCCCGAGCTGCCCCGGCTCACCTCGCCTCGTGCGGTGCTACGAGGCCTTGTTGAGCTTGATGCCCCCGTTCACGGTCTCCATCTCGAGGAGGCGGCCACCCCCGCCGATCGAGCCCTCGAGCCGGCGGCGGCCGATCTTGCCCTTCACGGTGAGCGGGAACTCGGTCTCGATGTCCCCGTTTACGGTGGCTGCCTTCACGTCGACCCCGGCATTCGCGGGAAGAGCCACGTGGATGCCGCCATTGACGGTCTCGAGCTTGAGAGTGCCCTCCCAGTCGGCGCGTCCGAAGCGCACGTCGATGCCTCCGTTGACCGTCTTCGCCCGGGCCGTGCCCGTGGACTCGAGCTCCACTCCGCCGTTCACGGTGTGCGCCTCGGCATTGGCCTGGAGGTCACGGGCGGCAATGCCGCCGTTGACGGTGCGTCCCACGAAACGGACGCCGGCCGGGACCTTCACGATGAACTTCACGCTGACGTCGTTGTTCTTGACCTTCATCCGTCCGCCGTCGCCGGGCCTGCACTCGTTCGGCGGGCCGTCGCTCGGGTAGACCGCGCAGATCGTCACCCCACCGGCGTGCTCGACGACCTCGATCTTCACCGTCGACGGGTCGCTCTTCTTGCCCTTCTTGATCGCGGTCAGGGTGACCTCGCCGCCCGTGGAGCCGCTCGCCTCGATGCCGCCGTTGACGCCCTTGATCTCGATGGCCTTGCCGGCGTCGATGGTGCCGCTCCACTCGAACGTCTGCTCGGCCGCTGCCGCCGGCAGTGCCAGGGCGAGTAACGTCGCCGCCACGCTCCAGGGGCCGAATCGCTTCATCTTCACTTCGTTCCTCCGTACCTTTGAAAGCTGAAAGCGCGACTACCGCTTGCGGATGTGGATGCCCCCGGACAGGGTCTCCACCGTGATCCGGGCGCCACCGGAGCCCGTGCTGAAGCTCAGGTCCTTCGCCGGGACATACTCCTCCTGCTGAACGGTGCCGATTCCGAACTCGTCCTCGATCTCGCCGCTGAAGGTCGAGATCGAGAAATCGGCCGTGATGTTCGCGGGGACGAGGACCTCGGCGCCACCGCTCACCGTCTCGATGTCGAGTCGGCCCATGGCCGCGAGATCGGCCTTGAACGAGACGGCACCGGCCACCGACTCGAGTGCCGCACGCTCGAACGGCCCGCCGCCCACGATCACCTCACCGTTGACGGTGGAGGCCTCGATGTGGCCGGAGGCATCCTGGACCGTCAAGGAGCCGTTGACGACCTCGACCTCGATGCGCCCGCGCGGTCCGCTGACGTCCACGGCGCCGTTCACGTTCTGGAGGCTGACCATCTTCGCCGCACCCTGGAGGGTGATGCCGCCGTTCACGGTCTCTGCCTCCACGCTCCCGGTCAGGCCAGTGACCTCGATCTCGGTGTTGACGCCTTCGATCTCGACCTGGCTACCCGAGGGAACATGGACCTCGAGGTCCGATTCTCCTTTATCACCGCGGCCTTCCACCTCGACCTCGATTCCGACGTGCTTCGCCGTCGCCTCGAAGTCCAGCTCGGCGTCGGGGGCGAGAGTGCCCGTGACATGGACCTCGGCCCTGTCCCAGCCGATCACCTTGACCGACCCGGAGATGTTCTCGATTGCGACGGTGCCGTCCGGGGCCGCCGGCCGCTGCTCGTCGACGCGGGTCTGGGCCGCGAGCCAGCCCGGCATGATCACAATTGACATTAGTGCGAGCGCTGCGCGCTTCATGGCGTTCTCCTTCTCTTCCAGCATCTAGAGAGCCGTCGAGTACTTCACCATCTTGCGAAGCACATCGACCCTCTTGCGGTGCGTCCATACGAGCATCCGGCCCAGCTCGGGGCGCGCCGGGTCCTTCTCGAGAGCCCGGTGGAGCTCGGCCAGCGCCTCGTCGATCACGGCGAGGTTGCGCTCCACGCTGGCCAGGGTCTCGGGCTCCAGCTCGTCCTTCCTCTCCTGCAGGGCGGCGAGGAGGGCGTTGGCCGCGGCCTGGTAGTCGCGTTCCATGGCCGCGAGGGCGGGATCCATATGAACGGCCGCGGGTTGCGTCTGATAAGTGTCGGCGGCCGGGCTGGGGATGACCACCGTGTGAGCAGGGGTCGGCGCCGGCTGGCGGAGAACGACCGCCAGCAGCGCGATGACCACAGCGGCCGCGACGGCGAGTAGCGGTTGCCAGGAACCGACCCGGGGCCACGACCACGCCCTCTCCCGTTCGATCCGCCGTGAGATCTCCGGCCAGAGGTCGCGCGGCGGAGACACGGAGCGAGGCAGCGCCGAGGCATGGGCCAGGAGCTGCCGAAGCCGTCGTTCCTGCTCGCGACACGCCGGGCACGCGGCGAGGTGGCTCTCCACATCGCGTTGCTCCGCCTCGGGCAGCGTGCGGTCCACCCACGCGTCCAGACGATCGTCCAACTCTGCGCAGGTCATGACTCGAGCGCCTCTCTCAGAAGCCGCCGGGCCCGGTGCAGTTGCGCCTTCGAGGTCCCGGGGGCGAGTCCCAACAGCGACGCCGTCTCCTCGTGGGTCCGGCCCTCGACGTCGTGGAGGACGAAGACGGCTCGGGCCCCGGGGGGCAGCGCGGCCATCGCCTTCTCGAGGTCGAAGGCGGTTTCGGGGGTGGGCGGCGGAGCGGGCGGCTCGAAGGCGGCGACGTCGTCGGTCGGAAAGACCCGGGCCAGGCGCCGCATCCGTGACCTCCGCTCGGAGCGGGCCACGTTCACGGTGAGGGGGTAGAGCCATGAGGAGAAGGCGCTCTCACCACGGAAGGAGGCGAGCTTCTTCCACGCCCGGATGAAGACCTCCTGGGTCAGCTCTTCGGCGAGCTCGGGATTCGACGACAGCCTCAGACACAAGGCGAACACCCTCCGCTCGTGGTCGCGGTAGAGCCGCTCGAAGGCCTGAAGGTCGCCCGAGCGAGCGTCCTGGACGAGCCGCCACTCGGCGGCCCGGCGCTCGTCGTCGAAACGGGTCGGAATCGGCGTTTCTCCGAGCATAAACCCCGCGAGTCCACCCTCCATCACTCCTCTCCGAACGTTGAGATGCCGCGGAGGGCCAGGGGGTTTGAACCCGGGGTGACGGGCCAACCTTAGACTATTCTGTGGTTTCGGGGAAGGTGCGCGCCGGCTAGTCCCCGTCCAGGATCGCTCGACCGGCCCGGGCCGCCTCGTCCACGAGGGCCTGCAGATCGTCCTCGCGAGTGCGGAAGTTCACGATGGCGATGCGCAGCCACGTGCGGCCCCGGACGATCGTGGGCGCGAAGAAGAAGGCCCCACTCGCCACGAGCCGGTTCGCGATCCGGCGGTTGAGCCGGTCCAGATCGGCCTCCTCGAGCATCCTCCCACGAGGACGGTACCGGAAGTTGACGATCGAGAGCCCCGGTTCGGCCAGCAGCTCGAAGTCCTCGCGTCCCCGCACCTCCTCGGCGAGGAAGCGGGCCATCGCCACGTCGTGCTCGACCGCGGCCGCGTAGCCCTTCCGCCCGTGGCGCTTGAGGCCCATCCACACCTTGAGGGCCTTGAACCCGCGGGAGAGCTCAGGGCCGCGCTCGTTGAAGAGGACGGGACCCACGAGCGGCCCGTCGGGGTCGTGCACCAGGTATGCCGCGGGCCGGCGGAAGGCGTCGGCGAGCCGGCCGGGCTCCCGCACGAGCGTGGCTCCCGCCTCGAACGGCACGTAGAGCCACTTGTGGGGATCGGTGGCCACGGAGTCGGCCCGCTCGAGGCCGACGAAGAGAGGGCGCAGCTCGGGCGAGACGCAGGCCATCGCCCCGTAGGCCCCGTCCACGTGGAACCAGAGGTCCTCCCGCGCGCAGGTGTCGGCGAGCTCGTCGAGGGGGTCGATCACCCCCGTGTTCACCGAGCCGGCGTTGCCCACCACGATCGCGGGCCGCAGGCCGTCCGCGCGATCGACCTCGATCGCCTTCCTCAGGAGGTCCACTCGGATCCGAAACCGCTCGTCCGTCGGGATGGTGCGCAGCTGCCGGGTGCCCATCCCCAGCAGGTCCACCGCCTTGTCGACACAGCTGTGGGCCTCCTCCGAGGCGTACACGACGAGGGGGAGCGTCCCGACGAGACCGTCCTCCCGCACTCGCGGCGACTTCGCTCGCCGCGCCGCGGCGAGAGCGGTGAAGTTGGCCATCGACCCGCCGGAGGTGAGGATCCCTTCGGTCGAGGCCGGCAGCCCGAGGATCTCGGCGATCCAGTGGATGACCCGGTCCTCGACGTGGATCGCCGCGTGGTCCCCGCCCCAGCAGTTGCTGTTCATGGCCGAGGCCAGGTAGTCGGCCACGGTCCCGAGCGGGTCGGCGGTGGCGTTGATGAAGGCGAAGAACCGGGGATGCGAGTTACCGAAGGGGTGCGTCAGGACGTGCTCCCGGGCGGCGTCGAGCACCTCGTCGGCGGGACAGCCGACCTCGGGCAACGGCTCGTCGAACACCGCGGCCCCGCCGCCCACCTTGCCGAAGACCGGGCCGTTCGTCCGGGTCGCGCAATGGTCGGCGACCAGATCCGCCGCGCGATGCCCCAGCCGTCTCACTTCTTCGGGATCCAGGTCGAACTCGTGCATGTTCCTCCCGCCTTGAAGACGTGATCGCGCGGAGCGTAGCATGCCGTGCGGCGCGAGCCGCGAGGAGGCGCGGCGTGGGCAGCAAGGGGCGGGGGTACCGCTCTTACGAGATCGAGGGGTTCGAGGTCCTCGTCGGGAAAGGGGACGCGGAGAACGACCGCCTGACCTTCGGCGTCGCCGCGCCCCACGACCTGTGGCTCCACGTGGCCGGGCCCGCGGGGAGCCACGTGGTGATCCGGAACCCGGAGGAGCAGCCGCTCGAGGAAATCCCCCGGCCGGTCGTCGAGCAGGCGGCCCAGCTGGCGGCCTGGCACTCCAAGGCACGGGGAAGCCGCGGAAAGGTCGAGGTCCACCTCTGCCGCGTGGCCGATGTCCGCAAGCGGAAGGGCGCTCCCGCCGGCGAGGTGCTCCTCAAACGCTGGAGCCCCATCAAGGTGTACGCCCGGGAACCCGTCGGGAATGACGAAGCGGAGTGAAGATCGAACGGACTACTCCGGGAACGTCACTCGGTGCTGCGTTCCCGGAGTGACCTAGGGATGACCGCTGAAGCGATAGATCACGGAGGCGAAGAACCGCTGCGTCCGTAGCGAGTATCGGACCGGCACCGTCGTCACCGGGCCGTCCGGGTCGTCGGAGGGGACGTCGATGGGGACCAGGTCGTCGCCGAACTCCAGGAGATAGGCCATGTCGAGCAGCAGCGAGCCGAGGATGAGGCCCGTGCCCACGGTGACCCCGTTGTAGCGGGGGATGCTCCCGTCCGGGTAGGCGGTGATCCGCCGATCGTTGAAGTACCCGGCCCGCACCGGGATCTTGATGCGGGGGCTCGAGATGACGACCCACTCCGCCCCGACGCGGATCTGCTGGGCGTCGACCTGCTCGGAGGTGAGGGTCGGGTAGGGCAGCTCGTCGAACTCGATCGGGAGCGGGGGCGAGAGCGGCTCCGAGGGATCTTCCCGGCGCGGGGTGAAGGGGAGGATGAAGTAGTCCTGGATGTTGGCCGTCGACCAGCGCGTCTGGGTGAAATCGGCGGACAGGGTGAGGGTGTCGCGCAGCCGCCACGAGATGCCGAAGCCCACCGAAGCCGGGAACTCGATGGTGACGTCGTCCCTGCTCGCCGCGTTGGTCGTGACGTCGTCAAGGCCGGTGGCATCGGCCCAGGTGTCGTCCCGCCGCTTGGTCAGACTCACGTCGGCCCGGAACGGGGTCTTGAACACGCCCCCCAGATTGACGCTGTTGCTCGCCGACCAGATGACCCCGAAGTTGAAGTTCCAGCCCCGGGGACGGAAGTCGAGATTGAACTCGCGCAGCGGGCGAGGGTGACCGGGGACCTGGCGGACCAGGTTCTGCTCGTAGCCGTTGAGCCAGCGGTTCGCGGTGAAGCCGACCCGCAGCCGCCGCGTCGGCCGGAATCCCGTGCCGAAGGCGAGTACGTCGAACCCGCCGTTGCTGCTTCCGTCGAGGCGGATCCCAGCGCCGACATCGAGGTTACGGGTCCCGTCGAACCCGATGGCCCTCTGGAAGCTCAACTGCACCGCGCCCCGGATGTCCCGAATGGACACGGGCCAGGTGAAGGCGGCGAAATCAAACGATCCGCCCTCGAAGGCGTCCGTCTCGATGCCGTCCTCGAGGAAGGAGTTGTGAGTGCCCACGAGCGACAGCTCCGGAAGGCGCAGATAGCTCAGGCCGGCGGGGTTCCACGACGCGGCGGTGGCGTCATCCGCTCGGGCCAGGAACGCTCCGCCCATTCCGTAGGCGCGGGCCCCGGCCCCGAGCGTCAGGTTCTGTTGCCCGGTGAGGTCGATCCGATCCTGGTCGAAGAACTGCTGGGCGGTTGCGGCGGGAGCTCCGACAAGCGGGGCGAGAAGCAGCAGAGCGAGACGGGTCCGACCCCTGGCGAGTCGGATGGGGGCAGGTCCGTGGGCGGGCGAAGGACGCGACCGCATCGGCGCGGGCAGGATACCACGCCGCCGTGACCCCGCCCCACGACAGACGCAGCATATATGATGGCACCGTGGCCGTGCGTGCGCGCCTGGGCGAGATCGCCCTCCTTACCGGTGGCCTTCTCGTGTCGCTGCTCCTCGCCGAGGGGCTCGTGCGCCTCCAGGGGGGGGAGGAGGCGGACGGAGGCTACGCCCCGGTGCGGACCGACCGGCGCGAGAGGCGCCCGGTCAACTCGCGCGGGTACCGCGACCTGGAGCGAGCCATCCCGAAGCCCGACGGGGTGCGGCGCGCAGTCTGCCTCGGAGACTCATTCACCTGGGGGGTGAGCGTTCTCTTCGACGACGCGTGGCCACAACGGATCGAGCGCGGGCTCTCCCGCGAGCGCGGGGAAACCTGGGAAGCGGTCGTCCTTGCGGAGCCGGGACTGGGCGCGGTGCAGTTGGCGGCACGGCTCGAAGCGGAGGGCTTCGCCTATGAGCCCGACGTCGTGGTGCTCGCCTGGGTGCTCAACGACAGCGAAGACAAGGACGCCGCGGAGGCGCGGCGGGCCGCGGACTGGGTGGAGGAGGCCCAGCGCGAGCCCACCGTTTTCGAGTCGTTCCTCGCCCACTCCGCCCTCCTGCGACTCGTGCGGACGCGGATCCGGGCCACCGCGGAGAACCGGGAGAGGGTCCGAAACTTCCGATCGATGTACGAGGACGACTACGCGGGCTGGATCGCCGCCCGGCAGGCCCTGAGGACGATGGGGGGGTTGTGCCGGTCGCGGGGAGTCCCGCTGGTGGTCGCGATCTTCCCGCTCTTCGGCAACCCTCTCGACGACGACTATCCCTTCGCAGAGGAGCACGCCAAGGTGGCCGGAGCCGCCGCGGAGTCGGGGGCGAAGGTGGTGGATCTGCTGCCCTGGTACCGGGGGCTACGGTGGGAGCTTCTCGTCGTGGATGGCCCCCGGGACGAGCACCCGAACGAGATCGCGCACCGCATCGCGGCCCAGGCCCTCGTACGGGCGATCGACGAGGTGGTCCCGCGCGAGCCCCCCGTCCCGGAGAGATGAGATCCCGGGCCGCCGGTCTCGTTCTCCTCGGGTTCGCGATCGCCGTTCACGGCGGCCTCGCCCTGCACACGATGTCCGGCAACGCCGCCACCTTCGACGAGGGGGCGCACCTGCCCGCCGGGTACACCCACCTCACCCTCGGCGATCACCGGCTGAACCCCGAGCAGCCGCCGCTCGTCAAGCTCCTCGCCGCCGCGCCGCTTCTGGCCGTCGACCCCGTAGTGAAAACGGACCACGTGGCCTGGACCTCGGCGCGGCAGTGGGAGTTCGGTCGGCGATTCCTCTACGCCTGGAACGACGGCGACCGTCTGCTCTTCCTGGGGCGGCTCCCCATCGTGGGCCTGACCCTGGCCCTGCTCGCCGCCGTCTTCGCGCGGACGCGAAGGCTCGCCGGGCCGACCGCGGCGGCGATCGCCCTCGGCCTCGCTGCCCTCTCGCCCGACCTGCTGGCCCACGGCAACCTCGTCACCACCGACCTCGCGCTGGCGCTCTTTGTCTTCCTTGCCGTGGCCGCCTTCGACCGCCTCCTGGAGCGGGCGACCTGGGGCCGCCTCGCGGCTACCGGACTCGCCGTGGGCGCCGCGCTCGCCACGAAGTTCTCGGGGTTCGTGCTCGGCCCCATTCTCATCGCTCTGGGAGCGATTGTGGTCGGGGGCGGGCGCCCCCTCGAGTTGGCCCTCGTCGCTCCCCCCCGCACCGTGGGCGGGAGGCTCCGGAAGGCGCGCGTCGTCCTGGCGTTCCTGGTGGTGATCGCGGCCACGGCCCTGCTCGTCATCTGGGCGTCGTACGGGTTTCGCCGTGCGCTCTCGCCCGACCCCGTGGTCCGGGCCGAGCTGCGCACTGCCCTGGAGAAGCCGCCGGGGGGCGCCTGGGAGCGAGCGATCGCTGCCACCGCCGACGTTGGCCTTGTGCCCGAGGACTACGCGCGCGGCCTCCTCTTCGTCCTGGAGCACTCCGAGGGTCGCCCGACCTTCCTCTGCGGCCGGCTCTCGGACCACGGTTTCCCGCTCTACTTCCTCGCGACGTTTCTCTTCAAGACCCCGATCCCCCTGCTCGTCCTGGTGCTGCTGGCCCTCCGTCGCATCCCGCGTCTGCCCGCGCGAACGGCGGTCTTCCTCTGGGTCCCGGTCGTCATCTACCTTGGGTTCGCGCTGGGTCGGACCCTCCAGATCGGCCACCGCCACCTGCTGCCGGTGCTGCCCTTCCTCTTCGTGGCCGCCGGCGAGGCCGCGGGCGCGCTCATCCGGTGGCGGCGTCCGGTGGGCGTCGCCGTCGTGGGGCTGCTCGGTGCCTGGTACGCAGCGGGCACGCTGAGCAACCACCCCTACCACCTCGCGTACTTCAACGAGGCCGCCGGTGGCCCCGCGAACGGATGGACCGTTCTGGTGGACTCGAACCTGGACTGGGGGCAGGACCTGAAGCGGCTCAAGGCCTGGATGTCGGCCCGGGGGGTGGGGAAGATCAAGCTCTCGTACTTCGGGAGCGCCGATCCCGCGTACTACGGGATCGACTGCGAGCGCCTGCCCGGGTACTCCGCGCCCCACCCGCCCCGGGTCATCCGGGAGATCCGCCCCGGGGACGTCGTGGCGGTGAGCGCGACGAACCTGCAGGGCGTGTACCTGGACCCCGAAGACCGTCCCCTCATGGAGCGGCTACGCCGTCTCCAGCCCATTGGCCGGGCCGGTCGTTCGATCCTGATCTACCGGGCGGACTTCGCCTGGCCTCCGCCCGAGGTCGGACATCAAACGACCCAGTAGCTGCCGATCGTGAGCGTGAGGACGGCGAGCAGCACCCCCTGCAGCAACGCCTCCGCACGGTCGGGCTCGCTCCGTCCCCCGAGGCTCGCCACGAGCAGCAGTGGCATCAGCGGGATCCAGATCCGTCCCACCTCGCCGCGGGTGACGCCGAGAGCCAGGAGGACGATGATCCCTCCGAAGAGCGCCAGGCGGAAGCGGTCCATGGGGGTCCGCACGGTGTCCGGCGCCGAGCACTGCACCGAACGTGGGAGGACCAGCAACCCGGCCACCGCGACCGGGACGCCGAGGAAGAGCGCGAGGTCGAGGGGGTTGAACGCCAGCCAGAGGGCGTAGCTCCGCGGCGTCGTGTACATCTCGCGGTGGATGGACAGCGCGGTGAGCATCGCCCGCACGGGTTGATGACCGAACAGGGCGGGCACGCCGAAGGCCACGAGGCCGGCCACCGCGGCGGAGAGTGTGGTCAGGCCCGCGGGTCGCCGGAGGCCGGCTCGTCCGTCGTACGAGGCCGCGAGCGCGGCGCCGCCGCCGATGGCCAGGAAGGCCGCCGCCCCGTAGGACACCCACAACGCGACCCCGGCGACGAGGCCGGCCAGAATCGCCGACACCGGACCCCGTCGCGTCCCGGCCCCCGCGGCGAGCAGGAGCCCCGTCGCCGCGACGACGGGCAGGGCCAGGGCCTGGTCGAACTGGGGTGTCATGAGAGCCGGCCCGGGCAGAAGGGCCCACAGGATGGCCAGGCGGGCGGCCGCGAGGCCCTCGACGCCGAGGGCCAGGGCCAGATGGGCGATCGGCCAGGCGGTGAGAGCGCCCAGGAGGCCGAGGAGGAATGCCCCGAGAAGGGCCGCGGCCCGAGCGGCTCGCGTCGCCGGCGGGCGGAACTCGCGGTCCGGGATGCCGGCCGCGTCGAGAAGACCTTCGGTGAGCGACGGCGAAGCCTCACACACGGCGAGCATGGCCCGGTAGTACAGGACGGGGCCGGGAGGATGCGTGGCCGCGTGCTTGGCCGACCGGGCCAACTCGGGGAGCCACTCGGCGTGGTGTCGCAGAATCGACGACGGATCGCGCGCCTCCGGCGAGATGGCCACCGCGTGGTAGGACGTGAACGAGCGCGAGCGCGTCCGCGAGAGCAGCGTGCGCAGCGGACGGCCGGGCTCGCGCGCGAGGAGTCCGATCTGCAGGCCGCAGCTGAGCAGGACGGCCCCGGTGACGAGCGCTCGCCGGGCCCCGACCGGGCGTCGCCGGGCCCGGGACGTTCCCGAGGCGGCCAGAAGGGCGATCAGGCCAAGGGCGCAGGCCGCGGCGGCCACCAGCGGGCGAGGGGGCCCGTCCGGCCGGAACGCCCACTGCCACTCGGGTGGATAGGGGGCGGGACCCCGGAGCGCGGGGATCAGGTCGAACGGCACCGAGATCAGGACGACGAGCGAAGCCAGGAGAATGACGATCCGTCGTCGGCCGTCCCTTGCCGCCGTCACGGAACGCCTGCTAGCCTTGCCGCGCCTTGGACCAACACCGCTCCGGGTTCCGCGCCCTCGCCGCCGCCGGCGGCGCGGCCGTGCTGGTGACGCTCGCCGCCCTCTCTCCGCGGGTGCTTCCCTACAACATGGACGAGTTCGTTCACTACCATGCGCTCGGCTGTGCCACCGCCCCGCTCGGCAAGGACCTTCCGTCGTTTCGGGACGGTTGCGGACTCTACGATCTGCGCGTGCCCTTCACGCGCACCTGGCTGCCGCTGCGATCCTACTACTACATCGGAAGCCTCCCGTCGGCGGTGTTCTACCCCTTCTGGCTCCTTCTCGACGACCCCGTTGCCGCCCGTGTCCAGGGGGCACTCTTCTTCGTCGCCTTCGCGCTTCTCGCGGCCCGGCTCCTTGGGGTGAGCCCCGTTCTCGTCGCCCTCGCCGGCCTCGTCTTCCCGGCCTTTGCCGTGGCCTTCCTCGTCGACGAGGGGCCGGTGGGCCTCTCGGCCCTCCTCCTGCTCCTGGCACTTCTGGCCGTGCGTCGATCTCTGCAGGCCGAGAGCTCATCGAGAGCGGTGGCCTGGGCCACCGGAGCCGGCCTCACGGTCTTCGTGGGCCTTTGGGTCAAGCTGATCTTCGCCTGGTGGCTTCCGGCGGCGACCCTGTTCGCCGTGGCCGAGATGCGCCGACACGACGGCACGGCCCGCGTGGCCCTGCGGCGCCACGGGGCCGCCCTCCTGGCCGGTGCCCTCGCCCTGCTCGTGCCCCTGTTGGTGCTCCTCACCAGCGTGGACATTGACGGCCACCCCTACGGATCCGCCTTGTCCCGGGGCCGTCTCTCGGCCGAGCCCGCGCAGATCGGAGCGGGCGCGGCTCGCCTGGTCCCATACCTCACCGACGCATCGGTCCTCGCCCCGCGCAACATCTCGCTCCCGTCCTCCGCCCTGGACGGGCTCCCGGTCGTTCTGTGTGCGGTGATCCTGGTAGGCGGACTGTCTCGTCGTGGCCCTCGGCGCGCCGAGATCGCGGGGTGGATCGTCCTGGCTCTGGTGACCTTCGTCCTGGCCGCCACGAGTGCCTTCACCCGGTGGCCCCACCACTTCATCTTCCCGGCGCTGTTCCTCGTCCTGGCCCTGGCCCTGGCGCTCGACGTGAGCCACCGCCCCGCTCGTCTCGTCGCGACCGCCCTGGTCGTCGTCCTCTGGGGATCGCTGGCCTTGCGCTGGCCGAGCGCCACCTACCCTCGCGACTCCTCGCCGGGCAAGGACGAGCTCCTCTCCTTCGTACGCGGGAGGGGCCTCGACCAGAACACCCTCCAGGTCCACTCCTCCTGGGGCACCTACTACACGGCCCAGCTGTTCGGGCATCCAGAGCGGATGGTCGTCTTCGTCAAGGGAATCCCCGACGACCGGGAGCAGTTGCAGGAGGTGTCGTGCCTGGCCCGGGAGCACGGCCGGCGTCTGCTCCTGATCAGCTCGCGGCGCTGGCCGCGGCTGCAGACGGACAACGTGAGCGGCATCCTGGGGCGACCCGCCCAGACCTGGCGCTTCGGGGACTGGTGGGCGGTGGCCTACGAGACCGACGGGGTCGAGGGCTGCTCGCCCTCAGCCGGCCCTTCCGATGAGGGCGCTGCCCCGCCCGTCGATCCCGGGGGTCCGCCCCTGTCCACGAGCGCGAAGGACGAACGCACGTGAGCGGCGGGAAGGCCTGGCTCGCCAATCTCGCGCTGGCCGCGGGCTCGGTGCTCCTGGTTCTCCTGATTGTCGAGCTGACGCTGCGCCTCGTGGGATTCGCACCGGAGCGACGCCTCGCGACCCGGCGCATCGTCGACCCCGGCTGGACGAGGCTTCTCGACTGCTACCCGTCGAACCCGCGTGGCTACTTCGAGATCGACCTGCGCGACCCCGAGATCCACGACCTCTACTTCGGGATTGCCCCGTACCGCTTCGATTCGATCGCCCGCTGGCACCCCTGGGCGGTCGAGTCCCGCTACAACGAGCTCCGCTTCCGCGACGTGCCGCCGGCCCCGAGGGAGGCCGGGACCTACCGGGTCGTGGTCTTCGGGGACTCGTTCACCGAGGGGCAGGGGGTGAAGGCGGAGCACACCATCGCCCGAGTCCTCGAGGATCTGCTGAACGAGTCCGGAGACGGGCGTTACGAGGTCCGCAACTGTGGCCGCCGGGGGCTCGACCTTCCCGAGCTGATGGACGGTTTCGGCGCCGCCCTGCACTACGAGGCCGATCTGGTGATCTACGCCCTGGTCCTCAACGACGCGGTGAGACCGCCGGAGTTCCAGGCACGACAGACCTACATCAACGACTGGATCCTCGACCGCGAGCGCCTGCCGGACGAAACGGTGGAGCTCCCCGGCTTCTTCCATCCCCGCACCTTCGATCTCGTCGCCGATCGGATCGGTGCCTGGCGCGTGGGGCGGGAGACGACGCGCTGGTACCTCGACATGTGGGGTGAGGGCAACCCGCAGGGCTGGGCGAGGACCCAGGAGCTGATCCGCGAGATGGAGCGACTCTCGAACCGGCGGGGAGCCCGCTTCCTCGTGGCCATCTGGCCGTTGTTCGTGGGCCTCGAGGGGCCCTATCCCTTCGCCCCCGCGCACCAGACGATCGGTCGCTTCTGTGTGGGGGCGGGCATCCCCGTCCACGATCTCCTGCCGGTCTTCCTCGGCCGCCGCTCGTCCGAGCTCTGGGTTCACCCCGTGGACCGGCACCCGAACGAGATCGCGCACCGGATGGCGGCAGAGTCGCTCGCCCCCGTCGTGCTCCGCCTCGCAGAGGCACCCTGAGATCCGATGAGGCCACCCGCGCCATGCTTCCCAGACCCCGCGAACGCCCAACGCGTTTTCGATGCCCTGCAGTCCCCGCGGAGTGGGCCCCTGAAGCGCCCCGCCCGCGGGTCACCGCCGACGTACGGACCGACCGGCGCGCCCCCGTGTGCTAGTCTCAGGTCACCGCGCGTCGTCGGAGCGCTGTCTCCAAACCCCGACATGATCGTCAAGGAGTCCCTCGAGAACGGTCTCACCCTCATCACCGAATCCGTGCCCGGGGTCCGCAGCGTGGCGGTGGGGGTGTGGCTGAAGCGGGGCAGCCGCCATGAGCGACTCGGGCAGAGCGGCATCAGCCACTTCATCGAGCACATGGTCTTCAAGGGAACGAAGAGCCGCTCCGCCGAGCGTATCGCCGAGGAGGTGGACTCGATCGGCGGTCAAATGGACGCTTTCACCGCCAAGGAGTACGCCTCGTTCCACCTGAAGGTGCTCGACGAGCACCTGCCGACGGCGATCGACATTCTCGGCGACATCGTGGTCAATCCCCTGTTCGACCCGACGGAGATGGCCCGGGAGAAGAAGGTCATCTTCGAAGAGATCAACATGGTCGAGGACACACCCGACGACCTCGTGATGGAGCTCTTCGCGGGGGCGTTCTGGCCAGGCCACGCGCTGGGCCGGTCCATTCTCGGGAGCAAGCGCACGGTGGCCGGACTCCGGCGAGACAGCCTCGCCGAGTTCTTCGCACGCGTGTACCAGCCTCGGAACATCGTGATCGCCGCCGCCGGGCACCTCGATCACGCGGCGACGTCTGCGCTCGTGCGTCGCCACTTCGACGGCCTGCGGGTGAGGCGCTCACCGGCGAACGGCAAGGCCCCGCGCACGGCCACCCGCGTCGTGACACGCTCGAAGCGCGCCCTCGAGCAGGTTCACATCTGTCTCGGCGCCCGGGCCTACCCCCAGAGCCATCCCGACCGCTTCGGATGCTCGATCCTCAACACCATCCTGGGCGGCTCGATGTCCTCCCGGCTCTTTCAGAACATCCGCGAGAAGCGGGGGCTCGTCTACTCGATCTCCTCCGGGGTCACCGGCTACTCCGACTGCGGCCTGCTCAGCATCTACGCGGCGACGAGCCGGGAGTCGGCGCGGGAGGTCATCCGCCTCATCCTCGAAGAAGTCCGGAGGCTGTGCGGGGAGCAGGTGGGCGAGGCCGAGCTCCGCCGGGCCAAGGACCACCTGAAGGGAAGCCTCGTCCTCTCCCTCGAGTACACGGGGGCGCGCATGAGCCAGCTCGCCCGCGAGGAGATCTACTTCGGGCGGTCGTTCACGCTCGACGAGCTGCTTGCGGAGATCGAGGCGGTCACCGTGGCGGATGTTCAGCGGATCGCCTCCGAGCTCTTCGCCGGCCGTCTGGCCGCCAGCGTCCTCGGCGACCTCAGGGGATGGCGCCCCCGGGACAAGGACGTCGTCGTTTGAGTCGGCGACCGCGCCTGCGCTTTCGCGTGCTCGGCTCGGGGAGCACCGGCAACGCCACGATCGTCGAGGGAGGCGGGGTGCGGGTCCTGGTGGATGCCGGGCTCGGGCCCCGGCAGCTTCGGGAGCGGCTGGCCTCGGCGGACGTGGACCCGGCCTCGGTCGACCTCGTCCTCCTCTCCCACGAGCACGGCGACCACGCGCGCGGGGCCACCGCCTTCGTCGCGAAATGGGGCATGCCGCTCGCAAGTACCCGTGGCACCTGGCAGGCCGCCGGCTTCGGGGCCGAGGAGCTGCCGGGCTACGAGACGATCGAGCCCGGAGGAGAGCTCCGCCTGGGGGGGCTCGTCGTCCGGGCGGTGGCGGTGCCACACGACGCCGCCGGTCCCGTGGCCTTCGTGCTCTCGGTGGGTGGGGTCTCCCTCGGTCACGCCACCGATCTGGGGCACCTGGGCCCACGCCTTGCCCAGGCCTTTCGGGGATGTCATGCGTTGCTGCTCGAATCGAACTACGATCCGGCGATGCTCCGGGACGGACCCTACCCCTGGGCGCTCAAGGAACGGATCCTCGGGCCTCTCGGACACCTCTCGAACGGAGACGTCGGCCGCTACATCGAACGGGGGATGGGGGAGGACTGTCGGCACGTCGTCCTCGCCCACCTCTCGCAGAAGAACAACCACCCGGAGCTCGCCCTTCTCGAGGCCGAGGAGGCTCTCCGGCGCCGGGGGAGTTGCGGGGTCTCCCTCACCGTTGCCACCGCCGAGGGTGCGGGCTGGTTCACCGTGCGGGCCGGCGGCGAGAATCGCCCAGAGGCCGGTCAGCTCCGGCTGTTCTGAGGCCCTCCGCCCACCCGAGGCGTGCTACGCTCAACGAGCGATGGCGTTCCGGGCCCTCGCCGCGGCCGCGGCCGTGCTCGCCTGCCTCGGGTGCCACTCGTCGGGGAGGCGGGCCGGGCAAGACGTGGCGGCGGAGCGCGTCGATCCTCTCGTGCTCCCTCCCGGCGAGGCCCCGGTCCCCGGGGCGCTACGCCTCGCTGCGGTGTTCCCCACGATCGGACGCTACGCCGTCTCCGGCCTGCAGTCGCTGAACGGCGTCCGCCTTGCCGTGGACGAGATCAACCGCGCCGGAGGCATCCAGGGTCGCTCGGTCGAGCTTCGCGAGTACCGGACCGGCAGCTACTTCGTCGACGCACGCCAAGCCGCACGCCTCGCCGCGGCGGAAGGGGTGCTGGCCATCGTGGGGTCGAACTCCAGCGAGCTCTCCCGGGCGGTGGCCGAGGAGGCGGAGGTCCGCGGTCTCGTCCAGGTGTCGAACGTCTCCACGGCCCAGGACCTGACCTGGGATCCGGAGACCGCCCGCAACCGCGCGTTCGTGTTCCGGGTCTGCAGCTCGGACGTGGTGATGGGGGCGTTGTTGGCGGAGTACGCGGTGGACGACCTCGGGGCGCGTCGAGCCGCCGTGCTCTATGAAGTCGGGCGCGATTACAGCAAGAAGCTGGCGCGCAGCTTCGTCGATCGCTTCCGGGAGACATCGGGCGAGGTCCCGCGGGAGTTCTTCTATCTGGCCCTGGAGACGGACTTCCGGCCCCAGCTCCGCCTGATCGCCGACTACGGGCCGGACGTGATCTTCGTACCCGGTTCCTTCACCGACGCCACCCTGATCGCGGCCCAGGCCTCTACCCTCGGTCTCGGGGCGACCTTGCTCGGCGGCGACGGCTGGTCGAACCCGCTGCTCTTCCGGAGGGGTCGGCCGCCGGGAGAGGCCTACTTCGCCGAGCTGTGCTCGCCGTCGCCCGACTTCGAGCGCCGCTACCAGCGCGTGTTCGGGCGCGAGACCGAGGGGTGCCGCGCCATCCTCGGCCACGACGCGGTGCGGGTTCTGGCCGCGGGGCTCCGGTCGCTCGGGCCGCTTCCCGACGAGGCCCTGGGCGAGGGCCTCGAAGAGACCCGGCTCCGGCTGCGGAACGCGGTGGCTGCGGGCGAGGTCGAGGGCGCGAGCGGCGTGATTCGATTCGACGCCCACGGTGACCGGCGCCAGGGCGTCGCGCTGAGCGCCGTCGAGAGCGACCCGGACGGCCGACCGGTTGCGCTCGTACGCGACTGGCTGGGGGAGCCATGAGCAGGCTCGTGAAGGCGATCCGTGACCTGAGCCTGCGGGGAAAGGTCACGCTCACCCTCGCCGTGGTCTTCACCGGCAGTGTGGCCGTACTCCTCCTCGCGCTCGTTCCGATCCTGGGCGAGCAGAGACAGCGTCTGGTCGAGCAGGACCGGCGGTTTCTGACCACACTGCGCCGCAACTACGAGCGTGACTTCATCTACGATCTCCTCAGCGAGAATCGCGAGTCGCTGGCCGTCCACCTCAGGGATCTCGCGGGCCAGGAGGGCGTCGTCTGGACGCGGATCGAGGCGGACGAGCTCGACCTTGGGGCCACCGCCAACGTCTCCACGATCCGGCGGCTGCTGGGAGAAGAGGCGGGCCCGTATCTGGGGGAGCCGGGGGTGGTCCTCATCGTGGACGACGAGGGGAGGGCCGAGCTCGTGGGTGGGGGAGGGCGACCCCTCCTCACCGGTCGCCGCGTGCGTCGCGAGGCGGCGCCGCCCGATGAGCGGGCCAGACCCGACCAGGACGAGTTCCGTGAGACGACGTGGAGCGGCCAGCGCGTGCTCGCCCTCGATGCCACCCTCTCCGCGGCTGAGCAACCCTTTGGGCGGCTCCATGTCCTGTACAGCCTCGCCCCGCTCCAGCGCTCGGAGGCCCTGACCCGTTCGCTCTTCTATGGCGGGGTGACGTTGACTTTCGGCCTGGTTCTGCTCCTGCTCAACCCCCTGCTCTCCCGTATCGTCTTGACGCCGGTGCGGCGGGTCCACGACGCGATGTCCCGCGCCGCCACCGGCGATCTCCAGGTGCGGCTGGCCGTCCACTCGCGCGACGAAGTCGGCACCATGGCCGAGTCGTTCAACCGCATGGTGGGCGAGCTCGAGGCCAGCCGCCGCGAGATCGAGGGCTACAGCCAGAAGCTCGAGGCGATGGTGGAGGCGCGAACCGCGCAGCTGCGCGAGTCGCAGGCCAGCCTCCTCGCCCTGAAGAACCACCTCTCCACCGTCATCGCCAACGTGGAGACGGGCGTCTTCTCTCTCGACGCCGACGGGCGCATCGAGGCGTTCAACGACCGGGCCGGGGAGATCTTCGGACTGTCCCCGAGCGAGGCGCACGGCCGCACTCTCGAGGAGGCGGTCGGGGATCCGGGGACCGTTCGCCTGGTCGAAGTGGTGGCGGCGGTCCGCGACGGAGAGGCGACCCGGCGGGAGGCCCAGGTTCTCTGCCGGCTGCCCCAGGGGCGACGGACGCTCTCCGTGGTCGCCTCGGCCCTCCTCGGCGAGGGGCGACGGCGGGCGGGAACGGTGGTCGTCTGCGAGGACCTCACGCAGATCCTCGCCAGCCAGCGGCTCGAGGCCTGGAAGGAGGCGGTGGAGCGGGTGATCCACGAGGTCAAGAACCCCCTGACTCCGGTCGGACTCGCCGCCGACACGCTCAAGACGGCCTGGCTCCGGGACCGCACGCGCTTCGGAGAGCTCTTCCCTTCCGCCATCGAGATGATCCAGGGGGCGGTGCGCGATCTCAAGGCCTTGATCGGGGAGTTCTCGCGCTTCTCGCGCCTGCCGGCGATGCGGCCGGAACGGAGCGACCCGAACGCCCTCGTCCTCGACGCGCTCTCACCGTACTCGCAGAGCTCTCCCCGCGGTCTGGACGTCGAGGTCGAACTGGCCCCCGACGCCCCCGAGGTGGAGGTCGACGCCGACCAGCTCAAGCGTGTTCTCCTGAACGTGATCAACAACGCTCTCGAGGCCATGGGCGAGACCGGCGGCACGCTGCGGCTCCGCACCAGCGCCGAGGACGGCGGGGTGGCCATCCGGGTGGAGGATGACGGGCCGGGGGTGGAAGACGTGGAGCGCATCTTCGAGCCGCACTACACGACGAAGGTGAAGGGCACGGGGCTCGGGCTCGCAATCGCACGGCAGATCGTCGCCGAGCACGGGGGCCGGATCCATGCCGAGAGCGTCCCCGGGCGTGGCACCAGCGTGAAGATCCACCTGCCGGCCGCGCCTCCGAGCCCGCCCGCGACGATCGGCGCCGGCTGAGTCTTGCCTCCGCCGGGTCGGAGACGCTCACCAGGAGGCCGGTCCGAGACACTCTCGCCGACCGTGGTAGGCTGCCCCGATCCGTCTGGAAGGAGCCGTCATGATCCCTCGCTACTCGCGCCCCGACATGGCGCGCCTGTGGTCGGACGAGAGCCGCTTCGGGAAGTGGCTCGCGGTGGAGATCGCCGCCACCGAGGTGCTGGCCGAGCGCGGTGTCGTCCCGCCCGAGGCCCTGGCCGCAATCAAGAAGAGGGCTCGCTTCGAGGTGTCGCGTATCGACGAGATCGAGCGCGAGGTCCAGCACGACGTCATCGCGTTCGTGTCGGCGGTGGCCGAGAACGTCGGCCCCGAGGGCCGCTGGCTCCACTACGGGCTCACGTCATCCGATGTCGTCGACACCGCGCTCGCGATCCTCATGAGGGACGCCTGCGACCTCATCCGAACCGGTCTCGAGGGGCTGACGGATGCGGTCCGGGAGAGGGCCTTCCGCCACCGCCACGCCCCGATGATTGGACGGACGCACGGCGTGCATGCGGAGCCGATGACCTTCGGTGTGAAGATGGCCCTCTGGTATGCCGAGCTCCAGCGTCACCTCGCTCGGCTCGACCGGGCACGCACCACGATCGCGGTCGGAAAGCTCTCGGGCGCGGTCGGAACCTTCTCCCATCTGCCACCGGAGGTCGAGGAGGCGGTCTGTGACCGGCTGGGCCTGCGACCCGTCCCCGTGTCCTCCCAGATCCTGCAGCGTGACCGCCACGCCGAGGTGATGACGACCCTCGCCCTGATCGCGGCGAGCCTGGAGAAGTTCGCCACCGAGGTCCGCGCCCTGCAGAAGACGGAGGTGCGGGAGCTGCAGGAGCCCTTCGGCAAGGCCCAGAAGGGCTCCTCGGCCATGCCCCACAAGCGCAATCCCGTCGGGTGTGAGCAGGTGAGCGGGCTCGCCCGTCTCGTGCGAACGAACGCCCTGGCCGCGCTCGAGAACGTCCCCCTCTGGCACGAGCGGGATATCTCTCACTCTTCCGTCGAGCGGGTGATCATACCGGACAGCTTCCTCGCCCTCGATCACATGCTGCACCGCTTCACGCGCATCGTGCGAGACATGGTGGTGAACGAGGAGCGCATGCTCCACAACCTCGAGCTCGGGAAAGGGCTCGTCTTCTCGGGGCAGCTGCTCCTCGAGCTGACCGCCCGGGGAATGCGGCGCGAGGACGCCTACCGGGTCGTTCAGGCCCACGCCATGGAGGCCTGGGAGCGGGGCGAAGATTTCCGGACGCGCGTGCGCGAAGATCCCGAGATCCGGAAGGCGCTGAAGGAAGAGGAGGTCGAAGAGGTCTTCCGCCTCGAGCGGTATCTGGGTCACGTGGACACGATCTTCAGGCGTGTCTTTGGGGCGATGGCCGACTCCGACGGGAAAGGGGGCTGAAGGACGACCAGACGTCCAGTGGGCACCGGGGCGCAGACCGCCGGGCCGGGTCAGACCAGGTAGAGCGCGGTCAGGTGCCGGCGGTCGTCAGTTCGTCTGTCGAACGGACCCGACAGCACGTGGCCGTCTCCATTTCCGTGGCCGTTTCCGTTTCCGTTTCCGTTGCTCCGCCCGTCGCGGCGCTCGCCGTAGCGGCGATCGACGACGATGGTGACGTCGGGAGCGCCGCGCAGCAGCGTCTGCAGGAGCGGGATCGTGCTGACGCGAGCCGGGCTCACTACGACCACCGGTGTGTCGGTCAACGATTGGCGCTCCACGCAGGCGGAGCAGATCCCGTGGCTCACGGCGGGATCCTGAAGGGGCTCCTTCGAGCCCATGTACCTCTGGCACCAGGCGCAGACAGTGACCATCTCGGACCTCGTCCGGGGAGGACGCTCCTCACGCAGCAAGCTGCGTGCCGTGGAGTCTAGCGCAACCCGGGGAGGAGGGGAAGCCCCATCTTCTGGTGCTCCGGGGCCTCCTCGGACCGCAGATCCGGGGTGCCTCCGACCCCGACTCCCGGGGGGAACACGGATCGGCTAACATTCGCACGATGAGCCCCGAGAGCGAGGCCGCCCCCTTCGCCCCGGGCCGCACGGTGGTGGACGATGATCATCTCCACGACCAGTGCGGCCTTTTCGGCATCGTCGGTCATCCCGAAGCAGGCCATCTCGCGTACATGGGCCTCTACGCCCTCCAGCACCGCGGCCAGGAGTCGGCGGGTATCGTGGCGAGCGACGGAGCGCAGCTCCGCATCGAAAAGGGGATGGGTCTCGTCAACGACGTCTTCACCGAGGCCCGGCTCGGAGCGCTGCGCGGCGATCGCGCGATGGGGCATGTCCGCTACTCCACCGCGGGCGAGACCGTTTCCTCCAATGCCCAGCCCTACCTGATCGAGTGTCACCGGGGACCCATCGCGGTCGCGCACAACGGCAACCTCGTCAACGCGGCCATCCTGCGCCAGGAGCTCGAGGCGGCGGGCTCGATCTTCCAGTCCACGTCCGACACCGAGGTCATCCTGCACCTGTACGCCCGCAGCCACCGTGAGCGTCTCCAGGACGCGATCGCGGCGAGCCTGTCCAAGGTGATGGGGGCGTTCTCGCTGCTCTTCCTGACCCCCGAGGCGCTGGTGGCCGCCCGTGACCCCTGGGGCTTCCGGCCCCTGGTGCTCGGGCGGCTGGAGGGGGCCACGATCATCACCTCGGAAACCTGTGCCCTCGACCTCATCGACGCGGAGTACGTGCGTGACGTCGAGCCGGGCGAGATCGTGGTCGTGGACGATTCCGGCGTGCGCTCCTTCCACCCCTTTCCGCCCCAGCCCTCCGCCCACTGCATCTTCGAGCACGTCTACTTCGCCCGTCCCGACAGCCTTGTCTTCGGCCGCACCGTCCTCGAGTCGCGGCTGCTCCTCGGCCGGGAGCTGGCGCGCGAGGCCCCGGCCGACGCAGACGTGGTGTGCCCCGTCCCCGACAGCGGCATGGGGGCGGCCCTCGGATACGCCCAGGAGAGCGGCCTGCCGTTCGAATGGGGTCTCATTCGCAACCACTACGTGGGGCGGACCTTCATCCAGCCCCGTCAGTCGGTGCGCTCGGTCGGGGTCAAGATCAAGCTCAACCCAGTTCGACAGGTGCACGACGGCCGCCGGGTCGTACTGATCGACGACTCGATCGTGCGAGGCACGACGTCGCGCAAGCTGGTGCGGATGGTCCGTGAGGCCGGCGCCCGCGAGGTCCACGTGCGAATCAGCTCCCCTCCGACGATCAGCCCCTGCTACTACGGGATCGATACACCGCTCAAGAGCGAGCTGATCGCCGCCAGCCACAGCGTCGAGGAGATCGGGCGCTACATTGAGGCGGACAGCCTCGCCTACCTCACCCACGAGGGGCTGCTCAAGGCGGTGGGAGATCCCGGCCAGCAGCGCCACTGCACTGCCTGTTTCTCCAGGCGCTACCCGGTGGCGGTGTCGGTGCCGAGCGAGTCGCAGATGCGGCTCTTCGAGAAGGCACGGACCTGACCCCCAGCCCCGGATGCCGCGTCTCCTGACCATCGGCCACGTCACACGAGACCGGCGCCCGGACGGAGACGTCCTCGGGGGCTCCGCGGCCTACGGGGCCCTGGCCGCCCGCCGCCTGGGGTGGGAGGTGGGCGTCCTCACGGCCGCCGGCCCCGACTTCGAGCCCGAGCGGGAGCTGCCCGGAATCGACGTGTTCCTGATCCGCAGCGGGGCCACCACCCGCTTCGTCAACACCTACGACGAGGACGGCACCCGCCACCAGACGGTGGTGGCACGCGCGGACGACATCGAGCTCACGCCCCTGCCCGAGGACTGGCGGCGTCCCGATGCGTTGTTGCTGAGCCCGGTGGCCGGAGAGCTCGGCGGCGTCCGTGCCACCTCCCTGGATGCCGAATCGGTGGGAGCGGTGGCCCAGGGCTGGCTGCGTGAGATCGGTCCCGGCGGCCTCGTCTCTCCCCGCGAGTGGACGGGTGCCGGGGCGGACTTGCTCGGTGTCCACGTGGTCGTGCTGTCCGAGCAGGATCTCCCCGACGCGGATGCGGGAGCGCGGAAGCTGCTGAAGCATGTGCCCATGGTCGCCCTCACCCGGGGCTGGCGCGGTCTCACGCTACTCGCTCGCCAGGGCGATTACGAAGTGCCCGGCCTGCCGCGGGCCGAGGTGGACCCCACCGGGGCCGGGGACGTCTTCGCCGCCGCGTTTCTCGTGCGCTACCATGAGGCCGGCGACCCGCTCGAGGCCGCGGCCTTCGCCGCTTGCGCCGCCTCCTTCGCAGTCGAGGGCGTGGGGGCCTCGAGCCTGGGCGGCCGCCAGGAAGTGTTGCGGCGTCTCGAGATGCGCGAGCGCTACATCGAGGAAGGGGAGTGCGATGACTAGGAACGGGATCGTCGGGGTGTTCGCCGCCGCCGCGGTCGTGCTCGTCGTCTCCGCCGCGGCGCAGGAGTTGCCAGAGACGATGCCCGCGGGTGCGCCCGAGGTCGCCGCCCCGAAGGGCCCGGAAGCAGTGGTCGAGACGCCCAAAGGCAGCTTCACCATCCGACTCCTCCCCGACGTGGCGCCGGAGCACGTGAAGCTCTTCGTCAAGACGGCGAAGGCCGGCGGCTACGACGGAACCACCTTCCACCGCATCATCATGGGCGGGATCATTCAGGGTGGTGATCCTCTCTCGAAGGACCCGGACAAGGCCTCGCAATACGGGACCGGCGGGCTGGGGCTGCTGAAGGCCGAGTTCTCGGACCGTCCGTTCGTGAAGGGCACGGTGGCGGCGGCGCGCCGGCCCTCGGACGTGGACAGCGCCGGGACCCAGTTCTTCGTCTGCGTGAACGACCAGCCGTCCTTGAAGGGCCAGTACACGGTGTTCGGCGAGGTCACCGACCCCATGGGCCTGTACGTCGTCGGACAGATCAGCACAACCCCCGTCGACGGCGACAAGGCCACCGAACGGGTCGAGATGACGGTCACGATACAGTCGCCTGAACGCTGAACTGACGTCATTCAGGCGACGGTCCGTTCGCTGTCGCGGGCGATCGTTCAATGACCCCCCTCCCTAGCCCTCCCC
>JAJDNV010000294.1 GCA_022340545.1 Acidobacteriota bacterium | reverse complement strand
GAGGAGGACGATGACCCCCACCGCCAGCCCCGCCTCGTGCAGCGTGTGCACCAGGTCCACCGCGTCGGCGGGAGAGCCGGGCTTGCGGAGCCAGGCCAGCAGGTCCGGGTCCCCGGTCTCGAGGCCGACGTAGACACGCCGGAGGCCGAGGGCGGCGTAGGCGCGCCACTCGTCCTCCCGCTTGCGCTGGCCGGTGGCCGCGTCCACGAAGGAGAAGACGGGACGGCTGGGCAGCTCCTGGGCCACCACCTCGAAGAGCGGAAGCAGGTGCTCGTGGCCGAGGCAGAGTGCGTTCGCGTCTCCGAGGAAGACGCTCCGCCGCAGCGCGATCGACTCGCCGAAGTAGGCCCGGACGCCGGCCAGATGCGCCCGCAGCTCCTCGGGAGTCCTCCAGCGGAACGGCACATCGCGGTAGAGGCCGCAGAAGGTGCAGGCGTTCCAGGAGCAGCCCTCGGTGCCCCGGACGACGAGCGCGAGGTACTGGTCCGGGGGCAGAATGCCGACTCGCCCCACCACGCTCTCGAAGCGCCTGGCGTCCGCGTCGAGGGCCGCTGTGTCCATCGCGATCACCTTCCGCAGCCGGCGCACGGCCTCTTCGACGATCGGTCCCTCCTCCCCGAGCTCGTCCACGCTCATCGGGATGATGGATTCGATCGGCCCCTCGCGCGTGAGGCTCTCGATGGTCGAGGCGGCCTCGCCCCGCGCGACCTCGACGACGTGGGCCCCCTCGGGGGCAGTGAGCCGACGGCGCAGACGCGGGGATCCGGGGCGCGCCTCACGCTTGTGGAGGAGGTGGCCGTCCAGGGCACGGCGGAATGTTCCGTCCTGACGCACAAGGGCGTAGGGACGTCCGGACAGGTCCCACGAGGAGACGTCGGTCTCCTCCACCGAGAGGACGGTGGAGGCGGTCGCCAGAAGGACGGTGGCCTCCCGGTGGTCCGGAAGAACCAGGCGAAGCAGGGGAGCCTCGGTCAAGGGTCACTCTGCGCGCAGGGCCTCGATCGGGTCGAGGCGGGCGGCCCGGCGCGCGGGGGCGACGCCCGAGGCGAGACCCGTCAGCAGGCTCACCGCGAGGCCGGCGATGACGAAGCGCAGGGGCGTCTCGACCGGAAGTCCGGGAACCGCGATGCGCAACAGCTGCCCGAGCCCGAGGCCGATGGCGATCCCGCCCACGCCCCCCAGGGTGGCCAGAGCCGCCGCCTCGGCCAGGAAGAGGGCCTGCACCTGCTCCCGCGTCGCCCCGAGCGAGCGGACGAGACCGATCTCGCTCGTGCGCTCTCCCACCGCGATCCACATCATGGTCAGGATGCCGGTGGCGCCGACGAGGAGCGAGATGCCGGCAATCGCCGCCACCGCCATGGTGATCACGTCCATCACGTTGCCGAAAACGTCGAGCATCGCCTCCTGGGTGGTGACCTCGAAGTCCTCGTTTCCCCGATGGCGATCGGTGAGGATGCGGGTGACGGCGGTTTCGACCCGGGAGGTGTCGCGAACGCTCGAGTAGATGAGGTCGATCTCCATGAGCTCGTCCTGGTTGAAGAGCTTCATGCAGGTGGCCACCGGGATGTAGGCCACGTCGTCGATCTCGAAGCCCATCATCTGGCCCTTTGGCATCATGACCCCGACGACCCGGAACCGCGCGCCCGCGACCCGGACGAACTGCCCCAGCGGGTTCCGGTCGCCGAAGAGCTCGCGCGCGAGCTTCGGGCCGAGGACGGCCCAGGGACCGCCCCGGCGCGGGTCGCCCTTTGGCCAAAACGAGCCCAGGCGCGCGCCGAAACGGTAGAGGATCGGAACGTCCGGGGTGACCCCGAGGATAGGCACGCTGCGACCGCGTTGTCCGGCCTCCACCCGCGCGTTCCCCATCGTGACGGGCACGACGATCTCGACCCCCGGGATGCGGGCGAGGGCCTCGGCGTCGTCGATCGTGAGCTTGTGGGTGGTCCCGCCGAGGACGCCGGGGATGCCGAAGGTCTTCGCCTTTCCGGGGTTGACGGCGAGGATGTTGGTGCCGAACTGCGTGAACTGCGACAGGATGTAGACGCGCGTGCCCTCCCCGATCGAGGTCAGGAGAATCACCGCCGCGATCCCGATGGCGATCCCGAGCATGGAGAGGAACGAGCGCAGCCGGTGGGCCCGCACGGCGCCGAAAGCGAGGCGCAGAAGGTCCTCCATCAGTCCCTCTCAGCGCCCCGCGAGCGCGGCCACCGGGTCGAGCCGGGTGGCGCGCCGGGCCGGCAGCACCCCGAAGCCCGCGCCGACCGCGACGGAGAGGGCGAGGGCGGCCCCGACCGCCCAGGTCGGGGGGGTTGCAGGAAGGGCCGGGAACATCGCCACGAGGGCGGCCACCGCCCCCCAGCCGAAGGCCAGACCGAGGAGACCGCCGGCCGAGGAGATCAGGACGGCCTCGGTCAGGAAGAGGGCGAGGATCTGGCCCCGACCCGCGCCGAGGGCCTTGAGGAGGCCCACCTCCCGCGTCCGCTCCGAGACCGACACGAGCATGACGTTCATGATCCCGACCCCGGCCACGGCCAGGGAGATCGCGGCGATGCCCCCGAGGGCCATGGTCAGGGCGCCGAGGATCGAGTCGAGCGCGGTGAGCACCGCGTCCTGGGCGATGCAGGTGATGTCCTCCTCTCCGTGGCGCTCGGAAAGCAGACGGGTCACCTTGTCGCGAGCGAGGTCGAGCTCGGCGTGGCCTCTCACCTGCAGGAGCACACGGAAGAGCGACCGGCGATTCAGCATCTTCATGGCCGTGGCCACCGGGACTATCGCCACGTCGTCCATGTCGACGCCGAGCTGCTCGCCACGCGGGGCGAGCACACCCACCACCCGCATGCGCCACTCGCCGATCCGCACGATCCGGCCCAGGGGGCTCTCACCGGGGAAGAGCTCGCTGGACAGGGTCGTGCCGATGACCGCGACGGGGGAGCCCCGGTCCCACTCCAGGGGCGGAAGGAACCGCCCCTGGGCGAGGCTGAGGTGCCGCAGCTCGAGCATCTCGTGGGTGGTCCCGATGATGGCCACCTGGCGGCGCCGCTCTCCGTGGGCCACGGTCTCGGTGCCGACCGCGATGGGCGATCCCTTCTCGATCTCCGGGATGGCCTGTACGACCGCCTCGGCGTCGGCGAGGGTGAGGTCGTTGGGCACCCCGCCAAAGCCGGGCATGCCGCCCGTGGTCTCCGTCTTCCCCGGCAGGACGATCAGGAGGTTGGTCCCGATGCTCGCGAACTGGCCCACGACGTACAGCCGCGCCCCCTCGCCGAGGGCGGTGAGGGCGATGACCGCGGCCACGCCGATGGAGACGCCGAGGAGGCTCATACCCGTCCGCACCCGGTGTCCTCTCAGGGCCCGGCTGGCGAAGCCGAAGACGTCGGTCGCCCTCACGGTCCGTTCTCGTCGCGGGACAGGGCCTCCACCGCCTCGTGGACGTGGGCCCCGTCGACGCGCTGGAAGACGAGGCCGTCCCGCAGGACGAGGACCCGTCGGGCCCGTCGGGCCACCGCCGGGTCGTGCGTGACCACAACGAGCGTCAGGCCGGTGGCGTTCAACTCACGCAGAAGAGCGAGCACCTGGCGACCGGAGGCGGCGTCGAGATTCCCGGTGGGCTCGTCGGCGAGGAGCAGCTTCGGCTCGAGCACCGTGGCCCGGGCCAGGGCCACCCGCTGCCGCTCGCCGCCCGAGAGCTGGTCCGGACGATGGTCGGCGCGTAGCTCAAGCCCGACCGCCTGGAGCCGGCCCATCGCCCGCTCGTGACGCTCGCTGCGCTCGAGACCGGCGAAGACCATCGGCAGCTCGACGTTCTCGAGCGCGGTGAGGCGGGGCACGAGGTGGAAGAACTGGAAGACGAACCCGATCGTGTGGCGGCGGACGAGGCTGAGCTCCGTCTCGTCGAGCTTGCCCACCTCGCGTCCGAGGAGCTCGTAGGTTCCGGCGTCAGGGCGATCGAGGCAGCCCAGGATGTGGAGGAGGGTCGACTTGCCGGAGCCCGACGGGCCCATGATCGCCAGGTGCTCGCCGGCGTCGATCTCCTCGGTCACGTCCGCGAGGGCATGGACGAGCTCGTCCCCGACTTGGTACGTCCGCGAGATCCCGGAGAGTCGGATCACTCCTCTTCTTCACGCGCCCGGGCGCCGGCCACGACCTCCGGACGGTCGAGGGAGACGACGACGCGGTCGCTGCGCTCGAGGCCGCCTGTCACCTCCGTGAAATCCCAGTTTCTAAGGCCCAGGTCGAGCGTGCGCTCGACGAGACGGTCGTCCGCGAGGAGCAGGACCTTCCCCCCCTCGAGCAGCGCCGCGGTTGGGATCCGCAACACGTCCTCGCGGGTGCTCAGGATCACCTCCGCGTCGGCGGAGGTGCCGGGCAGCAGCGTCCGGGCAGCGGCGACGTCGTCGAGCTCGAGCTCGATCTCCACGGTGCGGTTCTGCTCCAGCTGGTCCGCGACGTAGGGGGCGACCTCCACGACGTGGGCCGCGAACTCCTGTCCCGGGTGGGAGTCGACGGTGACCCGCGCAGGTTGGCCGGTGGCGATGCGCGCGGAGTCGACTTCGTCCATCGGCGCGCTGACGTAGATGTCGTGCATGTCGATGAGATCGAGGACGGGCGGGATCGGCAGCGCGGGGGGTGAGGGTGATGTCCACTCGCCCTCCTCGATGAAGACGTCGGCGACGATTCCATCGAACGGGGCCCGAAGGACGGTCTGCTCGAGCTCGGCCCTCGCCAGGGCGACGGCCGAGGCCGCGCGCTCGGCGGCGGCGGCCGCGGCCCGGCACGAGGCCTCCGCGGCGTGGGACTGGCTTTCGACCTGGTCCAGCACGTCGGTGGAGACAATGCCCTCTCCGGCCAGACGCTCCGTGCGCTCGCGCTCCCGGGCCGCGCGCTCGGCGCTGAGGCAGGCCTCGTCCCGCTGGGCGAGCGAGGCCTTGGCCTCGTCTTCGGCCAGGGCGAGCCGGGCCCGTTGGAGAGCGTCGTCCACACGCAGGAGAAGGTCCCCGGTCCGGACCCGGGCCCCGCGCCGATGGGGCAGGGAGAGCACCTTGCCGCCGATCTCGGGGGCGAGCTTGGCCCGGCGCCGAGCCTTGACCGTCCCGGCCTGGGAGTTGGTGACCGTCTCCTCGACGAGTCCTCTCTCGACGGCCACGGTGCGCACGGGCACCGCCTCGGGGGCGAAGAGGGTGAGCCGGGCCAGGATGATCGCCGCGACGATCGCGGCGAGTATGGCCAGGCGTGACCAGAGGCGGCGGTTCTTCATCGCCACAAGCTTCCTCTCCCGTGTCGGGTCGCATCCTCGCCGGGGCCCCGCGGGATGACGAAGTAGGATCTTCTGTCAGCCGACTCGATCGTACTCCGATACCCAGCCGCTGAGGCCCCGTCGCGTGCGGTTCGTTCCGCTCCGACCCTTCGCCAACCTGCCCTCGAAGGGCAGCTGCGTCCTCGTCGGGGGCCCCGGCCGCCTGCGCGCCACCACGCCCATCCCATCAACACGACTTCGGTGACACGCCTCTACTGCGTTGTCCTCCAGCTCTGGAGCATGAGCATGTAGTTCGCCCGCTCGTAGACCGCCGGGTCCGGGCAGGCCTCCAGGTTCATGCTTCCCTGCATCTGCCGGAGCGAGTGGTACTCGTGCTCCTCGAGCCATTGCGCGAGCTCACCCTTGAGCGTCGCCAGGTGGGATGGTCCCCGCTTCAGGAGGCAGGAGACGAGCTGCACCGCGTGGGCCCCGGTCATGATCGACTGCACGACGTCGAGCAGCGTGTGGACGCCGCCGCTCACCGCCAGCGAGGCCTTCATTTTCGGCGACAGCAGCGCGAGCCACGTGAGCCGGAGCGGCAGCTCGGCCGAGGTGGAGAGGTGGATCTGCCGCCGCACCTGCAGCTCCTCGACGTCGATGTCGGGCTGGTAGAACCGGTTGAAGAGGACCAGGCCGTCGGCCCCGGCCCCGTCGAGCTGGGCCGTGAACTGGGCGAGCGAGGTGTAGTAGGGGGAAAGCTTCACCGCCACCGGGATGCGGACCGCCCCCCGCACGGCCTTGACCATCTTGACGGTGCGCTCCTCGATGGACGCCCCCGACTCGTCGGGGTCGCTGCCGAGGAAGTAGACGTTGAGCTCGAGGGCGTCCGCTCCGGCCTGCTCGATGAGCTTCGCGTAGTCGAGCCACCCCCCATGGGTGAAGCCGTTCAGCGAGCCGATGACGGGCACCGACACCGCCTGCTTCACCTTGCGGACGTGCTCGAGGTACTCGTCGGGCCCGAGGGCGAAGGCCTCCGGGCTCGGGAAGTAGGTGAGGGCTTCCGCGAAGGACTGCCCGTGCGACTCGGTGTGAACGAAGGTGGCCACCTGCTCCCGGGAGATCTGCTCCTCGAAGAGGGAGTGCATCACGATGGCCGCGGCTCCCGCGTCCTCCAGCTTCCGGACGGTGTCGATCTCGTCCACCATCGGGGAGGCCCCGGGCATCAGGGGGTGGGGCAGCTTCAGGCCGAGGTATGTCGTGCTGAGGTCCATGGACTCCTCCCTCTACTTTTTCACCGGAGCCGGAGCCGGCGCGGCCTCGGCCTCTTCGTCGGAGATCTGGGGAACGGTGAGGTTCGCCAGCTGCTGGTAGATGGCCACGCGCTGCTTCGCCTGCTTCTCGGCCAGGATCGACAGCCTCTTGAACCGCGCCGGGTCCAGCTTCTCGACCATCCGGAAGCGCGTCTCGTTGCGCATGTATTCCCTGGCCGAGATCTTCGCCGGCCCGGAGTCGAGGGCAAGAGGGGGCTGGCCCTCCCTGACCCGCCGCGGATCGAAGCGGTAGAGCGGCCACACGCCGGAGTTGACGGCCAGCTTTTGCTGCTCGGCGCCGTAGGCCATGTCGTAGCCGTGGGCGATGCAGTGGCTGTAGGCGATGATCAGCGAGGGGCCGTTGTAGCTCTCTGCCTCCTGGAACGCCTTCAGCGTCTGCACGTCCTTGGCCCCGAAGGCGACGCGGGCCACGTAGACGTGACCGTAGGCCATGGCCATCATGCCGATGTCCTTCTTGCCGGTTTCCTTTCCGGCGGAGGCAAACTTGGCCGAGGCCCCGATCGGGGTGGCCTTGGACGCCTGGCCGCCGGTGTTGGAGTAGACCTCGGTGTCGAGGATCAGGATGTTCACGTCGCGCCTCATGCTCAGGACGTGGTCGAGGCCACCGTAGCCGATGTCGTAGGCCCAGCCGTCGCCGCCGACGATCCAGACGTTCTTCTTTATGAAGTAGTCGGCGATCTGCGCCAGCCGCTCCGACTGGGGACCCTTGATTCCCTTGAGCGCCTCGCGCAGCTTCGCGACCCGCTCGCGCTGGGCAGCGATCCCCGCCTCGCTCGACTGGTCGGCCTCGAGCAGCTCCTTCACGAGGTTGTCGCCGAGCTTCCCGTTCAACGACGTCACGAGCCCGCTCGCCTGCTTCCGGAGCTGGTCGATGGCCAACCGCATGCCGAACCCGAACTCCGCGTTGTCCTCGAAGAGCGAGTTCGACCAGGCGGGTCCGCGCCCGTTCGCATCCTTGGTGTAGGGCGTGTTTGGCAGGTTGCCGCCGTAGATCGAAGAGCATCCGGTGGCGTTGGCGACGAGCATCCGGTCGCCGTAGAGCTGGGTCATCAGCTTGATGTACGGAGTCTCGCCACAGCCCGAGCAGGCGCCCGAATACTCGAAGAGTGGGGTCAGGAACTGCGAGCCCTTGAGATCCATCTTGACCTCGGTGCGGTCGGGCTCGGGCAGGCCGAGGAAGAACTTGTAGTTCTCGGCTTCCGGCTCCCGCAGCGGCGCCATCGGGGCCATGTCGATGGCCTTGTGCTTCGGGTTCGACTTGTCCTTGGCCGGGCAGATCATGACGCAGAGGTTGCAGCCGGTGCAGTCCTCGGGGGCCACCTGGATGGTGTACTTGTGGCCCGGGTACTCCCGGCCCCTGTAATCGGTGGACTTGAAGGTCTCCGGGGCGCCGTCCAGCCCCTTCGGATCGTAGACCTGGGCCCGGATCGCGGCGTGGGGGCAGACGAACGCACACTTGTTGCACTGGATGCAGATCTTGTCGTCCCAGACCGGGATCTCGAGGGCGACGGCCCTCTTTTCCCACTGGGTGGTGCCGGTGGGCCAGGTTCCGTCCACCGGGAAGGCCGACACGGGCAGCGAGTCGCCCTTGCCCTCGATCATCACCGCGGTGACCTTCTGGACGAAGTCCGGGGCCTCCTTCGGGACGGTGAGATGCGGCTCGGCGCTGCCCGTGGGCTTGCCGGCGGGGATCTCGTGGAGGTTGTCCAGCGCGGCGTCGACGGAGGCGAAGTTGCGCTTGACGACCTCCGCCCCCTTCATGCCGTAGGTCTTCTCGATGGCCTTCTTGATCTGGGCGATGGCCTCGTCACGGGGCAGCACGCCCGAGATCGCGAAGAAGCAGGTCTGCATGATCGAGTTGATCCGGGCGCCCATGCCGGTGTCGGCCGCCACCCTGTAGGCGTCGATGGCGTAGACCTTGAGCTTCTTCTCGATGATCCCCTCCTGCACCTTTCGGGGCAGGTTCTTCCAGACCTCGTCCTTGGAGAACGGGGCGTTCAAGAGGAGGGTGCCGCCCTCGACGCAGTAGTCGAGGACGTCGTAGCGGGTCAGGAACTCGAACTGGTGGCAGGCCACGAAGCTAGCCTTCCTGATGAGGTAGGTCGAGCGGATGGGGCCGGGCCCGAAGCGGAGGTGGGAGATCGTGATGGCCCCGGACTTCTTCGAGTCGTACACGAAGTAGCCCTGGGCGTCGTTGTCGGTCTCCTCGCCGATGATCTTGATGGAGTTCTTGTTGGCTCCCACCGTCCCGTCGGCGCCGAGACCGAAGAAGACGGCCTGGACGCGATCGTCGGACTCGATGTCGAAGTCCTCGTCCACGGGCAAGGAGGTGTGGGTCACGTCGTCCACGATCCCCACCGTGAAGTGGTTTCGCGGGCCCTCGCGGCGGACGAGCTCTTCCAGAACCGCCTTCACGTGTGCGGGAGCGAACTCCTTCGAGCTCAGGCCGTAGCGGCCGCCCACCACCATCGGATCCACCGCCAGGTGGCTGATGCCGGTCTCGCGCGCTTCGCGGAGCGCGGTCACCACGTCGAGGTAGAGCGGCTCGCCGACGGAGCCGGGCTCCTTCGTGCGGTCGAGAACCGCGATGGCACGGACGGTACTCGGAAGCGCGGCCGCGAAGTGCTTGACGGAGAACGGCCGGTAGAGGCGGACCTTGATGATGCCGACCTTCTCGTCCTGGGCGACGAGGTGCTCGACGGTCTCGTGGGCAGTCTCGGCGCCCGAGCCCATCAGCACGATGACGCGCTCGGCCTCGGGGTGGCCGATGTAGTCGAAGAGCTGGTAGCTGCGTCCGGTTCGCTCGGCGAAGCGGGCCATCGTCTTCTCGACGACCTCGGGGCACGCGTCGTAGAACCGGTTGCAGGCCTCGCGGGCCTGGAAGAACGCGTCGGGGTTCTGCGCGGTGCCGCGCAGAACCGGGTGGTCGGGGTTGAGCGCCCGCTCCTGGTGGGTCCGGACGAGCTCGTCGGGCAGCATGAAGCGGAGGTCGTCGTCGGTGAGCTGCTCGATCTTGCGGACCTCGTGCGAGGACCGGAAGCCGTCGAAGAAATGGAGGAAGGGCACGCGCGACTCGAGCGACGCCACGGTGGACACCAGGGCCAGGTCGTGAGCCTCCTGCACGGAGCCGGAGGCCATGAGACCGAAGCCGATCTGGCGGCACGCCATCACGTCGGAGTGGTCGCCGAAGATGGAGAGGGCGTGGGTGGAGACCGTGCGGGCGGCCACGTGCATCGTGCAAGCCGTCAGCTCTCCCGCGATCTTGTACATGTTGGGGATCATGAGGAGCAGGCCCTGTGAGGCGGTGAACGTCGTCGTCAGCGCTCCCCCCTGCAGCGCGCCGTGCACCGCACCGGCGGCACCGCCCTCCGACTGCATCTCGACGACGTCGGGCACGACACCCCAGATGTTCTTCTGGCCGCGGGCCGACCACTCGTCCGCGAACTCGCCCATGGGCGAGGACGGTGTGATGGGGTAGATCGCGATCACCTCGCTCACACGGTGCGCGACCGAGGCGGCTGCCTCGTTCCCGTCCACCGCGATCATCTTCCTGGTCGCCATTCAGTTACCTCCGCACTATTCGATGATGCCGCGGTCTTCTCTGCACGATGCGGGCCAGGCCGGGCGAGTGGGCTTAGGCCGGGCAGAGCAGGGATTCGCCGCAAGGATTGCGGGGCCAGGCGGAGGGGCGTGATTTCTTGCGGGTGGACGGGGGCACTTGAGCCGCGGACGCGGACCCCGAGGCGGGAACGCGCCTTGCACGCTCCCAGGGCACCATGGCGGTTGCCGTCGCCGAGAAGGCACCGACCCCTCGCCGGATCCTCGTCGTCGACGACGATCCGCGCAGCCGGACCGCGGTGGCACGCCTGCTGGCTGAGGAGGGGTACGAGGCGACCGTCGCCGCTGACGGAGAGGAGGCCTCACAGCTCGTCTCGTCGTGGCACCCCGACCTGGTGTTGACCGACCTCGAGATGCCCCGCCTCGACGGCCAGGGGCTGCTCCGGCGGGTGCGGCAGCTGCAGCCTGGAACGCCCGTGATCGTTCTCTCCGCCCACTCCGAGGCCGCGGCGGCGGCGGGACCCGACGGCTTCCTCCCCAAGCCGATCCAGCTTGAGAGCCTTCTCACCAAGATCCGCGACCTGGTCGGGGGCTGATCTCGATCGCGGTCCCTCCGCACTCCCGGAGGGACAGCGATCCTGGACTCAGCGTTCCCCTCCCCCTCCGTGGCCGTCTACTTTGCCGCGGTCGGCGCCGCCGGCGCCCCGCGGCGGTTCACGACCACGCCCTGCTGCTGGTACTCCTTCAGCTTGTACTGGATCTTGCGGGCGCTGATGTCGAGAATCGAAGCGGCCTTCGAAGTGCTTCCGCCCACCGCCTCGAGCGTTCGGAGGATGGCCTCGCGCTCGAGGTCGGCCAGCGTGCTCCCGGGGATCCGAACCCCCAGCCCGGGGCTGGGCGCGGCCGCCCGGGGCGCCTCGCCCGCTGACTTTCGGAGGGTGGGGAAGTGGGCTCGGCCGAGCGTCGACTCGTTGGAGAGCACGACCGCCCTCTCCAACGCGTTCTCGAGCTCACGGACATTTCCGGGCCACGAGTGTGCGAGAAGAAGGGCCAGGACCTCGTCGGAGAACCCGGAGATCGCCTTGCCGTTCGCTTCGGCGAATTTCTTGAGGAAGTGGTGGGCGAGCAGCGGGATGTCACCCGGGCGCTCCCGCAGCGGAGGGATGTCGATCTCGATCACGTTGAGGCGGTAGTACAGGTCCTCCCGGAAGCTTCCTTCCTCGAGCCTCTGCTTCAGGTCACGATGGGTCGCGGCCACGATCCTCACGTCGACCTTGAAGGTCCGGTTGCCGCCCACCCGTTCGAACTCCCGCTCCTCGAGGAAGCGCAGCAGCTTGACCTGCACCGTGGGGGTGATGTCCCCGATCTCGTCGAGGAACAGCGTCCCACCGTCGGCGGCCTCGAAGCGGCCGGCACGGGTGTAGATGGCGCCGGTGAACGAGCCCTTCTCGTGGCCGAACAGCTCGCTCTCGAGCAGCGTCTCCGGCAGCGCTGCGCAGGCCACCTTGATGAAGGGCTTGTTGCGCCGGGGGCTGTTCTGGTGCAGAGCCTGAGCGAACAGCTCCTTGCCGGTCCCGCTCTCTCCGCGAAGCAGTACCGACGCCGAGGAGGGGGCGACCTGGCGGATCGTCTTGAACACCGAGAGCATCTCAGGGCTCTCACCCACGAGGTTGTCGAAGCGGTACTTCTGCTCGAGCCGCTGGCGCAGTGTGCGGGCCTCCTCGCGGAGGTCCTTCCGCTCGAGGGTCTTCTGCAGAACGACCTCGAGCTCATCGACGTCGATTGGCTTGGGGAGGTAGTCCTCGGCTCCGAGCTTCATGGCCTTGACCGCGGTCTTCACGGTCCCGTAGGCGGTCATGAGGATGACCATCGTCTCGGGCCGGATCTCCTTGATCTTCGCGAGGAGCTCGAGCCCGTCCATCCCCGGCATTCGGAGGTCGGTGAGGACGATGTCGGGCTCGGTCTGCTCGAGCAGCTGCAGACCCGTGCGCGCGTCGTGGGCGCGCGCCACCTCGTAGCCGTCCTCCTTGAGCAGGGTCTCCAGCGCCGCCGCGGCGTTGATCTCGTCGTCGATGACCACGATCCGACCCTTGGCGCTCATGGCTCCTCTCCCGCGGCCGAGGTCTCCGGCCGCTCGACCGGCAGGCCCACCGTGATGGTGGTCCCCTGGCCGGGCTCGCTGTCGGCGGCGATCTCGCCGCCGTGCTCGAGAACGATCTGCTGGGCGATGCTGAGGCCAAGGCCCGTGCCCTCGGCCTTGGTCGTGACGAACAGCTGGAAGACGTCGAGCCCCTCGGGCAGGCCCGGCCCGTCGTCCCTGATCCTCATGAGGGCCTGTCCGTCGACGAGCCCGCTCTCCACCGCCACTTCCCCCCCTTCGTGCAGCGCCTCGATCGCGTTCTGCACGAGGTTGATGGCGACCTGCTTGATCTTCTCGGGGTCCACTCGCAGATCGGGGACCGGCGCCCCGAACCGCTGTCGACGAAGGGCCACCCCCGCCGCCCTCGCCTCCGGCCGCAGGAGGCGCATGACCTCGTCGAGGAGGGCGTCGAGGCTGGCCGGACGGTACTGGATGCGGTTGCTGCGCGAGAACTGGAGGAAGTCCCCCACGAGGTTGTCGAGACGCCGGACCTCCTGGCGAATGACGCCGACGAGCTCCCGGATCTCGCCGGCCACACCCGAGGGCAAGGGCGCCACGCGCCGCTCCAGGATCGACAGCTGCAGGGCGATGGAGTTGAGCGGGTTGCGCACCTCGTGGGCCAGCCCGGAGGCGAACGTCCCGACCACCGCCATCTTCTCGTTGTGGATGATCCGGGCCTGGGCCTCGTTGAGCTCACGATAGGCGCGTCTCGCCTTGTCGTACAACCTCGCGTTCTCGAGGGCCACCGAGGCCTGGGACGCGAGCGCCTCGGCCAGCTCCACCTGGTCCTCCCTCCAAGCCTTCGGAGCGGCCGAGGTGATGACGAGCAGTCCCAGGCTGACCCCGCGCGCGACGAGAGGCAGGATCACCCCGGAGGTGCCGGCCCAGCGGCGGGCGAGGTCCTTGTTCACGCGGTCGTCCCGCGCCTCGTCCTCCACGACGAACCATCGCTGCTCCTCGAGGGCCCGCCGGTGCAGGCTGCCCCCGAGGGCGGTCAGGTCGAGCGTCTGCCCTTTCGATAGCTCCGGATGGGGCAGGCCGGCGAGGTGGGCGACCGTGAGTCGTCGCGCGTCGGAGCCGAGCAGGATGTGGATGCGGTCCACGCGAAGGACCTCGAGCGCGGTGCGTCCGACCGCCTCGAGCACCGCCTCCGGCTCGAGCGACTCGCCGATACCCTTGTTGAGGGCAGCGAGCGCCCGAGCCTCCTGGTCGCGCCGGCGCTGGGCCTTGAGGTGACGGGCTCCCTCCACGGCCAGGCACACCTGCCGCCCGACCGTATCCAGGAATCGGAGCTGCTCGTCGGCGAAGACTTGGCCCGGAGGCGCGGCCACGTTCAAGACGCCGTGGCTCTTCCCGTTGAAGGCGAGCGGGACGCACGCGTGGGCCACCGGCTGCTCGAGCCCCGCCCCGATCGTGGGCATGCGCGGGCAGTCCGTTGTATTGCGGGCCATCGCACGATGGCCCGACGAGAAGACCTCCGGGCAGAGGCAACGGTCGAGACCGTTGCGCGCGACCGTGTCGAGGTAGGCGGGCGATACGCCCCGGTGTGCGGCCAGGCGCAGGCCTCCATCCTTCGGGTCCTCCAGGAGGATCCACGCGGTGTCGAGGCCGAGCCCGTCGACCAGCCCGTCGAGGGTCTGGTCGAGGATGACCTGGACCTCTTCCTGCCCGTGCAATCGTCTGGTGATGTCGGCGAGGATGGCCAGCTCGCGCTCGCGCATGGCCACGGCCGCCTGGAGGCGCCGCAGCTCGGTGTCTCGCGGCGACGGGCGCTTCTGCTTGCGGGTCGTCGGCCGCCGCTGCGTGCGTGTCGTTTTCTTCGGCAAATCCTTCGCCACCGTTCGTCTGATCATGACACAAACCTGACAACCGTTGCGAGTTGTGCGAGCGGATGACCTCTTCGGGCGTTCTGAGCCCGCCGCAGGGCCTGCGTGGACACCCGATCGCGGCGCGCAAGTCCCACGCGGGCGCGCTCATGCTGCGCCGG
>JAJDNV010000279.1 GCA_022340545.1 Acidobacteriota bacterium | reverse complement strand
CAGGAGGCGCACGCCGAGCCGCTCCTCGAGGCCGCGCATCGCGTGGCTCAGGGCTGACGTCGACACGCCGAGCCGCACCGCGGCCTTCGTGAAGCTGCGCTCCTCGGCCACCGCCACGAACGCCGCCAGCACGTCCAGGTTGCCCTGGCTCATAGTTGAGCTCCCCTCAACGGATCATCCCATCTTTTGCCCTTCTCAGCGGAGGTCTGCGGAGCCTAACCTTAGTGGCAGGAGGACGACCATGCACACGCGCACCCTCGGCCGCAGTGGCCTCGAGGTTTCGGCTCTCGGGCCGTCGAGCTGACGCCCGACGACCTGCGGCAGATCGGGGAGGTGAAAGCCCGTGTACAGGTGCAGGGCGACCGCTACCCTCCAGCCCTTCAATCGCTCGTCGGGCGCTAGCGGCGGCGAGGACCCGGTCGGAACACGTTGGCCCGACGACCGTCAGCGGATCCCGCGATGAGGAGACGACACATGCGAACGCAGCGTTCTTCGATGTTGTGGCGACGCGCCATCCTGGCCGGTGTCATCGTTGCGGCCGTCCTCGGCACGATCGGGGACGTGATGGCGCAGGCCCTCGAGGATGTGCAGACCCCCGACACACCCCTGGTCCTCAAGGCCCAGGGCAGCTTCTTCGTCGGCGGCGAGAAGGCCGAACAGACGCGAGGTGAGCTGGGCAACCTGGGTCCGGGGGGTCACATCACCGTCAACCAGATGTACGTGCGGTACATGGTGCCGCAGGACGGTGACGGCAACCTGCCGGTCGTGATGGTCCATGGCGCGACCCTGACCGGCAAGTCGTGGGAGACCACGCCCGACGGCCGAATGGGCTGGGACGAGTACTTCGTGCGCAAGGGCCATCCCGTGTACGTCCCGGACCAGGTTTGGCGCGGACGATCGGGCTTCAATCAGGCGGCTTTCAACAACGTGCGTGCGGGCTCGGCGCCGACGACTAGCCTTCCTCTCTGGCTGCGTTTCAGCGACGAGATCGTCTGGCCGAACTTCCGCTTCGGTTCGGCGCCTGGCGCCCCGTATTCGGACACCCAGTTCCCGGTGACGGCCGTGGATGAGCTTTCAAAGCAGGGTGTGCCGGACATGAATTTCGCCCAGCCGCCGCCAAACCCCACGATCAAGGCCTTGTCGGATCTCGCCACGGAGTTGCGGGGGGCGGTGTTGATGGGACACTCGCAATCCGGTTCGTTTCCCCTGGAAGCGGCGCTCCTCAATCCCTCCGCGGCAAAGGGTCTCGTGCTCGTCGAGCCGGGCCGCTGTCCGGACTCGTACACCGACCAGCAGATCACGATGTTGGCGACACTGCCCGTTCTGGCCGTCTACGGTGATCATCGCGACACTTCGACAGGCATCTCGACGGACCACTTCTGGCAGACCTCCTTCGAAGGCTGTCAGGCACTGATCGGTCGCCTCAAGGCGGCGGGCGGTGATGCGCAGATGCTCAACCCGCCGGACCGTGGCATCCGCGGCAACAGTCACATGATCATGCAGGACAAGAACAACCTGAGGATCGCCGATCTGATCCTGCAGTGGATCGAGGGGCACGCCGACAAGCGAGGTGGGGGGAACGAGTGACCCGCGTGGCGTCCACCGGCGCATTCACCGTGATGAAGAGTCCTGGGATCGCGACGGAGGCTGCGTTGCCGGCCCTGGCCGCTGCCCGGAGCCGCCCTCGGCCTCAGCTCCATGGGGATGAGCTTCGACTAGGGTCCGGCCGCGGACCTGCAGGAGATGACAGGAGGAAGCCATGAAGAGACGCGCGTTCTTCGGAGGAGCGCTGGCGGGCATGTCCCTCACCGGCGCCTACGCCGCGCCCGCGAAGGTGAAAGAGGGGGACATCCCCACCACGACGTTCGGCCGGACTGGCGAGAAGGTGAGCGTCATCGCCCAGGGCGGAGCGCGAATGGATCTGCAGCCCGACGTTCAGACGGCGGCGGCGTTCGTCCGCAGGGTCTACGAGCTCGGCGTGACCTTCTTCGACTGCTCGCGCATGTACTGGGGCGGACGCTCCGAGGAAGCCTATGGCATCGGATTGCAGGGCGTCCGGCAAAACGTCTTCCTCACCTCCAAGAGCGTCAGGCGGACCGCGAAGGAGGCGGAGGAGGAGCTCTCGACCTCACTCCGTCTGCTGAAGACCGACCACGTGGACCTCTGGCAGGCCCACGCCGTCCAGACCATGGACGACGTCGAGAAGATCCTCGCCCCGGGTGGAGCCATCGAGGCGTTCGAGGCGGCCAAGAAGGCGGGCAAGTGCCGCTTCATCGGGTTCACCGGCCACCACGATCCGGAGGTCCACACGGCTCTCCTGAAGGCCTACGACAGGTGGGACACCGTGATGATGCCCCTCCACGCCGCGGACCCCGCCTACCTGAGCTTCGAGAAGGCGACGCTGCCCGTGGCGGTCGATGGCGGCCTCGGGGTCCAGGCCATCAAGGTGTTCGGCAAGGCGTACCTGCTCCGGTCCCTCAGCCCCACCGAGTGCCTGCGGTACGTCCTGAGCCTGCCTGGCATGCACGTGGCCATCTGCGGCGCGGGCACACAGGGGCAGATGGAAGACAACATCCGCACCGTGCAGAGCTTCAACAAGATGACTCTCGAGGAGCTGGATGACGTCCGAAAGCGTGCCCTCGCCGGCTCGGGCGTGCAGACGGGCCCCGGCCTGGAGTACTGGAAGAAACAGGCCTGAGGGGTCGTGCTTCGAGACCACGCGATCGAAAGGACGGAAGAATGACTCTACGCGTCGTGACGGTCTTGTCGGTCATCGTTCTCGCTCCCCTGTGCGTCCGGACGACCAAGGGGGGAGACGCTTCGGGCTCCGAAGCGTCAGCAATCCCCACAAGTGGAGACTCCCAGATGATCACCATCACGTCAGCCGGATCACAGCCGTCCGTGAAGGCCCCAGACGACCACTTCACTGGTTCCGTGCGCGTGGACCAGCGGTTCCAGGCCAGCGCGCCCGGACGCGCGTCCGGCGCGCGCGTGACGTTCGAGCCGGGAGCACGAACGGCATGGCACAGCCATCCGCTCGGGCAGACGCTCATCGTGACGAGCGGCGTGGGCCGCGTCCAGCGGTGGGGCGATCCCATCGACGAGATCCGGCCGGGCGACATCGCATCGATCCCGGCCGGCCAGAAGCACTGGCACGGCGCCTCGCCCACGGAGGGCATGTCGCACATCGCGATCGGGGAACGGCTCGACGGGAAGAGCGTCGACTGGATGGAGAAGGTCACCGACGAGCAGTACGGCGCTCCCCTCCGCCCGGGTCCTGCCGTCGCAGAGGCCCCGGATGAGGCTCCTGGCGACCGGCCGACCCGAGCGCAGCAACTCATGGGCGACCTCGCGCCCAAGCTGGCGCAGCTCACCGACGACGTGCTCTACGGCGACGTGTGGGCCCGCCCGGAGCTCTCCCGGCGCGACCGCAGCCTCGTGACGATCAGCGCGCTGACCGCCATGAACCGGCCCGACCAGCTCCGCTCGCACGTTCGTCTCGCCCTCGCCAACGGCGTGACCAAAGAGGAGATCGCCGAGACGATCACGCACCTGGCGTTCTACGCGGGCTGGCCGAGCGCCGTCACCGCGGTCACCGTCACCAGGGAGGTCTTCGCGACGAGCTCGAATCCGGGCGGGCAGCGAAGCGCTCCGCGGGAACAGGAGTGAGGTCACGCGCCTCCCGGGGACTGCAGGTCTGCGTGGCGTTCTTGCTGTGGCTGACGCCGTCTTGCGCGCGGGCCGGGGAAAGTGATGTGAGTGAAGACCGCGGCGGCCACCTCAGCACTCAGAGCACTCTCGGAGACATCCTGGATCACCCAATGCTCGCAGGATTCAGCCGACTGATACTGCCGTGGGACGACCGCGCCTACGACGAGGACATGTCGCTGACGCGGATCGGCTCGCTCCTTCCGTATCACAGCCGTGTCGATCCGGAGACGGTCGTGAGCGCGTTGAATCGCCTCATCGATGACGCGGCTGGCGGCGAGACCGTCTTCTACAGGTTCTATACGGACGCACAGAGGCAGGAGCAGCCTGACCGGGATCACGCGGGGTTGTTCTTCTTCCGTGGACGACCCGATGCGCCCTTTGCCGTTATCTGCCCGGGTGGCGGGTTCTCGTACGTCGGCTCGGTTCACGAGGGCTTTCCGTATGCCGCCCAGCTCAGCAAGGAAGGTAACAACGCCTTCGTCCTGAAGTACCAGGCTGGACGTGGCGGCGCGGTGGCCACCCGGGATCTCGCCGCCGCTGTCTCCTACATCTTCAGAAACGCCGAGAGGCTCGGCGTCAGCACCGACGGCTATTCTCTCTGGGGCAGCTCGGCGGGGGCGAGGATGGCCGCCGCCGTCGGCTCACACGGAGTGGGGGCCTATGGGGGCGACGACCTGCCCAGGCCTTCGGCCATCGTGATGGCCTACACCGGGCATTCGGACCATTCGCAAGACGATCCTCCCACCTTCGTGGTGGTGGGTGAGCAGGATGGGATCGCTCCTCCCGCCGTCATGGAGAGGAGGGTTGAGGCCCTGCGCCGATCCGGCACGGTGGTGGAGTACCACGAGTACGAGAATCTGGGACACGGCTTCGGGCTCGGCGTGGGCACGAGTGCCGAAGGATGGGTCCTGGAGGCCAATCGCTTCTGGGAGAGGTCCATCCGCAGATAGCCCTGGCAAGCGAGGCGGCACCCCGTGGTGGGCGGCGCGATCACGCGTCGACCCGGGGCCCACCGCGACCCCG
>JAJDNV010000277.1 GCA_022340545.1 Acidobacteriota bacterium | reverse complement strand
GTGGACGGTGAGGATGTTCGGGTGATTCAGGGCGGCGACGGCGCGGGCCTCACGCTCGAAGAAACTCAGGCGCTGCGCGTCTGCGGCCACCTCCTCGGGGAGCACCTTGATCGCCACGTCGCGTCCGAGGCGGGGGTCACGGGCGCGGTACACCTCCCCCATGCCCCCCGCACCGAGGAGTTCGATCACTTCATACGGTCCGAGCGTCGAGCCGCCAGCCAGGGTCATGACCGCTCCGAGGGTCTGAACCTTGCGCAGACTATAGCCCGGTCACCTCACGGGGTGAGCGTCCTTTTTCTCGATGTCTTGGCGCTCGATCAAGTGCTTCGGAGCAACCGCTGCGTGACGCCTGGCGGGAGTGTCGGGGGTCTTCTTAGATTTGCCTTGGAATTGCCGCGCCCACCCTCCATTTGGCCCCCCTGTCTCTCGCTCAGTTTGAGGCCGTGACCGCGGCGTTTGGCGCGTTGGGGGCTTCGTTCAACCGAACAGAACCGACTTGGGTGATTCAAAAGGTCCATTGACGTGAATCAGTCGTCCCCCCACGTTCCCATCGAGCCGGCATTCTCACCTCTCGCCGGCTCCCTCGGGAGGTGTAAGTCATGAGGCTTAGACCGCTCGCACGGCTCCCCCCCATGCTGGGACTGGCCGTGCTCTTCGTCTTCGCGCCGCAGCTCGCGGGAACCCAGGACGAGGGGCAGATGGACGCGGACGCGATCGAACAGGCGGAAGAGGAGGGGCTCGTGCGGCTGGCCGACGAGGTCACTGTGACCGGCTCGCTCATTCCACGCGATGACCTTTCCTCTCTCAGCCCGGTTACGCTGGTGAATCCGGACGAGATCACCTACCAGGGCACGGGCCGCGTCGAGGATCTGATCCAGAACCTGCCTCAGGTCTTCGTCGCACAGAACGCCTCGTGGTCCAACGGCGCCACGGGGACGGCGACGGTGGATCTGCGCAACCTCGGCCAGGTCCGCACGCTGGTCCTGCTCAACGGGCGGCGCATGGCGTCCGGCGACGCTTTCGCGACGGCCCCTGACCTGAACTTCATCCCGTCGGCGCTCGTGAAGCGGGTCGACATCCTCACCGGCGGCGCCTCGTCCGTCTACGGCGCCGATGCCGTCTCGGGTGTCGTGAACTTCATCCTGGACACAGAGTTCGAGGGCTTCCGGGGCGAGGTGATGTGGAACGGCTTCCAGCACAACAACAACAACAGCGTCGCTCAGGCCGCCAACGAGGCCGTAGGCTACGACTACCCCAGTGGGAACATCTTCAACAACGGGGGCTACAACTTCAACTTCGCGGTCGGCGGCAGGTTCGGTGGCGGCAAGGGCCATGCCTCCGCGTACGTCGACTATCGCGACATTGAGGCGGTCTGGAAGGACCAGCGCGACTACACCAACTGCTCCGTCCAGGGCCTGGGCGACACCGGTCCGGCCTGCGGCGGCTCGAGCACCTGGCAGCACGGTCGCTTCATCACGGACACTGGCGACTATGTCCTGGATCCGCGGACGGGAAACACGACCACGTTCCGACCTCGCCAAGGGAGCGACGTCTTCAACTACGCCAGCTACAGCTTCCTGCAGCGCAATGACGAGAAGTGGAGCGGCGGCGCCTTCGCCCGCTACAGCGTGAGCGAGCACTTCGAGCCCTACGCCGAGGTCATGGTGATGGACGACTACTCGGACGCGCAGATCGCGCCCTCGGGCAACTTCGCCAACACGAGCGTCATCAACTGCGACAACCCGATGCTGAGCGAGCAGCAACGTCAGCTCACGTGTGGGGACCAGACGAGCGGCTACGCGACCATGATCATGCTTCGCCGCAACGTCGAGGGCGGCAACCGGATTGGCCAGCTCCGTCACATCAACTGGCGCCTGCTCGGTGGCATTCGCGGCGACATCACCGACTTCTGGAGCTACGACGTCTACGCCCTGAACGCCAACGTCAACTCCCCCTCGGGCTCCGTCAACGACCTTCACCACGATCGCATCTTCGAGGCCCTCGACGTCGTGGGCACCCCGGGCGATCCGAGCACCTGGGCGTGCCGCTCCGGCAACCCGAGCTGCTACCCCTGGAACGTCTTCACGGTCGGAGCGGTCGACCCGAGAGCGCCTGAGTTCATGGCCGCGAAGGCCCTCATCTCTTCCGGGACCAACACGAAGATGCTGGGTGCGACGCTGACGGGCGACCTGCAGGACGCTGGCCTCGTGCTTCCCTCGGCGTCCGAGGGCATTCAGCTCGCGGTCGGCACCGAGATCCGGAAGGAGTCCTTGTTCGTCAATCCCGACGAGGTGTTCGCACAGGGCCTGCTCGCCGGCTCCGGCGGAGGCACAAACCCCGTCGACGGGAACTACAGCACGAGAGAGTTCTTTGCGGAGGCGTTGGTGCCGTTGGTCCAGGATGTCTCGGGTGCCTCGGACCTGAGCCTCGAGCTGGGCTACCGCTTCGCCAACTACAAGGCCATGGACCAGGAGGCCAAGAACAACAGCAGCTACAAGGCCCTCCTCTCCTGGGCACCGGTGAACGGCTTCCGGATCCGGGGGGGCATCAACCGTGCCGTCCGCGCGCCCAACGTGCAGGAGCTGTTCCAGCCGCAGGGTCGGGGCCTCGGCGGCAGCGAGGACATCTGTGCGGGCCCCAACCCCCAGGCCACCGTGGAGCAGTGCGCGAGGACCGGCGTGAGCCCCGAGAACTACGGCTCAATCCTCGAGAACCCGGCGGCCCAGTACAACAGCCTCTACGGCGGCAACCCGGACCTCGACGTCGAGAGGGCCGACACGCTCACCGTGGGCGTGGTCTGGACGCCGCCCTCGGTTCCCGGACTCTCGGTCACGTTCGACTACTACACCATCGAGATCGACGACACGATCTCTTCGCTCCAGCCGGACGACGTGGTCCGGACGTGTGCCGAGACGGGGGATCCGCAGCTCTGCGGTCTAATCCATCGCGACGCCTTCGAGACGCTGTGGCTCACGCCCGATGCCTACACCATCAGCACCGACCAGAACATCGGCACGCTCAAGGCGCGCGGCATCGACGTCGCCGCGAGCTACCCCTGGAACCTGGGCGACCTGGGCTACATCAACTTCGCGATGACCGGCTCCTCGATGCTGGAGTGGCGGCTGACGACCCCGCTGATCGACTACGACTGCGCGGGCTTCATGGGCAACCAGTGCTTCGCTGTCCTCCCGAAGTGGAGGCACCGCGCCCGGGCCTCGTGGGTCAGCAACTTCAACACGACGTTCACACTCGGCTGGCGATTCCTGGGCCACGTCATGAACGACGATGCCAGCCCCAACCCGACCATCGGGAACCCGGCTCTGGAAGAGCTCTGGAAGAGCAACGGCTCCTGGGAGTTCCCGGCGTACAACTGGTTTGACCTGGCCGTGACCTACCGCTTCCGCGACAACCTCCACCTGACGGGCGGCTGCAACAACCTGCTCGACAAGGAGCCTCCGCTGGGAGCGGGCCTGGTGGCCATCGACTACGCGGCGGGCCACTTCGGCCAGTACGACTACATGGGCCGCTCGCTTTTCGCGAACCTGCGGTTCGACTTCTAGTGTCTGAGCTCTCGCCAGTCCGGAGACCACGGAAGAGGCGGTCCCCCCGGGGGCCGCCTCTTCCGTATGTCCGCCACTCGAATTCCATTTTGTCGATGACCTGCCGCTGCCGCAGCTCATGAGAGAATCCGACAACTCATCGGCCAAAACCGGCAGCACATGGAAAGAAGCGGCAACTCGACCTCGACAGGAGCCGCTTTGACGCCCAGCGGCCACCTCCTGCTTCATCTCGCCCCCGGGCTCCGCCAGGCGATCGATCCCGACGACATCTTCTTCATAGAGGCGACCGGCGACGACACGCGCGTGCGCACGCGTGCGTCCCGGGCGCTCCGAGACGTCCGCTCACTGGGGGAGATCGAGCCA
>JAJDNV010000263.1 GCA_022340545.1 Acidobacteriota bacterium | reverse complement strand
CCCAGCAGGAGCAGCAGGCTCACGCTGTTGCCGGCGACGGGAAGGTAGATCTGGAAGATGTTCATCGCGGGTTCCTCGATGGCCCTCTACCCCGCCGGCAGCGCCACCGTAAAGGTCGTGCCCCGGCCCAGCTGGCTCTCGACCTCGAGCCGGCCCCCGTGCTTCTCGACGATGCTGTAGCTGACGGAGAGGCCCAGACCCGTGCCCTCCCCGGCCTCCTTCGTCGTGAAGAAGGGCTCGAAGATCTTGTCGAGATGCTCCGGAGCGATGCCCGACCCGGTGTCCTGAACAGCCACCCGGACGAATCCGTCCGCGCGCGTCGCCGTGATCTTGAGCGTGCCGCCATCCGGCATCGCCTCCATCGCGTTCAGGAACAGGTTCAGGAAGACCTGCTCCAGGTTGCGGGGATTGCCGGTCACGCGCGGGAGGTCGGGTGCGACGTCGAGGTGGGCCTCGACCCTGGCCAACGCGAGCTCGTTCCCCACGAGCTTCAGACTGGCCTCGAGCAGGTCGGACACCGAGACGGGGGTGAAGACCGGATGGTCCTTCCGGGTGAAGTCGAGCAGGTTCCTCACGGTGGCGCTGGTTCTCTGGACCTGCGTGAAGATGTCCTCGAGCAGCTTCTTCTGCTGCTTCTCCTCCATCTCCTCGAAATCGTCCAGGAGGGTCTCCACGGTGAGGCTGATGTTGTTGAGCGGGTTGTTCAGCTCGTGGGCGACCCCGGACGTCAGGGTCCCGACCGCCGCCATCTTGCGTGACTGCAGGAGCTGCTGCTGCCGGATCGTCAGCTCATCCAGCATCCGGTTGATGGCGACGGCCAGAGTGGAGAATTCGTCCCGATACCGGCGCGCCGGGGAGATCGGCGAGAAGTCCCCGTCCGCGATCCGGCCCACGTAGCGGATGAAGCGCCCGATGGGCCGAATCACCTGACGGGCGAGCTGATCGGCGAGGAAGACCATGAAGAGCACCATCATCACCAGGAGCCCGATGCCGCCGAGTGAGGCGGTGCGCAGCATCTCGTCCATCGACCGGCGCTCCTTGTCGAGCAGATCGGAGGCGTTGGCCAGGATCTCCGTTCCGAAGCGGCGCAGCTCGGCCTCGGCCTCGCGTCTCACCTCGGCGTTGAAATGTGGCCTGCCTGCCGCAACCTCGCCGGCCAGGTCCTGCAGCAACCTCTCGTAGTGCTCCAGGCTCGCCCTCCAGCGACGGGCCTCTTCGTCCCCGATCACGCGCCCGACCGCCCGGGCATTCGCAGCCAGTAGTCGATCGGCCCGGCGGATGTGGTCCAGGGCGTCGTAGGGGCTCGTGCCGTAGAGGAAGAAGTTCTTCTCGTAGCGGCGGGCCTCCTGGATCTCGTAGGCGCACTCGTCCATCGCCTCCAGAAACTGCGTCCTGGTGCGGACGTGGGACAGCATCAAGACCGAACCGACCGTGATGCCGCCAATGAAGAGCGTGCAGACGGCGAAGACGAGGGTGATGCGGAGACGGAGGGTGAGGCGGGGTCTTTGCTCGAGGCGTCTTTGCACGTCGTCGTGCAGGAGCTGGTCCTCGGGCGTCAGTCCCCCCTCAGGCAGGGCTCGGGCTTCTGGCATGATGCGTGTATTCCATTCCGGGTCGATCGACGGCAGCCAGACGCAGGTACACTACGACTCGCCTTCGGGACGGTCAAGCCGTTTCGCGGCGGTGTCCGGAGCTGCGCTCCCGCCCGGAAGCACCGCGGGGACGTTGAGGATCGGAAGCAGCACGGTGAAGACCGTGCCTTCGCCCTCGCGACTCGCCGCGCGGATGTCCCCCCCGTGGCTGCGTGCGATCCCGAGGGAGACGGACAGGCCGAGGCCGGTGCCCTTCCCCGTCGACTTGGTCGTGAAGAACGGGTCGAAGATGGACTGGAGGATGTGCTCCGGGATCCCCGAGCCGGTGTCGCTGACGTGGATGGCGAGAAATCCGCCCTCGGCCTCGGTGTCCCCGGAGATGCGGAGGGTGCCCCCTTGCGGCATGGCATCCGCGGCGTTCAGCGCGAGGTTGACGAAGATCTGGCTCAGGTACTGCCGGTCCCCGTTGACCGGCGGCAGGTTGGCCGGCAGATCCACGCTCGTCTTGACGCGCGAGAGCCTGAGCTGGTTCGCCACGAGGGCGAGGGACTCGTCCACGATGTCCCGAACCTCCAGCCGGCCCATCTCCATCTCGCCCTCGCGCGCGAAGTCGAGCAGGTTCGCCACGATCTTCCGGGAACGGTCCGCCTGCTCCTCCAGATCCCTGATCATCTCCAGCGCCTCCTCGTCGGCGAGGGTGCGGTAGTCCTCCTTGAGCATGGCCACGGTCAGCATGATGTTGTTGATCGGGTTGTTGAGCTCGTGGGCCACCCCGGCGGTGAGCCGACCCACCGCCCGCAGCTTGTGGGACTGGACCATGACCTGGTGACGGTGCTCCACCTCGCGGGTCATGTGGTTGAGGGCCACCACGAGATTGGTGAACTCGTCGCGATACTTGCGGACGGGGGTGATGGACAGGTCGCCCTCCCCGATCCGCTTCGTCAGCTCCATCAGGCGGTTCAGGCGCTGGATGATGTGGCGCGAGACGAAATCCGCGCTGTAGACGGAGAGCAGCAGAATGCAGAGAAGGAAGGCAACCGGCACGCCTTTGCTCACCCGGAGGAGGGTCCGCACCGTGTTGCGCTCCCGCTGGGCGAGCTCGAGGGCCGACGACACCAGCTCTGCACCGTGCGTCCGCAGCCTGGCCTCGATCTCTCCCCGACGCCGCGCTCCGTCTGCTGCTTCAAGAGCTTCGAGGGGCGGGAGCCGCAGGATGAGCTCCCGGTAGAGACGCAGGTGCCCCTCGAGCCGTTCGAAGGAGTCCATCCCCACGATCGAGCCGAACTCCGCCTTCGAGGACGACAGGTGGGAGGCCGCCGCATCGATGTTCTGGAGCACGTCCTCCAGGTTCGTGCGGTAGAGGAAGTAGTTCTTCTCGAACCGCCGCGCCTGGAGGATCTCGTTGTTGAACTGGTCGGCGATCTCGATGAACTGCAGACGCGTCTGCAGCCGCGAGAGGATGACCCAGGTGCCGATCGTGGTGCCGGCACTGAGCACGACGAAGAGGAGGAAGACCAGAGCCAGCCGGGCCCGGATGCTGAAGCCCGGTCGCTCCAGCAGCGCCTTGTCCACCTTCAGGGTGAGCTCCTCG
>JAJDNV010000257.1 GCA_022340545.1 Acidobacteriota bacterium | reverse complement strand
CTGGACTGTGGGACCTCCTGGGTCTTTGCCGGGACCTCCACGCCGCGACCGGCGGGGCGTTCGATCCCACGAGCACGCCCCTGAGCCGCGAGTGGGGGTTCCTCACCCGCGAGGGTCGGGTTCCCTCGGCGGAGCAGATCGAGGCCACCCGGGCCCGGGTCGGCATGGGGCGTGTGGTGCTCGACGAGGCGGATCGATCGGTGAGCTTCGCCAGCCCCGGGGTCGAGCTGAATCTCGGGAGCATCGGCAAGGGCTGGGCCCTCGACCGGATCGCCTCCGGCTTGCGCTCACGGGGCCTGCACCACGCCCTCGTCAGCGCGGGCGGCAGCAGCTTCCTGGGCTGGGGTGGCCGGGACTGGGCCGTGACGCTGCGCCCGGGCCGGGAGCCCCTGGCCGACCTGCGGCTCCGCCGCGCCGCGCTGGGCACGAGCGGGGCGGGGGAGCAGCACTTCGAGGTCGACGGCCGGCGCTTCGGTCACGTGATCGATCCCCGCACCGGGACGCCGGCAGAAGGGATCCTCAGTGCCAGCGCGGTCACGGCGAGCGCGGCGACCGCGGACGCGCTTGCCACCGCGTTCCTGGTCGGTGGCACCCCCCTGGCGAGGAGCTACTGCACCGAGCACCCGGGGACGGTGGCGATCCTCGTCTTCGAGGAAGACCCCCGGGCGATCGTCGTGTACGGTTCGCGGGCGGGATCGGCCATCGAGCCGGCCGCGGGCATCCGCCTCGCCACGGGCGAGAGCTGATGCGCCGGGCCTCCCTCGCAACCTGCCTCGGGGCCGTCCTGAAACGCGCTGCCGATACCGCGAAGGCCCCCGCCATGCAGGCGTGCAGGAAGTCGTTGATGACGGGGGCCGGACATTGGCTTTGGCATCCACATCTGCTATGTTCGCTTCGGGTGCGGGCCGCGCGTCGAACGGCCTACGCCCGCCCGCAAAACCCCTGAATTGACGGCGCCAATCAGCCTGCCGGGACGCCGGCGAGGGCGAGCAAGGTAAGCGATGCCACCGTCTCACATCGAGGAGTCCCTCGAGCGCGACATCGAAAGAATCCGGAGCGAGGTCCGCGAGATGTCGGCCGTGGCCGAACGGTCGCTCCGCGACTGCGTCCGCGCATTCGTCGAGAACGACCGCCAGCTCGCCTATGCCGTCATCCTCCGCGACCAGTACATCGACGAGAAGGAGAAGGCGATCGACCAGCTGTGCCTCGAGTTCCTCGTGCGGCAGCAGCCGGCGGGCGCCCACCTGCGCTTCGCGTACGCCACCATCAAGATCAGCCTCGAGCTCGAGAGAGTCGGCGACTACGCCGAGAGCGTGGCCCGCCAGCTGGTCAAGCTCGGCAAGCTGCCCCCGCCGCCCGAGATGTTGAAGCAGTGGATCGCCGAGATGGCGGACCGGGCCATCCCGATGTTCCACGACGCGGTCGAGGCCTTCGTCCGCCAGGACGCGGAGCTGGCGAAGAAGGCGATGGAGGCCGAGCCCGCGGTCGACGCGCTGAAGCGCAAGTTCAGCTCCGAGGTGGTGGAGCTCGTCCGCGAGCAGAAGATCCCGCCGGAGGGGATCGCCCCCCTGATGACCATCGGCCGTCGCTTCGAGCGCGTGGGCGACCAGGCTCGCAACGTGTGCATGGAGGTGCTCTACATGTGCACGGGCGAGTACGCCAAGCACCCCGACGCCGAGACCATCCGGATCTTGTTCGTCGACGAGCGCAACTCCTGCCGTAGCCAGATGGCGGAGGCGATCGCGACCGCCCTGGCCCAGCCCCGGTTTGTCTTCGCCAGCGCCGGCATCGAGCCGGGGGAGATCGAGGAGAAGACGATCGCCTTCCTGAAGGAGAAGGGCCTCGACGTGACCCGTCTGGCCCCGAAGTTCATCTACCAGGTCCCGGACCTGGACCGGTTCCAGGTGACCGTCGGGCTGGCGCGGAAGGTGAAGCAGGCCTTCCCTCGGACGCCCCGCAAGATGGTGTACGTGGACTGGAGCCTCGCCGACCCGTCGCAGGTGGAGGGAACGCCGGAGGAGGTGAAGGCGGCCTACGAGGCCGCGTTCGAGCACCTCTCGAGCCACATACACGACCTCGTGGGAGCCGTCCTGGGCAACCGCGCCGACTAGGTCACGAACGATCGTCCGGAGGAGAGATCCAATGCATTCACCCCAGCCCCACCCGAACCCTCGACAGATCCTGGGAAGCCTCGTCCTCGTCGCGGCCGCGGCGCTCCTCGCGTGCGGGCCGTCGGGAGGCGGGGGTGAGGGACAGCCAGGGACGACCATCATCCAGAACAAGGGCTCCGACACCATGGTGAACGTGGCCCAGGTCTGGGCCGAGGAGTACCGGAGCGTGGCGCCCGAGGTCGAGGTCGAGGTGTCCGGCGGCGGCTCCGGTGTGGGCATCGCCGCCCTCATCCGTGGCGCCGTCGACATCGCCAACGCGAGCCGGGACATGAAGCCGCAGGAGATCGAAGCGGCGGAGAAGAACACCGGCAAGACACCCAAGGAGTTCACCATCGGCTACGACGCCCTGGCCGTGTACATCCACAAGGCCAATCCGCTCGAAGAGATCGATTTACCTAAACTCGCCGAGATCTTCGCCGAGGGGGGCTCTGTCACACGGTGGTCACAGCTGGGTGTCACGATCCCCGGCGTTTCGGACGACACCATCGTCCGGGTCAGCCGTCAGTCCAGCTCCGGGACCTACGAGTTCTTCCGCGACCACGTCCTCGAGAAGAGGGACTTCAAGCTCGGTTCGCGGGACCTGAACGGCTCGAAGGAGGTCGTGGAGCTCGTGAGCACTACCCCGACGGCCATCGGCTACAGCGGGATGGGCTACGCCACGGACGAGGTCAAGATGCTTCGACTCGAGTCCGCGCCCGGCAAGCCGTCCTACGAGCCCTCCGTGGAGAACACCAACAACCACACCTACCCGCTCGCCCGCCCGCTTCACCTGTACACCCTCGGCGAGCCCGAAGGCGCGGTGAAGGCGTACATCGAGTGGATCCTCTCGCCCCCGGGCCAGCAGGTCGTCGAAGACAGCGGCTACGTGCCGCTGGCCACGAGCGAGCCCGACGCCGAGCCAGAGCCCCCGACGGGTTCCGAGGAAGGCTCCACGGAAGACTGATCGCCGCTGGTCGAGCCGCGTCCCGGGGCGGCGCACCGACCCCACGGCGACCGACACCGCCAGAATGACGAACGACCGTCCCCGCCAGCCCGACCGGACGAGCCGCCCCCGCTGGGCGGTCCTCGGCGAGAGACTGCTCGAGGCGGTGATCCGCCTGAGCGGCGTCAGCGCGATCATCTTCGTGCTGTCGATCTTCTTCTTCATCTTCCGCGAGGCGGCGCCGGTGCTGGCGAGCGA
>JAJDNV010000200.1 GCA_022340545.1 Acidobacteriota bacterium | reverse complement strand
CGCATCGATGCTGAGGCCGACGTTCACCAGCGCGTGGTTCGGCGGCCAGAACTCGTCGTGTGCGACCGAGACGACCGGCAGCCCGCCAGCGTTCAGGGCCTCGCTGCAGGTTTCGGGCGCGGCGGGGGGCGGTAGCGCCGCCGGACCGGCGGCGACAGGGGCCACAGCGAGAGGGCCCGGGATCGTCAGGCTCGCGATCAAGACCCGGCTGATCCCGCGCCGTAGGCGGGTTGCAGAGAGGATGGGGAGCGCGACGGGTCGCGCCGAGACTCCTCCCGAGCCACTCATGGCGCCTCCTCCGCCCGGGGCGCTGGGGAGGGCAGCGACCCGTCGGCCAACCTCGAACGTCAACACCGGATGTCCGCCGAGCCTACGCCGACAATCCGGAGAGTGTCAACAGTGCACATGTGGGTAATTGCTGGCGCGTTTGGCTGCCCACTCCATCACTGACTCGTTTTTTGATCACCGAATATCCGACGGAGATCGCTGGGCGGCCGTTGAGTGGTTACGGGAGTTGTCGCGACGAGGCTGAACGTCGACAATGGGGACGCAAGGACGCTCCCGGTCATCCCTCACCGGGAAAGGGGGGGTGTTGCAGCCAGACGACACGTCACGAACACTTGCCGACCGCGGGATGGCCCGAGAGGGGGGGGAGAGACTCCTCGCGTCCCTGCCTCAGGCGCTCCTGCCGACGACCGTGCTCCTGCTCGTGGTCGCCCCGCTCGCCCACGCCCAGGCGAACCTCCCGATCGATTCGTTCTGGGTCACCAATGGCCAGGTCCGGGCCGTGGAGGAGTCCGGCGGCACCGTCTACCTGGGAGGGACGTTCACCTATGTGGGCCCCCCCACGGGGAGCGTGACACGCCTCGATCCCGTGACGGGGGCGGCCGACCTCTCCTTCCCCGTGGTGGACGGTGGGGTGCTCTCCGTGGTCCCGGACGGCGCCGGAGGGGTCTATATCGGCGGTGACTTCACGACGGTGGGCGGGCTCCCCCGCACGTCCCTGGCCCACATCCTGGCCGACGGTCGAGTCTCATCCTGGAACCCCAATCCCCCGGCGGGCTCATGGGTCGACACGCTCGCCGTCTCCGGGCGGGTCGTCTACGTCGCGGGGAGCTTCAGCGAGATGGGGGGGCAGCCCCGCAACAACCTCGCGGCCCTCGACGCGGCCACCGGGCTCGCGACGAGCTGGAACCCGAACGCCGACCGCCCAGTGCGGGCAATGGTGGTGGCGGGCGCGGTCGTCTACGTGGGCGGGGACTTCTTCGATATTGGCGGACAGCCCCGCTTCCGCCTCGCCGCCATCGACGCCGCGACCGGCGGCCTCACACCGTGGGACCCGGGTGCCAGCGCGGCGGTCTACGCACTCGCTCTCTCCGGAACCACGCTGTACGTCGGCGGCAGCTTCACGAGTGTCGGCGGCCAGTCTCGGAACAACATCGCGGCCGTCTCGACCGTGACCGGTGCCACCACGAGCTGGAATCCGAACGCAAGCGGGATCGTGTGGACCCTGCTCGCCTCGGGCAACACGGTCTACGTCGGGGGGAGCTTCAGCACCATCGGGGGCCAGTTTCGTTCACGGATCGCTGCGATCGACGCGACGATCGACACGAACAACGCGACCAGCTGGAACCCGAGCGCGGACCAGACGGTCCGGACCCTCTCCCTCGTCGGCAACACTCTCTACGTCGGGGGGTACTTCGACAACATCGGGGGCCAACCGCGCGCTCGACTCGCCGCGCTCGACACAACCGTCGACACGAACAATGCCACCAGCTGGAGGCCCGGGGCCAACGACGACGTCCTCGAGATCCTGGCCGACCCCAACCGCGTGTACGTGGGGGGCAACTTCTCCAGTGCGGGCGGGTGGGTCCGCCAACGCCTGGCCGCCCTCGACGCAGCGACGGGCGCGGCCACCGCCTGGGATCCCGGGGCCGACAGCGGGGTATTGGACATCCTGGCCTCGGGAACGCGTGTCTTCATCGGAGGAGGATTCCTCAATGCGGGCGGTCAGCCGCGTTCCCGGATCGCCGCGATCGACGCGTCCTCGGGCCTGGCCATTCCCGGTTGGGATCCGGGCGCCGACGGAGGGGTGCTCGCCTTCGATCTCTCGGGTGGGGTGCTCTACGCGGGAGGCGTGTTCGGGACGATGGGTGGCTTCTCGCGACTGAATCTCGCGGCCCTCGACGAGGCGACGGGGTCGGTCACGGCCTGGAGCCCCAGCCCGACCTCCACGAGCCAGGTGGCGGCGGTGAAGGCCGTGGGCACCAGCGTCTACGCCGGGGGCTGGTTCGACTACGGCGGGCGAAACGACATCGTGGAGCTCGATGCGGCGACCGCCCTTCCCACTGGGTGGAACCCGAACGCCAACGGCTACGTCTACACCCTCGCGGACACGCCTTCGCTCGTGTACGCGGGTGGAAGCTTCACGAGCATTGGGGGCGCCACCCGCCAGCGAATTGCCGCCCTCGACCGGGCGGTCCTGTTCAACAACGCCACCGCCTGGAACCCCGGCGCCGGCGGCACCGTGAACACGCTGCACCTTGCTGCGGGAACCCTGTACGTGGGCGGATTTTTCGTCACGATCGACGGAACCATTCGCACGTATATCGCCTCGTTCGACGAGCCCACCGGGGCCCTGACCACCTGGAATCCCCCCCTCGTCGACAACAGCGTCGAGGACATCGACGTCGGCTCGGGGATGGTCTTTGCAGGAGGGCTGTTCACCTCGATCAACGGGAAGGCGCGCGAGGGCTTCGCCGCGTTCTGCCTGGGCGACACCCCAACCGGTCTCACCGCGACGCCGGCCGGCCCCAACCAGATCGATCTGGACTGGAGCCCGACCTCAGCCACCTCGTACCGCGTGTACCGCGCCTTCGATCCCGCGGGGCCGTTCGCCCTGCTGGGAACGACCGCGGCCACAACCTACAGCGACACGACGGTGCAGGGCGGCATCACCTACTACTACTTCGTGCGCGGCGTCACCCAGTGCGAGAGCGACCCCTCGGTGGTCGCCTCCGCGACGGCCACCGGGGCCTGCACGCTTCCCCCGGACTTCGAGGGGGTGGCGTGGGTCGAGCCCTCTCCCTCCGGCACGTGCCAGGTCGAGCTGGGCTGGGCGCCGGCGACCGACCTCTGCGGCGGCTCGGTCTCGTACTCGGTGTACCGGGACACGGCCCCCGCCTTCACGCCCTCGGCCGCCAATCTGATCGCCACCGTGCCCGCGGCCACGACGTACACGGACACGTCCCCGCTGGCGCCGGGGGTCACGGTCTATTACGTCGTCCGCGCCACCAGCGTGCCCTCCGGCGCGGAGGACCCGAATCTCATCCGCAGAGCGGCCACGCCGACGTCGTGCGCCGTGGGCGGTGCAGATACGGTGACGTTCCTGACTGTCACGTCCCGCGACACCGAGAACGTTCTGGAGTGGGTGACCTCGGGGAGCTACGGCAACGTACGGATCCTCTACAACGAGGGCACGCCCTGCACCTTTCCCACCGACCCGCTGGGACCGGCAGACGGGGTCATCGACCAGGGGGGCGCACCCGGCGCGCGGGCCTTCTACCCGCACAACAGCCTCACCAACGGGATGGACTACTGCTACACGATCTTTTCGGAGATGGGGGTCGGCACCTACTCCGCCGGCCGCTCGAACCGCGGGCGCCCGATGGACCCAGGCTCCGGGGTGCAATGGTCCTTCAGCACCGGGGTCTTCTCCTTGACTGCCCCCACCGTGGGCTGGAGCGGCATCATCGCCACCTCCAACGACCACGTGGTGCATGCGATGGAGCGCGGGCCCGGAGGCGGCCAGTGGCCGCCCGGGTGGCTTCCCATACGCCTCAACGCTCCGGTCCAGTCCCGTTCACCGATCGTGCCAATCACCGTGAACGGCGCCAATCCCGTCGTGTACATGGTCTCGCAGGACGGAAGCATCTGGGTCGTCGACGCCGATCTGGGAGGGGCCTACGGCGGCTTCCCTCGAGGGCCCGCGGCCCTCGGAGGGCTCCCGGGTCAGGCCGCGCCGGCCGGGATCTTCACCGCCTTCGCCGGCGCCTACGACTACATCCTCGCGGGCTCGCGACACGCGAGCGCCGACAACCGCTTCTTCTCCTTCGACACCGACCTGAACGAGATCAGTCCCCACTTCGACAACGGCGGCGGGGCGACGGGGATCGGCATGATCAATGGCATGGCCGCGGTCGACTACACCAACACCCGCGTCTACTTCACGAGCTATCGCCGCAGCGGAGGAAGCCAGTCCACTCTGTGGTGTCTGGACATGGGGCCAACTCCCCCGCCCGTGCTCAGCAAGGCGTGGGAGCGGGCCCTCGGAGACATCGCCTCCAGCCCCGTGCTCATGGGCGACCGGGTCTACGTGGGCACCGACCTTGCGATGGGGACCGTCTACTCGATCGACGCGGGCACCGGCAACCCGCCCGACCGCACGTTCAACCACACCGACGGGCAGGTGAAGGGGTTCGTCTTCCCCGACCGCGCGACCGGGGACTTCTACTTCGCTGGCGACGAGTACGTCTGGGCCCTCCACGACGACGGGGCCTCAATCACCAACAGGTTCCCTCCCGGGGGGATCGACCTCGGGGGCGGGGCGGTACCGACCTCACCTGTCGTCTTCGTCCCGGGGAGCCACTACCTCTACGTCGGGGGGAGCGACGGGAGGCTCTACGAGATCGACGTGCAGGCCGGGCCCGCACCGATCATCAAGTCGATCGTGCTCGGGGACGGCCTGGCCACGGTGGGGGCACCCTCGCTCGACTGGCAGAACAGCCTCGTCCACGTCGGAACCGAGGCCGGCGTCTTCTACGCCGTCCAGGTCCCGTTCCCCTAGCCGGGCGCCCCTGATCGACCTGGAGGCGACGTCCCCGCGGCCGCGTTCGCAGCCACGGACAGGTCCGGGTGGCCGGGCCGGCTGCCGGGCGATCGAAATCTCGACCGGGTCGTCGCCCGGGCTTTGGATCGGTCGGCCGAGCCGGCGATGCGCTTTTTGGGTACGATCTACCCAGCCGCTATCACAACGGAGTCGCGACTGTGACCTGGAAGGTTGTCGTAAGGGGCTCAAGTGCCGACAATTAGATTGCGAGACGTCTCCCGGTCGTCCCTCGCCGGGCCGCTGTGAAGGGAGGGGCATTCGTGCAGGCCAGGTTGAAGACGTCCACACCCCGGATCCTCGTCGGTAGCGCTCTCCTCGTCGGTCTCTCGTTGGGGGCCGCCGCACGCGTCCAGGCCACCGATTCCCGGGCGTCGTCCGCCCG
>JAJDNV010000152.1 GCA_022340545.1 Acidobacteriota bacterium | reverse complement strand
CAGAGGAGGGTGCTGACGAGGCGGGAGGGTCGACGCCAGGGGTCGCTCAGCTCGTGGAAGCGACCCTCGCGGCGGACGAGCGCCCCGGGGAGGAAGGGCTTCAAGTCGAGCGCGGCGTAGTCGAGGACCCGTTGTGTTTCGGGGTAGGCGGTCAGCAGGACCTGGAAGCCACGATCCAGGCGGAAGCCCTCCACCACGTCAGTCCGCACTCGGCCCCCCACCCCGTCCGAGGCCTCGAACAGGCGGACCGGCACACCCGCCTCACTGAGGTGGAGGGCGCAGGCCAGCCCGGCCAGCCCCGCCCCCACGACGACGACACGGGTCTCGGACGGGCTCACGACGCGGTCTCGCCGAGCAGGTGACGGAGGGCCCCCTCGAGGCCCGGAAAGCGGAAGCGGTAGCCGCTCGACCGCAGGCGGTCGGGGCGCACCCGGGTGCTGGCCAGCAGGGTGGCCTCGGCCATCTGACCGAGGGCCGCCTTCAGGAGGAAGGCGGGGACGGCAGCCACCGTGGGCCGGCCCAGGACCCGTCCGAGGGTCTTCGTGAACTCACGATTGGTGACGGGCTCCGGCGCCACGAGGTTGAAGGGGCCGCTCACCTCCTCCTTCACGAGGGCGTGGTGCAACGCCGCCAGCACGTCGTCGATGGCCACCCAGCTCATGTACTGACGACCTGGGCCGACCACGCCGCCCAGGCCGAGACGAAACGGCAGCAGGAGCTTGCCGAGGGCGCCCCCGGCCGGGCTCAGGACGAGGCCGATGCGGGGGTGGGCCACCCGGATGCCGACTTCGGCGGCCGGGGCGGCCGCGGCCTCCCAGTCCACCGCCAGGCGGGCCAGGAAGTCGTCGGCGGGCGGGCTCGACTCGGTGACCCACTCGTCGCCCTGGTCGCCGTAGTAGCCGATCGCCGAGGCCGAGACCAGAACCTTCGGCTTCTTCTTCGCGGAGGCCAGCGCGCGAGCGAGCGTCCGGGTCGAGTCGATCCGGCTCTCCCGAATGCGGGCCTTGCGCGCGTCGGTCCATCGGCCCCCGGCCACGTTCTCGCCGGAGAGGTGGACCACAGCGTCCAATCCCTCGAGGGCCGCGGCGTCGATCTCACCTTTCGCGGGGTCCCACCGGATCTCGTCTTCGCTCCGCGGGGCCCGGCGCACCAGGCGCCGGACCTCGTGACCGCCGGTGGTCAGGAAGGGTCCGAGCGCGCCCCCGATCAGCCCGCTCGCCCCCGTCACCGCAATCTTCATGGCCGCTCCTCCTCGGCAGGGGGCGTGGACGGCGAGGTCGTCCGCCGTGACCCGGTGCCGGTAGGTGAACATCCGCTCGAGGATCGACCGGACCAAGCCCCCTCCGACGAGGTCGCCGGCCGCCCCACCGGGCAGAGCGTATTCGATCTCGTCCTCCAGAAACGAGGCCGATGCGCCGTCCGGCTCCATGCGGTGCACGTGCTGCCAGAAGGCGAACGGCCCCGAGATCTGCCGGTCGCGGAACTCGCGGCCGGGCCGGCACCCGTAGTGCTCGGCCACCCACCGCTGCCGCAGGGGACCGACGCGCAGCACGACCCGGGAGCCCTCCTCCTCGATGCCGCCGGTGTGCGCGGAGACCTCGGCGGGTTCCCAGGGCGGGTTGAGCCGCTCGAAGGCCCCGGGCCGCGCGTGCCAACGAAACACCTCTTCCGCCGGGGCCTCGAGACGGGAGCGACGTCGGAAGACCTGGCGGGTCATTGAGCCGCCTGGTTCATCACCTGCGTGCGCGGGGGGATCCACCCGGCGGGCAGCGCTCAGAACCCGAAGACGACCGACACCGCCGCCGAGTTGAACCAGGCGAAATTGTAGACGCTCTCGACGTCGGCTCCCCCCTCGACCGTTCGGTACCCGACCGTCACCGCCCAGCGTGGGTCGATGTCGTATCGGAGCTTGAGGGCGAGATCGATGGCGCGCCCGGGCCCGCCGGCGAGCGCATCGACGTCGGCGATGAAGTGCCATCGATCGGCAAAGCGGTAGTCCGCACCAAAGTAGAGGAGCGGGACGAAGCCGAGGTCGCTGTCCTGGCTGGTTGTTTCTCCCTGCCGAAGCTCTATCTTCGCGTCGCGGATCTTGGCGGTGGCCCCGATCCACAGCTTCCACCGATCGCCGTCCTTGAGGCGATAGCGGTAGGAGAGTCGCCAGGAGTTGAATCGGTAGGTCGCCTCCGTCGGCACCCCGGGTTCGTAGGAGGCGCCGGCGAAGTCGACCGGTCCCTCGAAGGTCCCGGTCTCCGTGTAGGAGAGTGGCGCCAGCAGGGCGCGCAGGCTATGGCGAGGATTGATGTTCCAGGTGAGGTAGAGGCGGCCGGCGGGCCACGGACCCTCGCCGACCAGGTCCTCCAGGGAGAACCGCGTGCCGAGCTCGTCGTTGGGGATCTGGACGTCGTTCCTGGCCTGCCATACGGGTCCGGCTTCGAGCTCGACGCTGAGACGTGGCTCCTGGCCTGTCGCCGCTTCACCCACCGCGCCCGACGCCGCCACCACTACTCCGAGAGCCAGTGTCTTGAGACGGTCGCACCGGTGCTTCATTCCTCGATCTCCGCTGTTTTCACGCCTGGATTCGCTCATGACGGGCTCGCCCGAGATCCGCGTCGACCCGTGGGCCCCGAGCGGCCCGGCTCACTCTCTACCTTGTCAAAACTATGGAATAAGTATTGCATAGAATATTTTGACTGTCTATGCCCTCCCGATCATGGAGCTCGAGCTCGACCGATCCTTGAGCTGCCTCGCGTCCATGCCGGGACTTTCGGCCGTCGGCGTCCGAACGCTGGCCCGGTGATTGTCGAGGCCGGGGTCGACTACTCGCCGCGCTTGAAGGCCCACAGCAGCCGCTCACACTGCCCGGGGTTCTTCGAGAACTCCTCGGCGGTGAGGGGCATGTTCATGAACTCGCTGTAGCCGGGCGTGGCGCGGGCCTCGGGCGAGCTCAGGTCCTGGAAGCCCATCGACCAGTCCCCGAAGCTGCGCCTCTCGCGCCTGCCCTCGACCAGGGTCCGGAGCCCCAGGTGGCGCGGGTCCCGGGAGATCCGGGCATAGAGGTCGCGCACCGCCGTCTCCTCGCCCTCGAGGGCCTGCATGAAGTGGCCATCCTTGTAGAGCAGCATCCCCGTGATCCCCGCCGCAGCGTTGGCCTCCCGGCTCTTCGTCAGGATGTCGAGCAGATCCTCCTTCGACACGTTTTCCTGGGCCACGCTGACATAGACAAGAAAGAACATGGGATTTCTCCTGCTTCCGCATCCGCGAGGGTCGCCGTCTCTCGACGCTCCAGCCCGATTGCGCTGGAGGGTCGCATCCCGGCCCTGCCTCGCCTGCTCGATGGAGTTCTTCAGGGATTATACGCAGGGTCTCCGCCCCGCGCTCGATCAGGGCGGCAGGATGCACACGCCCGTGTGCGTCAAGCGGCCCGGCGCGACCTCGCCACGACTCGACGACGGGCCGTGAGCGACCGCGCTTTCCGTCGATCTTTGTTCACAATCTTTGCAGAACATATTCGGAAAAGCTTCGTATAGGCCCAAGAGAAGGCGGTCTGACCCCAGGGCCCCACGGGGCCTGCCTCGTTGGCGCCGCGCCCGCGCCACCGACGGGGCCCGCCGAGATATCGGGCGCACCGAACTCTGGCTCGATTGAGGAGGACCCAAACATGCGCAAGCTCATGATCCTGGCCGTGGCCGTCGCCCTGGCCGTCTCCGTCACCGCCGCCCAGGCCGCCCACCACGAGAAGGACATCGTAGAGACCGCAGTCGCCGCGGGCAGTTTCAACACGCTCGCCACCGCTCTCCAGGCCGCGGGTCTGGTCGAGACGCTCAAGGGGGATGGGCCCTTCACCGTCTTCGCCCCGACGGACGAAGCCTTCGCCAAGATCCCCGAGGCCGACCTGAAGGCGCTTCTCGCCGACAAGGCGAAGCTCACCAAGGTTCTCACCTATCACGTCGTGTCCGGCAAGGTCACGGCCGCCGAGGTTGTGAAGCTGAGCTCGGCCGCCACCGTAGAGGGCCAGGCGATCAAGATCGACACCTCCGACGGGGTGAAGGTCAACGAGGCGAACGTGATCAAGACCGACATCATGGCAAGCAACGGCGTGATTCACGTCATCGATACGGTGATCCTGCCGCAGTAGCCGGAAACCAGTTCGACCCCAGTGTCCCCGGGGCGCCCGCCTCGGGGACTCTCTTCGCTCGCAAGGAGGCCAGGTCGTGGCAACTCAAATGATGGTTCGTGAGGAACGTCCGGACGCCGAGGCCGCAGTGGCCAGCCTGCTGCGGGCAATCGGAGAGGATCCCGAGCGAGAAGGTTTGTCGAGGACGCCGGAGCGAGTGGCGAAGGCACTGGCTTTCCTGACCTCGGGGGCCTCACGAGGTCCTCTGGACGTACTGAACGGGGCGATCTTCACGGAGTCCTATCGGGGCCTCGTGCTGGTGCGAGACATTGAGTTCTACTCCCTCTGCGAGCATCACCTGCTCCCGTTCTTCGGCCGTGCCCACATTGGCTATCTGCCGGCGGGCCGTGTGATCGGCCTCTCCAAGCTCCCGCGCCTCCTGGACGTGTACGCCCGACGGCTCCAGGTGCAGGAGCGGCTCACCGAGCAGGTGGCCCGCGCCGTCCAACAGGCCATCCAGCCGCGTGGGGTGGCCGTGCGCGTCGAGGCCGCGCATTTCTGCATGATGATGCGGGGGGTGGAGAAGCAGGAGTCCCTGACGATCACGTCGTCCTTCCTCGGGGACTTCCGGAGCGACACGGACCTTCGCCAGGAGTTCTTCGCAGCGCTGCGCGGCCCGGAGGCCGCAGCCCACAGCCCTCGCAAGAGACGTCCCGCGCACACGATACACACCCCCGACCGCCTCCTGTCCCGCGCCAACGCCGAGACGTCGGCCGATCCATTGGAGGGGAGCGGAGCCAGGCGCAGCGGAGTCCTCACCGGGGCCCCACCGCCTGTCCCCCGCGGCAAGTACCCCCGGAGGGTGGGACGACGCCCCAGCCGCCAGCGGTCCTGAGGGGAGGGGCCTCGGCCCCGGGCTCGTCCGACCGGGCTCGAAGAGGTCGCCTCAGGCGCGGGCGGCGGAGGGTCCTCCTGACTCCTCAAACGAAGGCGGGTCTGATACCGTGAGGCGTTCTCGGAGGTCGAGCTTCTGTGAGTGCCCTGCTTCTCGCGCTGATGTTGGGCGCAATCCTCCCGTCCGAAACCCGCGACATCGGACCCCTCGCGGACCTCAGGCTGCTCGACCAGTACGGGCGCGAGGACTCGCTGCGGGCGCATCGTGGCCAGGTCGTCCTGGTCACGGTGGTCCACGCCAAGCGGCTACGTAAGCTCCAGAGCTGGGAGAAGGCGCTTCGGGAGCGGCTCGAGGGCGTGCACTACATGCGGGTGGCGGACGTCCCCGCGGATCCACCCGTCACCCAGGAAGACGTCGCAGAGAAGCTTCGCCAACGTGTCCCGGAGGAGGTCTCGATCCTGATCGACCTCGAACGTCGGTGGGCCCTGTCGCTCGACCTCGACACCGACCAGCCCAACCTCCTGATCTTCGATCGCCGGGGACGACTCGTGAGCTCCTACCGTGGTGGCCGGGATCGCTTCCTGGAGGCCTACGTCTCCCGGGATCTCGACAGGCTGCTCGAGGTTGAGGCGCCGTGAGGGCGGACGTCGTTCTCGCCGGTGGCGGCCTCGCCAACAGCCTCATCGCCCTCCGTCTTCGGACCCTCCGGCCGGAGGTGGAGCTGCTTCTTCTGGAGAGGGACGACCGTCTCGGCGGCCGACACACCTGGTCGTTTCACCACGACGACCTCAGCGAGGAAGAACACGCCTGGGTTGCACCGCTCGTGGCCCGCTCCTGGCTCCGACATGAGGTCCGTTTCCCCTCCTTCTCTCGCCAACTCGAGCGCGGCTACCACTCGATCACGTCGGAGAGCCTGCGTGTGGTCGTGCAAGAGGCGCTGGGGGAGCGAGTCCGTCAGGGCGTCGAGGTGGCCACGCTGGCCGCCGACGAGGCCGTGCTCCGGGACGGGACCCGCGTTGGGGCGGGCGCGGTCATCGACGGGCGCGGCGACCCTGGCCGCGGCCACCTGGAGCTGGGCTTCCAGAAGTTCCTCGGCCAGACGGTCACGCTCGAGCGGGAACACGGGCTCGCCGGCCCCATCCTGATGGACGCCACCGTGGCTCAGACGGACGGCTTCCGGTTCGTCTACACGTTGCCTTTCGGTGGCCGGGAGCTGTTGATCGAGGACACCCGCTACAGCGACACGCCCGGGCTCGAGAAGGACGCCCTGCGGAGGGAGATCGAGGGCTACGTCCGGGCCCACGGCTGGCGTATTCATGGCATGCTGGGCGAGGAGGAGGGCAGCCTGCCGATCGTGCTCTCGGGCGACATCGAGTCTTTCTGGGACGCCACCAATCCCGGCGTCCCTCGCTCGGGCATGCGTGCCGCGCTCTTTCACCCCACGACCGGCTACTCCCTGCCCGAGGCCGTGCGTCTGGCGGACGCGATCGCCGGCTCCGCCGACCTGCGCAGCCCCGCCCTCTACGCCCTGACCCGCAGCCGGTCGCGGGAGGCCTGGAGGCGGGGCCGGTTCTTCCGCCTGCTCAATCGGATGCTGTACCGGGCGGCGGAGCCGGACCGGCGATACCGCGTGCTCGAGCACTTCTACCGGTTGCCCGAGCCCCTCATTGGCCGGTTCTACGCGGGACGCCCGACGTGGAGAGACAAGATCCGCGTCTTGAGCGGCCGGCCGCCGGTGCCGGTCGGGAGGGCCCTGCGGGCCGTTCTGACGCCGGGCCCACGCCCCGCGGCCGCCGTCTCCGACACTGGAGGGAGGGACTGAAGTGACTGCGAAGCGACCGACCGCCGCGGTCATCGGCAGCGGGTTCGGCGGTCTCGCCCTGGCCGTCCGGCTCCAGGCCGCAGGCGTCGAGACCACCCTCGTCGAGCAGCGGGACCGCCCCGGCGGGCGCGCCTACGTCTACGAGGACGAGGGCTTCACCTTCGACGCCGGTCCGACCATCATCACCGCCCCGCACTGCCTCGAGGAGCTGTTCGAGGCGGGCGGGCGATCGATGGCCGACTACGTCGAGCTGCTGCCGGTCACCCCCTTCTATCGGCTCTACTGGGAGGACGGATACCGGTTCGACTACTCCAACGACCTGGAGCTCCTCGACGAGCAGATCGCCCGGAGGAGCCCGCGGGACGTGGACGGCTATCACCGATTCCTCCGCTACACCGAAGACGTGTTCCGGGAGGGCTACGAGAAGCTGGCCCACGTGCCGTTCCTCGACTTCTGGAGCATGATCCGGGTCGCCCCCCAGCTCGTGAAGCTCAAGGCCTACCGCAGCGTGTACGACGTGGTCGCGAGCTTCGTGAAGGACCCCCATCTGCGGCAGGTCTTCAGCTTCCACTCGCTCCTGGTGGGCGGGAACCCCTTCTCCAGCTCGTCGATCTACACCCTCATCCACCAGCTCGAGCGCAAGTGGGGGGTCTTCTTCGCCCGGGGCGGCACCGGTGCGATGGTCCGGGCCCTCGTCCGCCTCTTCCAGGACCTGGGCGGGACGCTGCGCCTGGACTGCCCGGTCGAAGAGATCCTGACCCGGAGCGGGCGCGTGGTCGGTCTGGCCGGCGGCGACGGCTGGAGCGCTGAGTTCGACGCGGTGGCGAGCAACGCCGACGTCGTACACACCTACCGTGAGCTACTCCGCAACGAGCCCGCGGCCGCGGGGACGGCTTCGCGCCTCCTCGGTCGGCGCTACAGCATGTCGCTCTTCGTCATCTACTTCGGCACCCGGCGCCGGCACCCCCAGCTCGCCCACCACGACATCCTGTTCGGGCCCCGCTACCGGGAGCTGCTCGACGACATCTTCGAGGGCCCCGGCCTCGCCGACGACTTCTCGCTCTATCTGCACGCCCCGACGCTCACCGACACCTCGGTGGCCCCGGAGGGGTGCGAGGCGTTCTACGTCCTCTCCCCGGTGCCGCACCTCGGGAAGGCCCGGATCGACTGGGAGGTCGAGGGACCGCGCTACCGCGACCGGATTCTCGACTACCTCGAGGGGCGCTACATCCCGAACCTGCGCGAGGACCTCGTCACCACCCGCATCCTCACGCCTCTCGACTTCCAGCAAGTGCTCAACTCACATCACGGCTCGGCCTTCTCTCTCGAGCCAATCCTCACCCAGAGCGCCTTCTTCCGTGTCCACAACCGGGACGACCGCATCGGCGGGCTCTACTTCGCCGGGGCGGGGACCCACCCCGGGGCCGGGGTCCCCGGTGTCGTGAACTCGGCCAAGGCCACCGCGGGGCTGATCCTGTCCGACCTCGGCCTCGTACGTTCCGCCTGAGCCGCCGGCGTGGACCCCCTGGTCGAGCACAGCCTTCGAGAGATCCGGCGTGGCTCGAAGAGCTTCGCCCTGGCCGCTCGGCTGTTCGACCCGTCCACCCGCGAAGGCGCGATCCTCCTCTACGCGTGGTGTCGTCACTGTGACGACCAGATCGACGAGCAGGCTCTGGGATTCCGGACCGCGCGACCCTCGGCCAAACCGGCGGAGGACCGGCTCGCCATTCTCGAGCGCGAGACGCGCCGCGCCCTCGCCGGCGAGCCCGTGGAGGACCCGCCCTTCGCTGCCCTCCAGGAGGTTGTGCGCCGCCACGTCATACCCGACCGGCATCCGCTCGAGCTTCTGAAGGGCTTTGCGATGGACGTCGACGGCCAGCGATTCGAGACCCTCGAAGACTGCTGCCGGTACTGCTACCACGTCGCGGGAGTGGTCGGGGTCATGATGGCGTATGTCATGGGAGCGCGCGGCGAGGACACCCTCGACCGGGCCTCCGACCTCGGCATTGCCTTCCAGATGACCAACATCGCCCGCGACGTCGTCGACGACGCCGAGGCCGGCCGCGTGTATCTGCCTGGGGACTGGCTGCGCGGGGCGGGTGTTCCGCTCGCCGAGATCGCGAGCCCCGAGCAGCGGCCGGCCGTCTCCTCCCTCGTCGTGCGCCTGCTCGCCGAGGCCGACCGCTACTACGCGTCCGCGGAGGTGGGCCTGGCCCGGCTGCCGTTTCGCTCGGCCTGGGCCGTCGCCGCCGCCCGTCGCGTCTACCGTGACATCGGGCGCCTCGTCCGCGAGCGCGGGCCCCGGGCCTGGGACCGCAGGGCGAGCACGGGACGCCGACGGAAGATCCTCCTCACGCTGGCGGCGGCCGGGGATGCGGTGGCCGCCACCCGCGACGGGGCCCGGCGCCTCTCCGTCCCGAGGGACGGCCTCTGGACGCGGCCTCGCTAGCTCAGCTCGACCCCGAGGATCGACACGTCGTCGGTGAACGGCGCACCGCCGCTCCATTCCTTGAGGGTGTCCAGCAGCCCGTCCAGGGACCGCTCCAGGCTCAGGGACCGGCTGTCACCCAGCGTGGCCGCCGCGCGCTCCCGGCCGAACTCCTCCTCGCCCGGCCCGAACGTCTCGGGGACACCGTCGCTGAAGAAGAACAGCCGGTCGCCGGGCTGCAGCTGAATCCGGCGCTCCCCGAAGGATGGATCGGGGAGCAGGCCGATCGGGTGGCCGGTGCTCTCCTGCGGGGCAGGCTCGCCGGCGCGGGAGACGACAAGAGGCCCCGGCTGCCCGGCCGCCCCGTAGACGAGCGTGCGCTGAGTGAGGTCCAGGATGCCGTACACGATCGTGAAGTACTGCGTGAAGCCCGTGTCGCGCGGGTGCTGGTCGTTGAGGAGTCGGAGCACCGTGGCCGGGGGGGCGAGGGCGAAGCTGCCCGGGGCGCCGGGAGCGGACTCGAAGAGGCAGGACTGGCCCGGAACCGTGGACATCAGGCGGCTGAGCGTCGCCGACAGGAGCGCGGCCTGGACCCCGTGCCCGCTGACGTCGAGCACGTAGAGGGCCACGCGACGCTCGCCGAGGGGCAGCACGTTGAGCGAGTCGCCGGCCAGGCTGGTGCAGGGGAGGAACCTCCACGCCGCACGGAAGCCGTCGATGGGCGGGAGACCCCCGGGGAGCAACGACCGCTGGACCTGTGC
>JAJDNV010000140.1 GCA_022340545.1 Acidobacteriota bacterium | reverse complement strand
GTAGATCCAGACCGGGGCCCGGTAGGGGGCCGGCTCGTGCGTGCGGTCCGGGTCCTCCGGGCCGCCGGGGAGGGTAGGAGAACCCAACTCGGGGGGGACCGGCGCTAGAGGGCGAGGTTCTGCAGGTCCTTGCCAGGCTTGAAGCGGATGGTCCGCCCCGGCGGGATCTTGACCTCCTTGCCCGTTCGGGGGTTACGGCCGATGCCGCGCTTTCTCGGCTTGACCTGGAAGACCCCGAAGCCCCTGAGCTCGATCCGGTCGCCCTTCATCAAGGAGTCCTTCATCGCTTCGAGGACGGCCTCGACCGCCACCTCCGCCTTGACCTTCGTGATGTCGGCGGCACGCGCCACCTCGTTGATGATGTCCACCTTGATCATGGGGATGGACCTCCTCCTAAGTTGAAGTTAGTATAGGCTTTGCTCGTTTCCCGTGTCAAACCGCGACCCAGATGATCCCTCTCCCGCGCGTCGCCCTCGTCGGTCGCCCGAACGTCGGGAAGTCGACCCTCTTCAATCGCATCTGCGGCCGCCGCAAGGCCATCACCGACGGGCGGCCGGGATCGACGCGTGACCGCAACTACGCCCAGGTGGCGTGGCAGGGGGCCGCCTTCGAGCTGATCGACACGGGCGGACTGCTGCTTGGCACGGACGACCCTCTCCTGGGCCCCGCGGTGGAGCAGGTTCAGCGGGCCATCGAGGAGGCGGACGTGGTGCTTCTCCTTGTCGACGGCCGGGCGGGCCTCCTGCCCGACGACGAGGAGATCGCTCGCCAGCTCCGGCGCCAGGGAAAGCGGGTCGTCCTGGTGGTGAACAAGGTCGAGGGAGGCAAGCTGGAGACCGGCGAGTTCGCCCGGCTGGGCTTCGAGCCTCGTTTCGCCGTCTCGGCCGAGCACGGCCAGGGCATTGGAGACCTGCTCGACGCCGCCCTCGAGGGCCTGCCCCGCGCGGCCCTGGAAGACGGAGGCGCGCCGCCTCTTCGTCTGGCGCTCGTCGGGCGCCCGAACGTGGGCAAGTCCTCGCTGCTCAACCGGCTGCTGGGGGCGGAGAGGGCCGTCGTGTCGGCCATCCCCGGCACCACGCGGGACACGGTGGACAGCCCGTTCGAGCGGGAAGGCCGGCGCTACCTGCTCGTGGATACCGCCGGGATCCGGCGCGTGCGCCTCCTGAAGGAGAACGTGGATCACGTGAGCGTGGTCCAGGCGCGGCGGGCCATCGAGCGGGCCGATGTGGGCGTCGTCATTCTGGACGCCGAGTCGGGCCTGCGGGACATGGACGCGACGATCGCGGGTCGGGCCGTCGAGGCTGGCGTTGGGCTTGTCCTCGCCGTCAACAAGTGGGACACCGCCCGGGGACGGGGGCTCACCCAGCGCGCCTTCGAGCGTGAGATCCGCGACCGCCTGAAGTTCGCCCCCTGGGCGCCGGTCGTCTTCGTGTCGGCCACGAGGGGGCGCGGGCTGGACCGGCTGCTGGCGACGGTCGACGACGTCGCCGGGATGCGGCGCTTCCGGGTCACCACGGGGGAGCTCAACCGGCTGCTGGCCCGGGCGGTCGAGGCCCAGACCCCGAAACCGGACCGGGGCCGGTCGGTCCGCATCCTCTTCGGGAGCCAGATCGGGATCGCCCCCCCCACCTTCGCCCTCTCCCTGAATCAGCCCGTCGACCTGCACTTTTCTTACAAACGGTACCTGGAGAACCGGATCCGGGAGGCCTTCGGGTTCGAGGGGACCCCCCTGCGGCTGAAGATCCGCCACCGAAAGCACTAGGGCGCGGGAGCTCACCTTTTTGTTGAGGCTTTACGCCTTGACACCGTCCAGACGTTCTCATATACTCCCTTCGCACTTTGGACGTAAGTGCTTTTGGTGGTGGGATTTTTCGTGACTCGCACCGGAGCTGACGCGGGGCCATGACCAAAGCGGACATCGCCCGGATCGTGTACGAGCGACACGGTGGAATCTCGAATCGCGAGGCGGCGCGCCTCGTCGAGATCATCTTCGAGAGCATCAAGCGGCACCTGGGCGATGGCGACAAGGTCCAGATCACCGGGTTCGGGACGTTTCTGGTCCGCCAGAAGAGGGAGCGCCGTGGGCGCAACCCCCAGACTGGAGAGGAGATGCTGATCAAGCCCCGAAGTTCCGTCGTCTTCCGCCCCTCCAAGCTGTTCACGCCGGCCCTGAGCGAATAGGCTATAAAGCCTCGCGATGGACAAGGCGATCCCCAACAAGCTCTTCTTCAAGATCGGTGAGGTGTGCGAGATCACCGACACCCAGCCATACGTCCTGCGGTACTGGGAGTCGGAGTTCCCCGCCCTCGCGCCGGCGAAGAACAGCTCCGGCCAGCGGATCTACCGCCGGAAGGACATCGAGACCGTCCTGCGCATCAAGCAGCTGCTTTACGACGAGGGCTTCACGATCGCCGGGGCGAAGAAGAGGCTCGAGTCGGAGATGAGCGGAAAGGGTCCGACGCCGCAGTCGATGGCCAGCCAGGCGGGTCGTCCGCCCGCGGAAGGCGACGACCGCGCGCGCACCGTCCTCTTCGAGGTGAGGGACCAGCTTCGCGAAATCTTGACCCTCCTGGACAAGGGTGCTAAAAGGGTCAACTGACCCGTCGGGATGTAGCGCAGCCTGGTAGCGCACCTGCTTGGGGTGCAGGTGGTCGCCGGTTCAAATCCGGCCATCCCGACCATTCATGTCCTCTGCGATCGGCCCCGGGACGGTCCCCCCGGGGCTTTGTCTTGAAGCGATGACCAAGCCGCTCATCCTGGTGACCAACGACGACGGCGTCGACGCGCGCGGACTCGGTGCCCTCGTGCAGGCGCTGGGCGGGCTCGGCGAGGTGCACGTGGTCGCGCCCGACCAGGAGCGAAGCGCCAGCTCCCACTCGCTCAACGTGACGGAGCCGCTTCGCGCGAAGAAGATCAAGCCCCGCGTCCACGCCGTCAACGGGACCCCCGCGGACTGCGTCCATCTCGCCATGATCGAGCTGCTGCCGAGGCGGCCCGACCTCGTGGTCTCCGGGATCAACTGCGGACCCAACCTCGGCGACGACATCTACCGCTCGGGGACGGTCGGAGGTGCTCGCGAGGCGGCGTTCTGGGGCGTGCACTCGGTTGCGATCTCGCTGGCCGCACGCGGGGACCAGGACTTCAGCCATGCCGCCGAGTTCGGCCGGAGGCTGGCCGAGCGCGTCCTCGCGGACGGCCTGCCCGAGCGCAGTTTCCTGAACGTGAACGTCCCTCCCGGTCCACCCGAAGGAGTTCGCGCCAGCGTCCAGTGGCAGCCCTCGCACGGCGGGGGGGTGCCCGACGGCCCGTCGACCCGCGACACGGGCGACTACTGGGCGGACGAGGAGCGGCACCGCTGGGAGAGCGACGCCCCCTCGGACCGGGGCATCGTGGGCAGTGGCCGAATCTCGATGACCCTGATCCAGACCGACTGCACAAACCACCGCCTGACGGAGAGGCTGCAGGGCTGGGCCCGGGACCTGAACGGAGAGGCCCACGACGACAAGGAGCCGAGGACCGCCGGCGCGGAAGACGGCTGAGGCAGTCTTGGACCGGTCCCGGGCGCGTGGTATAAAGTGGATTCTTCGATCGGGGCGTAGCGCAGTCTGGTAGCGCGCTTGGTTCGGGACCAAGAGGTCCGGAGTTCAAATCTCCGCGCCCCGACCATTTTCCTCGACAACCTGCCAAGAGCTGCCAAACGGGCCACGAGACGTCGTGACTCGCGCATGGTCGGCGGAATTGCCGCGCCTGCGATAGAATCGCCTTCCTCGCACCGCCGAAAGGAAATCGGATGATCGGCAGCACGCTGTCTCACTACCGCGTCCTCGAGAAGCTCGGGGCGGGGGGGATGGGAGAGGTCTACCGGGCCGAGGACGCCCGCCTGAAGCGCCAGGTGGCGCTCAAGGTGCTGCCGGAAGAGCTGGCGCGGGATCCCGAGCGGCTGCGCAGGTTCCAGCGGGAGGCGGAGCTGGTCGCCTCGCTGAGTCACCCGGGGATCGTCACCATCTTCTCGGTCGAAGAGGCGGAGGGCCTGCACTTCCTGACCATGGAGCTGGTTTCTGGGCGCCGGCTCGATGAGATCGTTCCGCCCGGCGGTATGGCGCTCGACGACTTCGTCGATGTCGCCGTGCCTCTGGTCGAGGCGCTGGTGGCGGCGCACGAAAAGGGGATCACTCATCGGGACCTCAAGCCGGCCAACGTCATGGTCACCGACGACGGCGTGGTCAAGGTCCTCGACTTCGGACTGGCCAAGCTCCGGCAGCCGGGAAGTGTCGCGGGCGAGACCGAAATGCCCACCGAAGCGCTCACCCAGGAAGGCCTCGTGCTCGGCACCATCCCCTACATGTCGCCCGAGCAGCTCGAGGGCCGACAGGTGGATCATCGCTCGGACGTCTTCTCAATGGGCGTCGTCCTCCACGAGATGATCACCGGCGAGCGTCCCTTCAAGGGTGACAGCTCGGCCTCCCTCATCAGCGCCATTCTCCGCGACCGACCCGAGTCGGTGAGCCGGCTCCGCGCCGACGCCCCGCCGGCACTCGAGCGGGTGATCCTGCGTTGCCTGCAGAAGGACCCGGAGCGGCGCTTTCAGACGGCCAAGGATCTGCGCATCGAGCTCGAGGAGCTGCCCAACGCCCGTGAGGATGATGCGGCGAGCCGAGCTCGCTCGATTGCCGTGCTGCCGTTCGCGGACATGAGCCCACAGAAGGACCAGGGCTACTTCTGCGAAGGGATAGCTGAAGACATCATCAATGCGCTGTCGAAGATCAGGGACCTGCGCGTGGCCTCGCGGATGGCCGCCTTTCGGTTCGAGAGCCGCACCGCCGAGCCGGGCGAGGTCGGTGGGCGTCTGGGTGTCGAGACAGTGCTGTCGGGCAGCGTTCGCAAGGCCGGGCAGCGCGTGCGGATCAGCGCCGAGCTCGTCAACGCACGAGACGGCTACCAGCTCTGGTCCGAACGCTATGACCGCGACCTCGAGGACGTCTTCGAGGTGCAGGACGAGATCTCCAGCAACATCGTTCGCGCCCTCGAGGTCACCTTGAGCCCCAAGGAGAAGAAGGCGATCCAGCGCCGGGCGCCGGTGAATATCCAGGCCTATGAGTACTATCTGCGCGGGCGCAGCCTCTTCCATCGCGGGGTCAAGGCGGCGCACGGTCAGGCACTCCAGATGTTCACTCGTGCCATCGAGATCGATCCCGACTTTGCCGCCGCCCACGCCGGGATGGCCGATCTGTCCTCCTATGCTCGGATGTACTACGGAGGCAGCGAGACCGATCTCGAGCGCGCCGACGAGGCCAGCCGAAGGGCCCTCGAGCTCGCCCCCGAGCTGGCCGAGGCCCACGCCTCCCGCGGCCTCGCCCTCTCGTTGCAGGATCGGCATGAAGAGGCGGAGAAGGCCTTCGAGACCGCCGTCCGTCTCGATCCACAGCTCTTCGAGGCCCATTACTTCTACGGCCGTACCTGCTGGCAGCAGGGGAAGCTCGACGAAGCGGCCCGGCACTTCGAGCAGGCGATGAAGGTTCGACCCGAAGACTTCCAGGCGCCGTGCCTCCTGGGCTCGATCTACAACGGCTTGGGACAGCCGGACAAGCATCGGGAGTGCATGCGTCGCGGGTACGAGATCATCGAGAAGCACCTCGAGCTCAACCCGGACGATGCACGGGCTCTGTACCTCGGGTCCGGCTGTCTGATCGTCCTGGGGGAGACCGAGCGGGGTCTCGAGTGGGCCTCACGGGCCGTGGCCATCGACCCGGCCGACACCGGAGTTCTCTACAACGTCGCTTGCGCCTACTCCGACGCCGGTCGGGTGGAGGAGGCCATCGACTACCTGGAGAAGGCCATAGCCGCAGGCTTCAACCAGAAAGAGTGGATCGTCAACGACGGCGATCTCGACCCGCTGCGTGAGCACCCCCGCTACAGGGCCCTGATCGAAGGAATGGGCTGACCCGGCTCCTCGCCGGCCCCATCAGCTGTGCGCGGGACTGACTACCGGTCCACGAGGCTGCCGCCACTGGTCATACCGTAGGGGTACTCGCCGGCCCCGTACGGGATCGGCCTGTACAATGTCGCGCAGCCGCGCCGGCGGGGGCGGTGCACGCATACGATCTCAACGCATGGGTCCGGGAGGGCCGATTGCCGCGCATCACCGATCCCACGCCGCTCGACGGTGATCCCGTCTGGTACAAGGACGCGATCGTCTACCAGGTCCACGTCCGGGCATTCCATGACTCGAACGCCGACGGGGGCGGGGACTTCCGTGGTCTCGCGGGGAAGCTCGACTACGTCCGCGACCTCGGGGTGACCGCGGTCTGGATCCTGCCGTTCTACCCCTCGCCCCTGCGTGACGACGGTTACGACATTGCCGACTACACCTCGGTCCACCCGGCCTACGGCACCCTGGCCGATTTCCGCCTCTTCCTGCGCGAGGCCCACGCCCGGGGCCTCCGCGTGATCACCGAACTCGTGGTCAACCACACGTCGGACCAGCATCCCTGGTTCCGTCGGGCCCGGCGGGCGGAGCCCGGCAGCCCGCTCCGGGATTTCTACGTCTGGAGCGACACGACCGAGCGCTACCGGGACGCCCGCATCATCTTCAAGGATTTCGAGTCCTCCAACTGGACCTGGGACGAGGTGGCCCAGGCCCACTACTGGCACCGGTTCTACTCCCACCAGCCCGACCTCAACTTCGACAACCCCGCCGTTCTCAAGGCGGTGCGGAAGGTGATGGACTTCTGGCTGGACATGGGCGTCGACGGGTTGCGCCTCGACGCCGTTCCCTACCTCGTCGAGCGCGAAGGCACGAGCTGCGAGAACCTCCCCGAGACGCACCGGGTGCTCAAGGAGCTGCGCGCCCACGTCGACCGGAAGTACGAGTCGCGGATGCTCCTGGCCGAGGCCAACCAGTGGCCGGAGGACGCGGTGGCGTACTTCGGGGATGGGGAAGGGGACGAGTGCCACATGGCCTTCAACTTCCCGCTGATGCCGCGCATGTTCATGGCACTGCGGATGGAGGACCGCTACCCCGTCATCGACATCCTGAACCAGACGCCGCCCGTCCCCGAGACTGCTCAGTGGGCCATCTTCCTGCGGAACCACGACGAGCTGACCCTCGAGATGGTCACGGACGAGGAGCGGGACTACATGTACCGGGTCTACGCGGAGGACACCCAGGCCCGGATCAACCTCGGCATCCGGCGACGCCTGGCCCCTCTCCTGGGGAACGACCGCCGCCGCATCGAGCTGATGAATGGCCTGCTCCTCTCGCTCCCCGGGACGCCGGTGGTGTACTACGGCGACGAGATCGGGATGGGGGACAACATCTACCTCGGGGACCGAAACGGGGTCCGGACGCCGATGCAGTGGAGCGCCGACCGGAACGCCGGATTCTCCCGAACGAACCCCCAGCGACTCTATCTGCCGCCGATCATCGACCCGGACTTCTCCTACGAGACGGTCAACGTCGAGACGCAGCTGAACAACCCCCACTCGCTGCTGTGGTGGATGAAGCGCCTGATGGCGCTCCGAAAGCGCTTCCGGGCCTTCGGACGGGGCAGCTTGGAGTTCCTCCACCCGGCGAATGCCAAGGTGCTCGCGTACATCCGCCGTCACGAGGACGAGCGGATCCTGGTGGTGGCCAACCTCTCGCGGCACGCGCAGTTCGTGGAGCTCGACCTGTCCGAGTTCCGCGAGATGGTGCCGGTCGAGCTCTTCGGGCAGACCGACTTCCCGCGGATCGGAGAGCTTCCCTACCTCCTGACGCTGGCCCCGCACGCGTTCTATTGGTTCGCGCTGGAGGAGCGCGGCGCCGCGGCGCTCGAGGAGGAAGCCGACAGCGGGGCTCGCGAGCTGCCGACGGTCTCCGTTCAGTCGAGCTGGGAGAACCTGTTCCGCGGGCGGGGCAAGGGTCAGCTCGAGGAGCTCCTGCCGGCCTATTTCAAGACGCGGCGCTGGTTCGGGGGGAAGGCGCGCCGGATCAAGGGCGTGGAGTTCCGCGACGCCATCCCGGTTCCGGTGGGACGGAGCACCGAGTTCCTCGCCCTCGTTCAGGTGGAGTACGCCGAGGGGGACCCGGACACCTATGTGGTGACGCTGGGATTCGCGACCGGGGAGCGGGCCGCCCACCTTCTGGAGCACGAGCGCCACCAGGTCGTGGCCCACCTCAAGGTGAAGGGAGCGGAGGGAGTCCTTCGCGGCGCCTTCGGGGAGCGGGGCTTCACCCTGGCCCTGCTGGACGCGGTCGCGCGCCGCCGGGTGTTCAAGGGTCTCCAGGGGGACCTGGTGAGTCTCCCCACGCGGTCCTTCCGACGGCTGCGGGGCGCCGGGGCCCTCGAGCCCACGTCTATCGGCGTCGAACAGAGCAACAGCTCGGTCCTGTTCGGGGATCGGCTGATCCTGAAGGTCTTTCGCCGCGTCGACGCGGGCGTAAACCCGGAGGTCGAGATCGGGCGCTTCCTGACCGAGCAGGCGGCCTTCCCGCACGTCCCGGCGGTGGCGGGCACGATCGAGTACCGCCCGCGGCGGGGCGAGGCGATGTCCGTCGCGATCGTCCATGAGTGCGTGACGAACGAGGGAGACGCCTGGACGTTCACCCTGGACGCGGTGGACCAGTACTTCGAGCGCATCCTGGTCCTCCCCCCGGAGCGGCGGACCCCGCCCCCGGCCGACGGAGGGTCGCTCCTGGAGCTGGCCCGGCGAGACACCCCGGCCGAGTCCCAGGGCCCGATTGGGGGCTTCTCGCACGCGGCCTGGTTGCTGGGGAGGCGAACGGCGGAGATGCACGTCGCGCTGGCCTTGGGCGGGGAGGATCCCGCCTTCGCCCCCGAGCCCTTCACCCCCTTCTACCGGCGCTCGCTGTATCAGTCCATGCGCACGCTGACCGAGCAGAGCCTCGGGCTCCTGAGGCGCCGCCTCTCGAAGCTGCCCGAGGAGGTGCAGGGCAAGGCCGAGCGTCTGGCCGCGCAACAGGACGAGGTGCTCAGCCGCTTCCGCGGCATCCTCGAGCGCAAGATCAACGCCCTCCGCACCCGGGTTCACGGCGACTATCACCTCGGGCAGGTGCTCCGGAGCGGCGCCGACTTCGTGATCATCGACTTCGAGGGCGAGCCCGCGGTCCCCCTCTCGACACGACGGCTCAAGCGATCGCCGCTTCGGGACACCGCGGGGATGATTCGCTCGTTCCACTACGCTGCCCACCACGGGCTGCAGAGCCTGGAGGAGCGTGGGGCGGTTCGTCCGGAGGACCGGGAGGAGCTGGAGCCCTGGGCACACCACTGGTACGTGTGGGTGTCGGCGGCGTTTCTCCGAGGGTACCTGGAAGCCGCGGAAGACGTGGGCTTCCTGCCCGAGGATGATCAGGACGTGGAGGGGCTGCTCACCGTCTACCTCCTTGGCAAGGTGTTGTACGAGCTGAGCTACGAGCTCAACAACCGCCCACGCTGGGTGCGCCTGCCCCTGACGGGGATCAGCCAGCTTCTGCAGGTCGAGGCGTGAAGGTGGAGTCCGTACACCCATGGTAGGCTCCGCTCCCGGAGGAGGGTCGTGCCGGCAAACCGCTACGTCGTCTTTGGTCGTGTCCAGGGCGTGGGCTACCGCTACTTCGTGCTGCGAGAGGCGGAGGGGCTGGGGGTGAGCGGCTTCGCACGCAACCGCCCCGACGGGTCCGTGGAGGTCGTGGCGGAGGGACCGGAGGAGACGCTCGCTGAGCTGGAAGGCCGGCTTCGGGAGGGCCCCGCCTTCTCGACCGTCACCGGCGTGGAGCGGGAGGTCATCGCCCCGCGCGGGGACAGCGGCTTTCACATCAGGTAGCCCGGGAGGGGGTCCATGCCAAACTTCGAGGCCCAGATCGAGACGCTGAAGGCCGGCATACGCGACGTCCCCGACTTCCCGAAGCCGGGGATCCTCTTCAAGGACATCACCACGCTGCTGCAGGACCCGGTGCTGTTCCGGCGCTCGGTGGACCTCCTGGTGGCGGCGTGCGGCGATCGCGCCGTGGACAAGGTGGTGGCCATCGAGAGCCGCGGGTTCCTGTTCGGTGGAGCGATCGCCTACCGCCTGGGCGCGGGTCTTGTCCCCGTTCGAAAACCCGGCAAGCTCCCCTGGAAGACGATCAAGGCGAGCTACGAGCTCGAGTACGGCACGGACAGCGTCGAGATGCACGCGGACGCGCTCGGGTCCGGGGACCGCGTTCTCATTGTCGACGACGTGATCGCGACAGGGGGCACCGCGCGCGCGGTGGCGGAGCTGACGGAACAAAGCGGCGCAACCCTGAGCGCGTTCGTCTTCCTCGCGGAGCTGACGTTCCTCGGGGGCCGAGAGAGGCTGCCCGAGGGTGACGTCATCAGCCTCATCAGGTTCTGAGCGGTCGGACGGCGCCCGCCGGCATGTGGTAATCTCTCGTGTTCGACCGGGCGGGTCGCCGCGCCTGTAGCTCAACTGGATAGAGCGAGAGCGTCCTAAGCTCGAGGTTGGGGGTTCGAGTCCCTCCAGGCGCGCCACTTCGAGACGGGAGGAGCGAAGGGCTTGAGGAAGGAGCTGAAGCGGGACATCAAGCAGGACGAGTTCAGGTCCTGGCTGGAGACGTTGATCGAGTGGGCGGACGGGCACCGCGACGAGCTGCGGATCGGCGTCGGCGTGGGCGTGGTTCTCCTGGCGGCCTTCGGGGCCCTCGCCTATTTCCAGGGCCATCGCACCCGGGAGGCCGAGCGAGCCTTCCAGGATGCGCTCGCCGCGTTCGAGGCGCCGGTGGCGACCGAGCTGGCCCCGGGGGCCGAGCCGCCGAACGGCCAGGTCTTCGCAACCGCGGAGGACAAGTACAAGACCGCGGCCGCGGATTTCGAGGGCGTGGAGCGGCGCTACGGATCGATGGACCTCGGGGTGCGGGCGAAGTATTACGCGGCGCTGGCCCGGATCGAGCTCGCCCAGTACGCGGAGGCCGAGAAGTCGCTGCGTGAGCTCCAGGCCCTCGGGTCCGGGAAGCTCGTGTCCGATCTCGCCCGGGTCGCGCTCGGTGGGCTCTATCGGCGCAGCGGCGAGACCGACCGCGCGGTCGAGGCCTACCGGGGTGTGGCCTCGAGCGAGACGACGAACCTCCCGCGGGACTACGCTCTGCACTGCCTGGCCGGAACGCTCGACGATGCCGGGCGATACGAGGAAGCGCGGGCGGCCTACCGCGAGCTCGTCGAGGAGTACCCAGCCAGCGTATACGCTGCGGCCGCCCGGGCCCGTGCGGACTACCTCCAGACCGCCACGGCCGGGCAGGGCTGAGATCCCGGTGACGAAACGAACCGCCTGGGTTCTGGCAGCCGGCGTGGCCGCGGTGGCGGTGGGGGCCGCGGCGGTGGGGGGCGTGGCCCTCATCGTGCGCGGGGGCGGGCGCACCCCCGTCGGGTGGGCGCCCGGAGGCGTCAACCTCGCCCTCGACCTCTCCGGAGAGCTCCCCGAGCGCCCACCCCAGGACTGGAGCGACTTGTTCGGAGAGAGCCGCCCGTCCGTCCGCGGACTCGTCGAGAGCGTGGACCGCGCGGCGTCGGATCCCCAGGTCAAGGGGCTCGTCCTGCGCGTCGGGCCCCTCGACGCGGGCTGGGCCCGGGTGCAGGACCTCCGCGCCGCGCTCGTCCGGTTCCGGGAGACGGGAAAGCCATCGTGGGCCCACATCGAGTTTGCCGGAAACCTGGAGTACTACCTTGCCAGCGGCTGTGGCCGCATCGCCGCCGCTCCGACCGGGATGCTCAACGTCTCCGGACTGGCCGCGGAGGTCACCTTCTTCCGCGGCACGCTGGACAAGGTCGGCGTGGAAGCGCAGTTCGAAGGGGTGGGCAAGTACAAGAACGCCCCCAACCAGTTCACCGAGACCGGCTTCACCGAGCCCCACCGTGAGCAGATGGAGTCGCTGGTCGACAGCCTGTTCCAGCAATACGTCGCGGCGGTGGCGGAGAGCCGTGAGCTCAGCGAGGACCGGGTTCGCGCGATCATCGACGAGGGACCGTTCGACGTCGCGGTCGCCGCGGAGAAGGGCCTCGTCGACGCGCTCCTCTACCGCGACGAGATCGACGCCCGGCTGCCCGGGAGCCAACGCGTCGGCCCGGCGCGCTATGTCAAGGGCGCGCGCGGATTCGGCTTCGACGGGCGTCCGAAGATCGCGCTCGTGTACGCCCTGGGCGAGATCGGGCCCGGGGAGAGCGAGGAGGGCCACTTCGGCAGCGGGAGCTACGCCGGGGCCGACACCATCTCTCGCGGCCTGCGTCAGGCGGCTGGGGACGCGAGCATCCGGGCCATCCTCATCCGCGTGGACAGTCCCGGCGGAGTCGGCGTGGCCGCGGACGCGATCTGGCGCGAGATCGAACGGGCCCGCGAGAAGAAGCCGGTGGTCGTCTCGATGGGCGACACCGCGGCCTCCGGCGGATACTACATCGCGATGAACAGCGACGCGATCCTCGCCCAGCCGGGGACCATCACCGGCTCTATTGGCGTCTTCTCCGGCAAATTCGCCATGCGGGGACTCTACGAGAAGCTGGGCCTGTCCCACGAGACGGTCCGCCGGGGCCGTCACGCCGGCCTCTTCTCCAGTTGGGATCCGTGGACGGAAGAGGAGCGGGCGAAGGTCCGAGGCCTGAACGAGACCTTCTATGAGACCTTCATTACGAAGGCCGCCGCAGGCCGCGGGCGGACCCGCGAGGAGATCGACACCGTGGCCCAGGGCCGCGTCTGGACCGGGGTTCAGGCGCTCGAGAAGGGTCTCGTGGACCAGCTCGGAGGCCTCGACGACGCGGTCGCGGTGGCCCGGGAGAAGGCCGGCATCCCCGCCGGCCGGAGTGTCGAGCTCGTCGTCCTGCCTGAGAGGAGGGGCTTCCTCGAGACGCTGATGCAGCGGCAGGAGGAGGAGATCGCCCTGGAGATGATCGCCCCCGGCGCCGCCGGCGCACTGGAGTGGGTGACCCGTCTCGGGGGCCACGGCCCGCTCGCCCGCCTCCCGTTCGACCTGCAGATCCGATAGCTGAGTGCGGCTGGCCACCAGGCCTAGATTCGCCCCTGTGTCCCTTCCCTGGGGACACGGGGGCGTCCGAGGCCTATCTCAAGCATTTCCCTCCCCCTACGTGGGGAGGGATAGGGTGGGGGGTCATTGAATAATTGTGCCCGCCGAGCCCCGCGCCCGAGCGTCGGGCAACCCAGGGTCGTGATGGCGGCCCCTGAGCGTTGCGGGCGCGACCCGTTGGCTTGGAGTCAGCGGCCGTAGCGGTTGCGGAGGCGCGTCTTCCAGTCGCGCTGCAGGCTGGCGGCGTCCTGGCCGTAGACGCGCTCGAAGGCCTGGTTGGCGTTCCCGGTTTCGGCCATGGCCTGGAGCAGGTCGTTGATGCCTCCCTGGCCCCGGAGGGCCGAGAGGTGCTCGACGAAGGACAGGGACATGAGGTAGAAGCCCGGCACGCCTCCGATCTGCCCCTCGGCAAGGGCGGTGAGCTGCTCCGGGGTGAGGAGCTGTTCGACCCGCTTACCCTCGACGAGCTGGGCCAGCCCCTCCTGGATCTCCCGAGGGGCAACGCCCCGGGATCGGTCGGTGACGAAGGCGTGGGTCAGCTCGTGCAGGAGCGTGGAGTCGACCTCCGGCGGAAGGGCGGCGGTGAGGCCTCCAATCGGGAGCCGCACCCGCCCGTCGAAGGCGTCGTAGCGCCCCCCCGACCACGCGGGGGCCCCCGTCTCGGTGTAGTAGCTCTCGCGTGAGAGGAGGATGACGGGGATGGGCGAGACCGGTCGGTGATCGAACATGCGGACGAGGGTGGCGTAGTGGCGCTCGAGGACCCTCCGGACCTCGGGCTCCAGATCCGCGTGCGCCTCGCCGTCGTAGCGGAGGTGGAAGTGAGCGAGACGCCGCTCGGCAAGGCCGCTCTCCGGCGCCACGTCGGCCTGGATGCGCTCGAGAAGGGCGCGCGATCGGGGGTCTTCGCGATCGTCGAGGAGGGACTCGAGGATCTCCACCGCCTCCCGGGTACGGTCCTGCCGGTGCAGCGCGTAGGCCAGCGCGTAGGTGGCCTCGAGATCTGCGGGGGCGAGCGACAGGGCCGCGCGAGCCGACGTCTCCGCCGCCGGCCAGTCACCGGAATCGATGAGGACGGCGGCGAGCGCCGTGTGGGGCCGGGCGCTGCTCGGGGCGGCGGCAGCCGCACTGCGGAGTAAGACCGCGGCCTCGCGGTAGCGGCGTGCCGCCCGCTCCTGCTCGGCCGCCTTCAGGAGCACGGCCTCGAGGAGGCTCGCCGCCGCCGAGCCGTGGTGCAGAAAGAGGTCCTCGGCGGCGCGCACGTCGTCCGCGGTGATTGGCCGCCCGCTGCGCAGGGTCGCGGCCAGGCGGTTCGCGGTCGCCTGGTCTGCCCGCGCACCGTCGTCGGGGATGATGACGGGGTCGACGGCTCGCGTCGGTGGCGGGTGGACGGGGCCTGGGAGGCGGCGGTCGGCGGGGCGGGGACGGACCGGCTGGCCGGGAGGAGGATTCGGGGACGGCGCGGTCCGCGTCGCCACGGGAGCCGGATCCGGGTCCGGGGCCGGCGAACGCCGAAGGGTCCACACGCCCACTGCAACCGCGGCGACCACCAGGGCCGCCAGAGGGCCCCAGCGGCGTGGGGGCGTCGGGTCAGGCTCGGGGGTGGGCGATGGCGGGCGCGGGCGAGGGGCTCGAGCCTTGGCCAGGATGACCCCACACCGGGGGCAGTCGCGACCGGAGACATCGGGCTCGCCGCAGCGGGGGCAGTCCATGCGCAAGGACACGTGGCCGGCGGGCCACGAGCCCGCTTATACTAACAGTTTGAGCACCTTGCAGATGGAGAAGGAGAACCATGAGCGACTCGGGCACCGGCCGGAAGCGTGAGGCGATCGGGTCGGGGCACACGCGAGCTCGCGTGGCGGTGATCCGGACGCGTCCGGAGAGCGTCGTCGACGACATCGGCGTCATGATGCGTGGACTCGAGTACTCCAAGGCCCTCGGGCCGGGCCGGCGGACGATCCTGAAGGACAACATCTCCTGGCATCTGCCGTTCCTGTCGTCGAACACGACCCCGTGGCAGCTCGAGGGGGTCCTGCGCACGCTCCGGGAGGACGGCTACGACGATCTGCTGGGCCTCCACAACGGGACCGTCGTCACGGACGCCCATCGCGGCGATGAGCTGAACAAGTTCGCCGGTGTCTATCGCCGCTACGAGGTGCCCACCGCCGACAACTTTGCCCCCGACTGCCGCTGGGTGCCCATCGAGCCGAAGGCGGATCTCCTCGTGTTGAACCGGATCTTCGGCGAGGTCCGCGTGCCCGAGGTCATGGTCGGCAGCAACATCCTCCATCTGCCCACCGTCAAGACCCACGTCTACACAACGATGACCGGGGCCATGAAGAACGCATTCGGGGGCCTGCTGAAGGACAACCGCCATTGGGCCCACACCGACATCCACGCCACCCTCGTGGACCTGCTGGCGATCCAGAAGGAGATCCACCCGGGGATGTTTGCGGTGATGGACGGCACGATCTGTGGTGACGGGGCGGGACCGCGGGCCATGCACCCGGTGGTGAAGGACTACATGCTGGCCAGCGACGACATGGTCGCGATCGACGCCACCAGCGCATGGCTGATGGGCTTCGACCCGCTCCGTGACGTCGACTTCATCCGCATCGCCCACGAGCGAGGGCTGGGCGTGGGGGACGTCCGGGAGATCGAGGTGGTGGGGGAGGACGTCTCCGAGGTGAACTTCGACTTCCACGTGCGCTATCACTTCGCGAGCCGTGTCGGACGGCTGCTCTGGTTCAGCCCCCTGGCCCGCATCCAGGGGCTGTTCTTCCGGACGCCGCTGGTGCACGCCTTCATCTGGGGCTCCGCGGTGTACCACGATCGCTACTGGTGGCCGGTTCACGGGCGCAAGCGGATGGCGGCGATCGCCGAGACGCCGTGGGGCCGCCTGTTTGAGTCCTACGAATGACAACGCGGACCGAAGCCACCGCTCCGTGCCGCGTGGATCTGGCCGGGGGCACCATCGACATCTGGCCGGTCTATCTCTTCCACCCCGGAGCGGTGACGGTGAACGTGGCCATCGACCGCCGGGCCTGGTGCCGGGTCGAGACGGGCGTGGAGGGAGTCCACCTGGAGTCGAAGGACACCCTGCAGAAGGCTTCGGCGGACAGCGTGACCGAGCTTCTCGTGAACGGGAACCTGTCCCTGGTCAGCCACGTGCTTCGCGCGCTGGGTGTGGAGGAAGGGGTACGGGTCGAGACCCAGTCGCGGGTCCCGGCCGGGTCGGGCCTGGGCGGGTCTTCCGCCCTCGCGGTGGCGGTGGCGGGGGCGGTGTGCGCGGCCCTGGGACGAGCCGTCGAGCCCGACCGCCTGTGGCCCGTGCTCAGAGACGCGGAGGCCCGGACCATCGAGGTGCCCACCGGTGCCCAGGACTACCAGCCCGCCCTTCGTGGCGGGGTTCTCGGAGTCCACCTGGAGCCGGGCGAGATTCGCGTCGAGCCCCTGGGCGTCGACCCGGCCCGGGTCGAGGAGTCCCTGCTCCTGGTCGACGGCGGTGAGACCCGCTTCTCCGGCTTAAACAACTGGGATGTCCTCAAGGGCCAGATCGACGGCGACGAGGGCGTGCGCGAGGCGCTGGCCACCATCTCCTCCGTCGCGCAGCGCGTTCGCGCGGCGTTGGTGGAGGGTCGCTTCGAGGACGTCGTGGATCTCGTCGCCGAGGAGTGGGAGGCCCGCAAGCGGCTCGCCCCGGGGGTGACGACGCCGAACATCGACCGCATCGCGGAGGTGGCCCGCGGGGCCGGGGGCGCGGCGAAGGTGTGCGGGGCCGGCGGCGGCGGAGTGATGGCGGTGTGGGCCCCCCCGGGGGCCCGGGGCCGGGGACGTCGGGAAGCCGTCGAGGAGGCGCTGAGCGACGCGGGATTCCGGATCTTCCCGGCGCGGGTGGACCTTCGGGGGCTGGAGGTCGGCTGAGCGGCTATAATCGGCGGTTTGTTGAGGTGAGAAGAGGATGATCCAGGCGACGCAGATCCGGAAGGGCATGTACATCAGACACGACAGCGATCTCTACCGCGTCGTGACGACCGAGCACGTCACGCCGGGCAAGGGACGCGGGATGGTGCAGGCAAAGATCCGTCACATCAAGAGTGGGGCCATCATGGATCACCGCTTCCGCTCCGGTGACCGGGTGGACAGGGTCGTGCTCGACGAGACCGAGATGGAGTACCTCTACCAGGACGGGGACACCTTCCACTTCATGAACGGCGAGACCTACGAGCAGATCGGCCTGTCCAGCGAGACCCTCGGCGACACCGTGTCCTACCTGATCCCGAACATCAGACTGAACGTGCAGTTCTGGGAAGGCGCCCCCATCGGCATCAACCCCCCGCTGACCGTGGAGATGAAGGTCGCCGAGACCGAGCCGGCAATCAAGGGGGCCACCGTATCGAACGTGGGCAAGCCCGCCACGATGGAGACGGGGCTGATCGTGCAGGTGCCGCCGTTCATCAACGAGGGGGACGTGATCAAGGTCGACACATCCTCCGGCGCGTACGTGGAGCGCGTCAGCAAGTAGGCGGTCCGATGCCCACTCCTCCACCGGACCCGGCTCACAGCGGCTGGATCGAGGTGATCACCGGCAGCATGTTCAGCGGGAAGAGCGAGGAGCTCATTCGCCGGGTCCGACGAGCCCAGATCGCCCGACAGAAGGTGCAGCTGTTCAAACCTCGCGTCGACGCCCGGTACTCGACCGGCGAGATCGTCAGCCACTCCGAGATGAAGATGCCTTCGCAGGTCGTGGAGGGCGCGCGCGAGATCCTGGGACGGGTGGACCCGGAGACCCAGGTCGTCGCGATCGACGAGGGCCAGTTCTTCGACATGTCGCTGGTCGAGGTGGCCGACGCTCTGGCCAGCCGGGGCCTGCGCGTCATCGTCGCGGGCCTCGACCAGGACTACCGGGGACGGGCCTTCGAGCCCATGCCCCAGCTCATGGCGGTGGCAGAGTACGTCGACAAGACGCTGGCCGTCTGCATGCGCTGTGGGGCACCGGCGAACCGCTCCCAGCGGCTCGTGGCGGCGGAGGACCGCGTGGTCGTCGGCGGGGCGGGGGAGTACGAGGCCCGGTGCCGTCGCTGCTTCAGGCCGGATGGTGTGCGGAGCGGGGAGTGACCCCTTGACGTCGCCCCGCGGCGGGCGAGGCGTCAGGGGATTCCCGGACGGCCGGATGCCCGCTGGGCCGGGCCGGGCCGGAGCCCCATGGGTCTGATCCCGATCGACGGGGAGCTCGGCGAGGGCGGCGGCCAGATCCTTCGCTCGGCGCTCACGCTGGCCATGGTCACGGGCCAGGGCTTCGAGGCGACCCGTATCCGGGCCCGGCGCTCCCGGCCGGGGCTCCGCCCCCAGCATCTGGCCGCGGTTCGGGCTGCCGCGATGGGCTGCGGGGCGGAGGTGCACGGCGCGTTCGACGGCTCGCCGGACCTGAGGTTCCAGCCGGGAGCGGTGACCGCGGGCACGTTCGACTTCGACATCGGCACCGCGGGGGCGACGACCCTCGTCCTGCAGACGGTCCTGCCCGCCCTTGCGACCGCCGCCGAGCCCAGCCGGCTCGCGATCTGCGGCGGAACCCACGTTCCCCTCAGCCCCAGCTTTCACTTCGTCGCCAGGCACTGGACCCCCATGGTGGAGCGGCTGGGGCTGCGTCCCCGCGTCGAGCTCGAACGCGCCGGCTTCGCCCCCCGGGGCGGGGGGCGCGTCCGCGCCGAGGTCTCGCCCTGGGCCCGCTCGGTGGGGCTGGACCTGACGCGGCGCGGGCCCCTCCGCGAGATCCGCGGGCTCTCGGCCGCCGGGCGCCTGAAGGGGGACGTGGCGCACCGGCAGGCGGACGCGGCCCGTGCCCTCCTGTGGGAGCAGAGGCGCCTCGAGTCGAGCTGGGAGGTCCTGGAGATGCCCTCCGCCTCCCCGGGGTCGTGTCTTCAGCTCGAGGGCGTCTTCGAGACGGGCCGGGCCGCTTTCGCCGTGCTCGGACGACGTGGGGTGCGGGCGGAGGTCCTGGGCGAGCGGACGGCACGCCAGCTCCTCCTCTTTTTGGACGACGAGGAGGCCTGCGTGGACCCCTGGGTCGCCGACCAGCTCGCCGTCCCGCTGGCCCTGGCCGGCGGGGGCGGGCGGCTGACGACGTCGAAGGTCACGCTCCATCTGGAGACGGTCGCCGACGTGCTGCGCCGCTTCGGGACCCCGGCGTCGACGTGGGGCCGGCGTGGGGGGCCGGGCGGCCTCGAGATCGAGAGGGTGTGAAGCGGTGCACGGCACCGAGGAGAGACCGAAGATGACGCTGAGTCCACTGGTCCGCTTCCTTCTGTGGGACTACGAGAGAGGCGGCCTGGCCTACGACGTGGCCTTCGTGCTCGTCCTCCTCGTCCTCCTGGCAGTGCCGGGAGGGTTCTGGAGCGACCCCCTCTGGCTGCGGGGATGAGCGGAAGGCTCCCATCGCTGGCCCTCGCCGTCCTTCTCGGCGGCGTCCCGGGAGCACTCGGGCAGACGCCCCCGCCGCCGGGCGGAAGCGGCGGCGCAGCGGCGGAGGCCACGGATCTGATCAACGAGCTGCTGGGTGCCCTCATGGGCCCGGTCGACGTGACCGGGCCCGAGCTCCAGCGTGAGGTGGCGGAGGTGGGAGGCATTCCCTTCCGCCGTGACGTCCCAATCGCCTTCATGGGGCACGACGCGCTGGTGGCGTACCTGCAGGAGGTTCTGGATTCCGAGTACCCCCCGGCCCGGGCGGAGGCGGATCAGCGGCTGCTACAGGCCCTCGATCTCCTCGGACCCGGGGTCGACCTGCGTGCGGTGCGGGCCGGTGTCCTCGAGGACAACATAGTCGGCTTCTACGACGAGCGTCCCGGACGACAGCAGCTGTTCGCGGTGAGCGAGGAACAGGCCTTCACCCCCATGAACCAGATCGTGCTCGTCCACGAGCTCCGCCACGCGCTGCAGGACCAGTACGAGCCGCTCCACTGGCAGCTTCCGGACGACGTGGGGGACTTCGACGACCGGCGGCTCGCCTGGATGTCCCTGCTCGAAGGGGACGCCACGCTGGTGATGGAGCGCTTCGTGCTCGATCGGCTCGGGGCGCTCGGCCTCGACCTGCCCGTGGGCGGGGCGGACCAGGGGTACGCCGACATGAACGTCCCCGGCCTGGCGGACATCCCCGGGGCCCCGCCCGTCATCCGGGACCAGCTCGTGATGCCCTACCTGGTGGGGAGAGACCTGGCCCGGGCCATCGAGACCCGGGGCGGTCCGGAGGCCATGCGGGAGGCCTGGCGGCGCCCTCCGGACTCGACGGAGCAGGTCCTTCATCCGGAGAAGTTCTTCAGCGGAGAGCCGCCGCGGGTGGTGACGCCCCGCCGGTCTCCACCGGGGGGGCGGCTTCTCTCCCAGGGGGTCCTGGGCGAGCTGCTGCTTCGGACGCTGGTCGAGGAGACGGGCGAGGCCGTCGCGGGCTGGGGGGGTGACGCGTGGCGCCTCTGGGACGTCGAGGGCGGCACCGTCCTCGTCTGGAAGAGCGCCTGGGACACCGTCCCCGACGCCTCCGAGTTCGAGGAGGCGCTGCGCCGTCGCTTCGCCCGGCGGCGGGGCAGCGAGGGCCGACGAGGGGAGTGGGCGGTCTTCGAGGGCGCCGCGGGCTGGCGCTTTGCCCTGCGGCGCGAGGTTGACGTCGTGGACCTCGTGTCGGCCGACACCCCGACGGCGTTTCACTCACTCCTTAACTAGGGCCGCCCGCTTGCAGGCCACGGGCTGGAACGCTACAGTGCCCGCGGCGAGCCGGGGACGCGGGCGCCCGTAGCTGAAGGGTGGCGTCGGCCCGGCGCACTAAGGGGGAAAGAATGGCGACCTCGACACCCGGCGGAGGACAGACCAGCCTGGGCATGGCGCCCAATGTGGCCGGGCTCCTCTGCTACGTGCCGTGCTGCATCGGCTTCATCTTCTCGATCGTGGTGGCGATCGCGGAGAAGAAGAGCCACCCCGTGCGGTTCCATGCCTTTCAGAGCCTGCTCCTGCACGGCGCGGCCTTTGCCGTCTGGGTTGTTCTCTGGGTGGGACAGGCCGCGCTGGCCGTGGTCAATCTCGGAGCGGTAGGCCTTCTCCTCTCCCTGGTCGGCATGGTGGTCGGCGTCGCCTTGCTCGGCCTCGCAATCTTCATGATGATCAAGGCCAACGCGGGCGAGGAGTTCGAGCTGCCGGTGATCGGGCCGATGGCCAAGGGCTGGGCGTAGGGCCTAATACTCCGGGAACGTTGCTCAGCGCTTCGTTCCCGGAGTCATCTAGACCGACGCCTGCTCGACGAGGACGCGGCCCGAACCTTCCAGCCGTAGGAGCCGGCCGCCGGTGACGGCGGAGGGCAGCACCACCTCGTAGACCTGCGGATCATCCACGACGCCCGGGACCAGATCGCCGGCCCACATGATGACGGCGGCGGCGGGCACGGAGACCGGCAAGGCCGGCCGCACCGTCAGCGGGAGGGGCTTGGTCCCGACCGAC
>JAJDNV010000132.1 GCA_022340545.1 Acidobacteriota bacterium | reverse complement strand
AGGCCGCAGTCCGTGACGCCATCCGTCAGCAGCACCAGGGTGTCGCCGCTCTCCACGCGTCCGACGGAGCGCGTCTCGTAGACGGACTCCGGGAAGAGACCCAGCGGCAGGCCGGTGGCGGGCAGCTCGGCCTTCACCGCGCCGCGGCGGTCCAGGAGGTAGCCGGGCAGGTGGCCGGCGCCGGAGTAGGTCAGAGAGCGCGAGGGCACGTGGAGGCTCACGAGAAGAAGCGTCGCGAACCGGTGCGCCTCGGTGTCCCCGTGGAGCACGCGGTTGACGACCGCGAGGATCTCGCTGGGCTCGGACGTGGTCTGCGCTGTCGCTCGCAGCACCGCGCGGGTCTCGGCCATGAGCAGCGCGGAGTCGAACCCGTGCCCGCTCACGTCGGCGACGAGGATCCCGAGGCGCTCGTCCGGAAGGGGGATGAAGTCGTAGTAGTCCCCGCCCGTGACGTCGGCCACGAAGGTCGCTCCGTAGATGTCGAACCCGGGCACCAGAGGCGGGGCTGACGGAAAGAGCCGCTGCTGCACGGATCGTGCGAGGAGCAGGGTACTCTCGCGCTGGGCGGCTCGCCGGAGCTGAGTGACGTCCTTGCCCACCGAGACTACGTGGGAGATGCCTCCGTCCGGCTTTCGGATTGGCGTGATGGTCTGCTCGGTCATGAACAACTCGCCGCTCTTCTTCCGGTTGATGAACGTATCGCGGAAGACCTGTCCCTCGAGCAGGGTCCTCCAGAGGCCCGCGTAGAACTCCCGGGTGTGCGCACCGGACTTGAGAATGCTCGGATTGCCCCCGAGGACCTCCGCGCTGGTGTAGCCGGTGGCCGCCTCGAACGCCGGGTTGACGTACTCGATGAGGCCCCCGCGGTCGGTGACGATCACGGCGTCGGCGGTCGCCTCGACGACGTTGGAGAGGAGCTCGACCTTCTGGAGCTCGCGCTTGATGAGACTGATGTCCCGGAGCACGACCACACCGCCCTCGATCCCTCCCCGAGCGTCCCGGATGGGCGTTCCGTTGATGCTGAGCCACACTCCCTCTGACGCCCCCCGGGCGAGCATGAACAGCTCGAGGTTGCTGAAGGTTTCGCCACGCAGCGCGCGCGTGAGCGGCATCTCCTCCGGCGAGTACGGCGTGACCATGTCGGGCCGGAGGCAGTCGAAGCTTGAAGGCCACTCCCCTGCCGCCACGTCAGTGAGATCCGCTCCGAAGAGTCGGCGGGCGGCCGCGTTGCACAGGAGGCATCGTCCATGCCTGTCCGCCACGACGACGCCGTCGGAGAGACTGTCGATCACCTGCCGAAGCTGGATGGCCGGGGCTCGCGACCGCGCGTCGTGCACCTGGCTCAAAGAAGTCTGGCCAGATAGACTCCCATCACCTGCGTCCGGCGCAGCACGCCTGGGGCAGCTCGAAACGAGGGGCCGCCTGCCTTACGCGTTTCGCCGGCTGGTCTCCGAGACGCAGGGCGTCGCACCGGCCATCCTAATTCCCGCACGCGCCGGTGACCGCATGATCCCGAACCCTGTCCCACGTCGGCCAGCCTAGTGGAATCGGGCGGCCGGAATCCAATACATTGTTTCGACGCCACCGATAGGCCACGTCCGATATGTCTCGAGGTGGACGCTACCCTCTCGCCCCAACCCGCTTCCGTCCGCGAAGGCCCGAAGGCGCTGCTCACCTGCGTGGCCGCTCGGCGGAACCCGACACATCGGGTCTGTCCAATGTGTCGGCAGAGAACAATCGATTAGTGGTCGGTCGTACGGGCCGGTGACAATGCTGCTCTCTCGTCCCGGTCCCGAGGTTTCGCCATGCTGCCGGGAGGCGGGGTGTGGCCAGGAGCGCGCCGGGACGCGCCGCTGGCGGCCCGGGTCGGAGCGTGCGAGGCAGGTGAGGGCACCGCTGGAGATGACACGATGACTGTTCATTCCGTGGCCGCCTGGGCTCTCAGGCGACGTGGGGGCATGCTGCCACCGTGGTCGGTCCCCGACCGCGGCGGCGACCTCGCGCTGAGACGCCATCTCGTTTGGGCGGTTCCCGCCGGCGCCGGCTTCGCCGCGCTCGCTGCCGCCGCGGGAGCGGAGTTCCGCGGCCGCCCCACGGTCCTCGGGGCTCTGGCCCTGATCGCCGCAGTGGCGCTGTTGCCCCTCCTGATCCGGGGGCTCGCACGACGGATCCTGCTTCGCCTGGAGGTCGCGGTCACCGAACGGGAGATCTTCCGGGCCGAGCTGGACGCCGCTCACAGGACGAAGGACGAGTTCCGCGACCTCGCCTATCACGACAACCTCACCGGGCTGCCCAACCGCGGTCTCCTTTACGACCGCCTCGGCCTCGCGATCACGCACGCCCGTCGCCAGGGGACCCTTCTCGCCCTGCTCTTTCTCGACCTCGACGACTTCAAGACCGTGAACGACTCCTTCGGCCACGGCTCCGGCGACCGCCTGCTCGTGGAGCTCGCCGCGCGTGTCCGTAGCAGCGTTCGAGCCGGGGATACGGTGGCCCGCATCGGGGGGGATGAGTTCATCGTGCTGTTGGACAGCGTGACCGGGGCACAGGATGCCGCGCACGTGGCGGCCAAGGTGCTCGAGTCTGTGCAGGCCCCGTATCGACTCGATCGTCACGAGGTCTCCATCGCAATGAGCGTCGGGGTGAGCGTGTTCCCGGGCGACGGCACGTCACCCGAGGAGCTCATGAGGAGCGCCGACTCCGCCATGTATCGCGACAAGCAGCGGGCGGCAACGCCCGGTGAGCCTCACCGGCCCGGCGATCGGCCCGGGCCTTGGCCCGACGAGATGAAGGGGGTGGGCTGAGATGCGGAGACTCCTCTGTTGGCTTCTCGGTCACGACCGAATGACGGGCGGCGGAGCGCACAGAACCTGCCTGCGCTGCGGCATGCGAGAGACACTGCGCAACTACGGCCACGTGCGCGGCTGGGAAGAGGTGACGAAGGACACGGGCCGGGCCGGGCGCTGATCTCACGCGGGATGCCGCCATCGCAGAGGTACGGTTGAGAATCGCCCTTCTGGCTCCGATCGCGTGGCGCACCCCGCCGCGTCACTATGGCCCGTGGGAGCGGGTCGTCTCGCTGCTCTGTGAAGGGCTGGTGAAGCGTGGCACGGACGTCACGCTCTTCGCGACGAGGGATTCGCAAACGAGCGGACGACTCGCGGGCGTCTGCCCCACACCGTGGGAGGAGGACCCGGAGAGGGATCCCAAGGTCTGGGAGTGCCTCCACATCGCCCACTGCTTCGAGCGCGCGAGTGAGTTCGACCTCATCCACAGCCACTTCGACTTCCTTCCCCTGACCTACAGCCGGCTGGTGGACACCCCACTCGTGACGACGATCCACGGGTTCAGCTCGCCGAAGATCCTGCCGGTGTACGTCGAGTACGCCGACCGCAGCCACTACGTGTCGATCAGCGACGCCGACCGCGCCCCCGAGCTGTCGTACGCCGCCACCGTGCACCACGGGATCGACCTGGAGGAGCTCACCCTGAGGGAGACGCCCGGGGAGGGTCTCGTCTTCTTCGGCCGCCTCCACCCGGACAAGGGAGTCGCCGAGGCGATCGAGATCGCCCGGCGCGCGGGGCGCAAGCTCGTCATCGCCGGGATCATCCAGGACCGGACCTACTTCGCCGAGGAGGTCGAGCCGCACGTCGACGGGCAGTCCGTCTCGTACGTGGGCCCCGTGGGTCCCGAGGAGCGTGACCGTCTTCTCGGCGGCGCCGAGTCACTGCTGCATCCCATCCGCTTCGAGGAGCCCTTTGGTTTGAGCGTCGTCGAGGCGATGGCGTGCGGGACACCCGTCATCGCGTTTCGCCGGGGCTCGATGCCGGAGGTGATCCGAGACGGGGTGACGGGCTTCCTCGTCGAGACGGTCGAAGAGGCGGTGGCCGCGGTCGCTCGCGTCGGCGAGCTGGACCGCCGAGCCTGCCGGCGCTGGGTGGAGGAACGCTTCAGCCAGCGACGGATGGTCGACGGCTATCTCGACGTCTACTCGCGCATCCTCTCGGGAGAGCTGAGGCTGGGACGGGGCGCGGGATGAGACGGTGAGGTTCCGCCTCGGCATCAACTACTGGCCCATTCGAAGTGCCATGGCGATGTGGCGGCGCCTCGACGCGGCCGAGGTCGTGGAGGACTATGCTCGAATCGCCGAGGCGGGCTTCGACTGCGTGCGGGTGTTCCTGCTCTGGGAAGACTTCCAGCCGGAACCGGAGAAGGTGTCGTGCGACCGGCTCGACGCCCTGGTCGCGGTGGCCGACGCGGCACGGGAGGCCGGCCTCGCGCTGATGCCGACGCTTTTCACCGGCCACATGAGCGGAGCGAACTGGATCCCGTCGTGGGTGCTGGACCGCAACCGCCCCTCCGGCCGCTTTCGGACGATCGCCGGTGGTCGGATCGTCCCCGCCGGGATCCGAAACTGGTATGAGGACGACGCCCTGTGTCGGGCCCAGACCCGTCTGGCCCGCGAGGTCGCGGCGGCGCTCGACGCCCACCCGGCGCTCTGGGCCTGGGATCTGGGCAACGAGCCGTCCAACTGCATCCTCCCGCCGACGTCTGAGCATGCGGCGCGGTGGCTCAGTACAATGGCCCAGGCTCTCAAGGGGGAGCCCCCCGGGGTGCCGGTCACCATCGGCCTGCATCAGGAGGATCTGGAGGAGAACCGGCTCATGGGCCCACGGGAGACCGCGCGCGTGCTCGACTTCGCCTGCATGCACGGCTACCCGGCCTACGCGCGGTGGAGCCGTCATCCTGCGGACGAAGGAGTTGCGGTCTTTCTCGGCCTCCTGACCCGATGGCTCTCGGGCCAGGATGTCCTCTTCGCGGAGTTCGGTGCTCCCACCCGACGTGCCGACATGGCCGGGGTCGAGACGCCCGGCCTGCTCGGGGAGGAGGAGGCGGCACGCTACACTGAGCGGGTGCTGGACGCTCTGCATCGGCTGGGTTTCCTGGGGGCGCTCCTCTGGTGCTTCGGCGACTACGACCTGTCCCTGAGCCGCGAGCCGCCGTTCGACCAGGCTCCCCACGAGATGTCGTTCGGCCTGTGGCGTTCCGACCGCTCGCCGAAGCCGGCGCTGAACGCTGTCAGGGCCTTCGGCAAGCGCGAAAGAACGGGATCCCGGCCGGACCTCGATTCGATCGGCGTGACACAGGACGAGTACCTCTCCGATCCTCGGCGGCACCTGCCGCGGCTTTACGAGGCCTTCGCGGCTGGATGGCCGGGCCCATGAGGAGAGTTCCCGGACCTCATCCGGGAGGAGGGTGGGCATGACTCCACGGAGCGGCATCGAGCTGCGGAAGCGGCCGGGCGAAGGGTATATCGCGTTCGTCGGGAACTATCTGCCCCGGCAGTGCGGGATCGCGACATTCACGACCGACCTCTGTGAATCGGTGGCCGCGGAGGCCGCCGGTGCCGACTGCATCGCGGTGGCGATGAACGACGTGCCCGAGGGCTACCCCTACCCCGACCGCGTCCGGTTCGAGGTGGCCCAGAACAGCCTGAACGAG
>JAJDNV010000115.1 GCA_022340545.1 Acidobacteriota bacterium | reverse complement strand
CGGTAGATCGCGTCGTCCTTCTCGTCGGAGACCAGGATCGCGCCCCCGGGCGTCACCGCCGCGGCGCGGATCTTCTCCACGGGCTTGCGCTCGTCACCCGGCTTCTCGGGAGGAAAGAAGAAGCGCCGGACGTCGCGCTTTCCGATACGCACCGCGGTCTTGGCCGCGAAGACCACGTCGCCGTTCGGAGCGAAGGACAGCGTGCGGGGGTCCTGGGCGGCAAAGCTCGTCTCGATCTTCCCGGACGGATCGAACGCCACCGCGCTCTTGGTCTTCCTCGAGGCGACCCACAGTCGTCCGTCGGGCTCCCGGAGGAGGGCCTCCACGTCCTTGAGCGCGTTGCCGCTGGGAAGCGAGAAGCTCGAATCCAGGGTAAAGACCGGCTCCCCCGCCCCATACAGCCGGTAGAGGGCGGTGATCCGGTCGAGGGCTGCCGCCGCCCAGGGGCTCTCGGGGAAGCGGTTCCGGACCTGCTGAAACTCCTCCATGGCGAGTCGGGGCTCCCCGAGCAGGGCCAGGTCGTGCCCGGCTTCGTACTGCGCCCGTGGGGCGGCGTCGCTGGCCGGATACTCGAGCGCCACGCGGCGGTTGAGGGCCACCGCCTCCTGATAGCGCCCCGCGCGGCGGTGGACCATCGCCGAGGCCTGGAGAGAGCGGGGAACCCACAGAATGCTCTGCGGGTACAGCGTCACCACCCGTGAGAACTGGGCGAGGGCGTCCTCCAGCTCGGTCGGCGTCGTCGCCCCTTCGAGGGTGAGCAGCCCGAGGTAGTGGTAGGCGCCGGGGGCGGCGGCGCTCTGGGCGTGGTCGCGTGAGACCTGCACGAAGGCCTCGCGGGCCCCGTCCTCGTCGCCGTCCACCTCCATCCGGTAGCGGCCGATCTCGAGCAGGGCGTCGCCCACGGCCTCGGTGTCCCCAAAGCTGGAGATGACGATGTTGAAGTTGTCGAGCGCCTGCTTGAGCTTGCCCTCCCTCCAGTACTCCCGGCCCTCCGCGAGGAGACGCTGCCCCTGCTCTTCCGCACCTTCCTGCTGCGCAAAAGCGGGTATAACCAGGGCGACCAGGGCGAGAAGCGTGATCAGCAACCGCGAACGCTGCCTCACGGCCTACTCCTTTCGTCCGGTGACGAAGGCGGGACGACCGGTCTGCACCTCGACGGTCCGCTCGGTGCTGACGCCGTCCGGCCAACGGAAGCTCACGGTGTGGCTCCCCGTCGCCACCTCACGGTTCTGGATCGGCGGGTAGCCGATGGAGGCCCCGCCCACGAAGACCTCGCAGTTGTCGGGAAACGCTCGGATGTTGATGCGGCCGATGCCCGGCGCCTCGATCGCGGTCTGCCCCCCCGGCGGCACCGAGACCGGAACGTCGGCACGCAGGAAGATCGATGCGGAGGCGAGCGTCAGGACCTGCGGGCCGCTCGGCAGGTCGACCTGTGGCGAGACCGCCGCGCGGGCCAGGACCTGGCCCCGCCAGAGGACGTCGAGCGGGTACGAGGACACGATCGAGACCTGGCCCGGGGGCGGCAGCGGCTTCAGCTCGGTCTCGATCACCTCGGGGGTCTCCCCGGCGGCGACGCGGACCTCGCGGCTGACGTAGCCATCGAGCGCGAGGCCGAGGACGTGCTCGCTCCCGGGGTCGATCGCGATCTCCAACGGGGTCACCCCGGCCACGCGCTCGCCGTCAAGGGTGACGGTGGCCCCGGCCGGGCTCGTCCGAACCGGAGCAACCGGCACGTCCGACTGCAGGGTCACCGACACCGCTTCCAGCGGAGGGGGAGAGAGACGGATGGTCCGGCTCTCGTCGCGGTGGCCCGGCTTGCGGAACGTCAGCTCGACCTGCTCGGGAAACGGAGAGGGAAGCACGACCACGCCCTCCTTCGCCGCCCCGGAGTCGGAGCCGTCCACGAGCACGACCACGCCGTTGGTCACGATCCCGGAGTCGCGACCGTCCACGAGGACGGCCGCGCCCAGGGGCTGCGAGCGCACGGGGACGCTGACCTCGACCGGAGGCGCCGGCCCGCCACCGCCGACGAGGAAGAAGATGCCCACCCCGAGAAGAACCACCGCCGCGACCACGGCCGCCCACACGATGGCCCGGCGCGACCGCGGGGCCGGCCCGGATTCCGGGGCGACGACCGTCGGCGCCAGCTCCGTCTCCGTCCCGCGCTGCGTCGGGGGGGCGTGGAATGTCGCCTGGAGCTCGGTGGCGATCTCCGCCGGAGATGCCGGCGCCCGGCTCCGCCGCTTCTGCTGGCGCAGCGCCCCCCGGAGCTCCCGCCGGGCCTCAACGAGGGCCGGGTTGGAGGTCACGAGGGTGCGCAGCTGCGCGATGCCGTCGTCGACCCGGCCCGCCCTGACGGTGCGCCGAGCGGATGCCACCGCCCGGAGGACGTTGGGATCGGGCTCGCTCGAGCCCGTCCTTCGGACGTCGTCGAGCACCTTCTGGAGGTCGTCGGCCAGCTCCCCCGCTCCCTGGTACCGCTCCTCGCGGTCCTTGGCCAGGGCACGCTCGACGATGACCTGGAGCCGGGGACCGGGCTCGCCGAGGGAAGCGAGATCAAGGGGGGCCGGAGGCTCGGTGACGATCTTGTAGAGGACCTGCGACGGGCCCTCACCCTGGAAGGGCCTGCTTCCGCTCAGCAGCTGGTAGAGGATGACGCCCATGGAGAAGACGTCGGTGCGGCCGTCGAGCTTCTGGCCCCGCACCTGCTCGGGGCTCATGTAGTTGACCGTCCCCACCATCATGCCCGTCTTGGTGAGCTGGGTGCCCTCCATCTTGGCGATGCCGAAGTCCATGATCTTGGCCGTCCCGTCGTCGAGCAGGCCGATGTTGTCGGGCTTGATGTCGCGGTGCCAGACGTGGCGCTCGTGCGCGTAGGCCAGACCGCGACACACCTGGATCGCGACGTCCAGCTTCTCGGCGAGAAGAAGCTCCTCTTCGGACCGCAAGAGCTTCCCGAGGTCCGTTCCCTCGAGGAACTCCATGGCGATGTACTGCACGCCCCGGTCCTCGCCGAGCTCGTACACGGCGACGATGTTGGGGTGCTGCATCCGGGCCGCGGCCTTGGCCTCGATCTCGAAGCGCCGCTTGCTCTCTTCGTTGACCGCGCCCTCGGCGGTGATCGTCTTGATCGCGACCCTTCGGTCGAGGGCCTCATCGAGGCCTTCGTACACCATGCCCATGCCGCCGCGCCCGAGCCGCCCCGTGATGATGTAGCGCCCGATGCGGGGACGGGCCCGACCCTCGTCGGCCTGCGGCAGCATGCTCATTCTTCGAACTTCATGAGGACGACCGTGATGTTGTCCTCACCCCCATGCTCGTTGGCCTCGTCGACCAGGGCCTGCGCGGCCCGGCCGATGTCGCCCCCGGAGCTGCGGAGGGTACCGGCGATCTCCTCATCCGAGATCATGGTGGTCAGGCCGTCCGAGCAGAGGAGCAGGATGTCCCCTTCCTTCATCCTCAGGGCCTGGACGTCGACGAGCAGGTCGGCCCGGCCGCCGAGGGCGCGGGTGACAACGTTCCGCAAGGGGTGGCTGCGCGCCTGCTCGGGAGAGATGACCCCGGTCTGGATCTGCTCGTTGACCCAGGAGTGGTCGCTGGTGAGAAGGGTGAGCTCGTCGTCGCTCCAGCGGTAGATGCGGCTGTCGCCGACGTGGGCCAGGTGGGCGACCTCGCCTTCGATGAGCACCGCCGCCACCGTCGTCGCCATGCCCTCGAGCTCGGCGCTCTCACGGGTCGCCTCGAGCACCCGGCGGTTCGCGTGTCGGATGGCCGTCTTGAGGCGGTTGCCGTCGTAGGAGATCGTCTCGTCGAGGCCGAAGGGCCAGGTGATCTCCTGGTTGCCGGCGGTGAGGGTGACGAACTCCTCGATTCCCTCCACCGCGATGCGGGAGGCCACCTCGCCCGCCGCGTGTCCACCCATGCCGTCGGCGACCACGTAGAGCCCCTGCTCCGGATTGACAGCGTGGGCATCCTCGTTGCCCTTCCGCTTTCGCCCGACGTCGCTCAGTGCCTCGGACGTGATCTTCATCGCGCTCACGGCTACTCGGCGCCGATCTCGGAGGCCGCCCGCGCGACCCGCGGGTGGCCCGGGGCCAGCTGCTGGGCCGTCGCGAGCATCCGGCGGGCGCGGACCTTCAACCCCTGGCGGTTCAGCAGGAGGGCGAGGTCGACGAAGAGGCTGGCGTCCTGCGGGGCGAGCTGCGCCGCCCTCTCGAGCACCTGGATCGCCTCCCGGGCCGCGTTGGTGGCCTGAGCCAGCGCCCGCCCGAGGGCGGCCTGGTACTCCGCACTCTCGGGGGCGTGGTGCACGGCGGTGCGAAGGAGGGTCACCGCCTCGTCGAGCTGGCCTGCCTCGAGCAGGGGGCCGTATCGTTCGAAGGCGTCACGCGCGATCTCCTCGGGCGTGGTCGGCAGCGGGCGCTCCCGCTGCCGGTCGTACTCGCTTCGGCTCCGCTCGTTGCTGAGCGTGTTGAAGGCGGTCGTCAGGTCCTGGAAGTGCTTCTCCGCCGCCTTCTTCTCGGGGCCCTCCGGAAAACGGTCGGGGTGCTTCTCGCGCGCCAGCATCGCGTAGGCCTTCCGGATCGAGCCGGCCGAGGCCGTCTTGTCGACACCCAGGAGCTCGTAGTAGTCCGGCATCGTTGCCTACTGCTTCTGCCGCACGAACTTCTGTGCCTGCTTCCGAATGGCCTCGGGCACGTTGCGGTCGACGGCGATCATCTTCATGTCGCGCGGGTTCACGCGCGGCAGGTGCGTGAGCGACAGGCCGATCGGCGTCCGGGGGTTCTTGACGAGGTTGGAGATCACCGCCGCGCTCTTGGTCCACTCGCGGTGGTTCCCGATCGTGCGGAGCACGTCGGAGGAGACATTCTTCATCGCGGAGAAGGATTCGACCTCGGCCGGGGTGACGCGAGGGCTGCCGAGGACGGCGGTGGAGACGAGCTTGTTGGGGTCCCGGATGAGGATGGCCCTCTCCTCGCGCGTGCCCTTGAGCGCGGTGATCATCTTCTCGGCGGTGTTCAGCCGGTAGATCTTCTGGACCGCGCTCACCGCCTCGGCCTTGTCCCGCTCCTCCTCGGTGAGGTACCGAACCATGGCCTCGTCCTCGGTGAGAACGACCTCGGGCTCGGGCTCGGGCTCGGGCTCCGGCTTGGGCTCCGGCTCGGGCTCGGCGGGGGGCGGCGGCGGGGGGGGCTCGGCCTCGACCCCGATCTTGAACGTCTCGCGGAGCTCGTTGAGCCGTCGACGCTGGTCGTTGTTCAGGCGCTGGTTGCTCTCGATCGCCTCCAGCAGGGACGTGCGCCGGAGGAGGCGGACCTGGTTGATGACGACCAGCTCCGCCAGCTCCTGGGGCAGGTCGGGGGCCAGGGCCTCGATCGTCTCGTCCGTCGTCGACGGGTTCTGCAGCGTGGGCTCGCGGAGCTCCCGCTCGCTTCGATACGTCACGACCCAGCCGAGCACCGCCGGGGGTGTGGCGCGGCTCTTCACGATGGGGACGAGCTCGTTGACCGGGAACTCGGTGAGCGACTTCGTCGCCGCCGCGCGCACGCCTTCGTCGGTGTCACGCACGAGATCCGTCCACAGCTCGACCAGGTCCTCTGGCGTCAGCGGGAGCAGGCCCTGGGCAGCCATGAGGCGCAGGTCCCGGGCGACTCCGCCGCGGCGAAACTGGTCGACGAGAGGGTTGGTGGCTCGAGCGTCCGCCATCGGAGGTCTCTAGCCGCTCTGCCCGTCGGGCACGCTCACGCCCTCTGTCTCGACCAGAGCGGGAAGGCTCTGGCGGGTGATCACGATGTTCTTGCGCACCTCGCCGCTCCGGCCGAGCGGAAGCGCGGGCTGGTCGTTCACGCGGATCGCGAGCCCGCCCGCATTGCCGACCGACAGGACGATCTCCCCAACTGCCTCCAGGGTCTCGGACTCGCCCTCGTCGAGCACGCGGTTGATGACCGTCTCACCGTCGGCCCGCACTTCGACCCAGCAGCTCTGCTCCGCGGTCATCGTCAGCACCAGGGTGTCCCGGGCCGGCGCCGGTGCGGCCGCGGAGGCCGGTGGCGGATACACCCGGTCCGTGGGCAGGACCGCCGGGGCCACCGGAATCGGGGTGGGCTCCGCCGCGGCTCGGCGACGTTCGTCCTCTCCTCCGGGACGACGCAGGACGAAGAACGCGGCCGCGAGAACCACCGCCGCGAAGAAGACGGCGCCGGGCGTGAGCCACGGCCGGCGCTCCGCCGGCGGAGATGGCACGGCCGCCTCCGGCTGACCATGGTGGGCCAGGAAATCGGCCACCACCCGATCCGGGTCGAGGCCCACGAAGACCGCGTACTGCCTCACGAACGAACGAGGGAACAGACCCCCGGGCAGAATGTCCAATCGGTCGTCCTCGAGCGCCTCGAAGAAGCGGACGCTGATCTTCGTATGGTCGGCGATCTCACGCAAGCTCACGCCTCGGAGCTCGCGCTCCCGGCGAAGGTTGTCCCCAAACGAACCCATCGGCTCCCCGCCCTCGCGACCCCGCGGCGCCCACAAGCCGCAGCGGAGCGGATTCTATTTCGCGGGGGCGAGGCCTGTCAAATGTATCTAGTTGAGCCGTCGAGAATTGGGGGGGCTCTCCTCATCGCTTCTCTCGAGGACTGCGCGGGCCGCGGCACGGACGAGCGGACGGAGCCCGCTCGTGTCGGCCACACGCCTCAAGTCGCGGGGAACGAGCGAGCTGATCTGCCCCAGCGCCACGCCGAGCGGCGTGCGCCGCTGAAGGACAAGGGCGACCCGAGCCGCGTAGTTGAGCGACCAGCGCGACGACGCGGCGCAGCTCTCCAGCAGGATCTTGGGGACGTCGTCCCGACGCAGGACGGTCACGAGATCCTCCTCGCGGAGGCGCGGGTTCTGGAGGGCGGCCTCGACCACGCGAGGGTCGTCGTCGAGCAGCAAGAGCGGGATCACCCTCGCCGTGGCGAGACGAGCCAGGGTGGTCCGGTCGCCGAGCCGCAGGTCCGCCACCACCTCGCGGACCAGCGCCTCCGCGCGCATGCGGACCCCGGCCGGGACCCAGGCCGCTGCCGCCACGTCGGCGAGCTCGCGCCACGAGAGCTGCGGCAGGAGCCGCAGCGACAGGCTGCGCGGTGCCCGCGGGTTCAGGACGACCCGCGCGAGGACGCGAGGACGCTCCGACCACGGTGGCGAGGCGCAGAGGAGCTCGAGAAACGGGGCCGGCACCGCCCGGCGCAGGACGGCCATCAGCACCGGCTCGTCGATTGGCTCCCGGATCAGCTCACGAAGGCGGGGTATGTTCCCGCCGGCCTCGAGGAGCGCGGCGTAGAGCGCATCGACCGCCGCCGCCCGCATCTTCTCGCCGCGCGGAGCCGCCATCCGCTGTCCTCAGCGGCGGCGCACCGTCTCCGCGAGCCTCGCCCGGACGTCGTGGAGCGCGATCAGGATGTTGACGAGCCCGAGCCCGCTCACCGCGCCCCGCGTGAAAGCGTTCAGGAGAATGCTGCGCACGACCGGGTGGGGCTGCAGGAGCCAGTTGGAGTCCCAGAGAGCCGTCCACGGGGCCACGAGGAGGACGAGGCCCACGAGCAGCGAGCTCAGGATGGACAGGAGGTGGGCCAAGGTCGCCGGACGACACCTAGGCGCGGGCGCCCAGCTGGCGCACCCTGTCGGCCACGTCGCGGAACTTGGCATTCTGGCCATAGAGCTCCGTGAAGATCTCGAGCGCGCGCTCGGGTTCGCCCGCTGCTTCGAGAGCGCTGGCGAGATCATAACGAAGCCCCAGATACTCCTCGTCCGAGCGGCCCTGCGCCTGGAGGCCCTTCTCGAACCACTTCACCGCGAGCTTGGGCATGCCCTTCTCGATGAAGCAGATTCCCAGCATGCTGGCGCATTCGAGCAGGCGGCTCTCGTCCTTGGCCGCGAGCTGGAACTCGGCGACGGCCTCGTCGACGAGCCCCATCTCCTTGTAGGCGATCCCGAGGTTGTAGCGGGTCTCGTAGTCTTCCTTCCCGAGCTGCTTGTCGACGCCTTTCTGGAACTCGCGGAAGAGATCGGTGAGTGCCGCGTCGCCCAGGTCGGTGATCCCCTGGTCCTCCCGCTGCTCGCCTTCGACGGCCGGCTCCTCGGCCACCGCAGCCTGGGCGCCGAAGAGGCCGCCCAGCTCGCTCGCGAGGTCGAAGGCCTCCCCGCTCCCCCCGTCCGACCCCACCGGCACGGCGGTGTCGGACGAGCTGAGATCCACGGGGGTCTGCGCTGCGGTCGACGGAGCGGGAGTGAATTCCAGGAAGCCTTCGTCGAGCTGCAGGGGCTCGTCCTCCTGGGCCGGCGCGGGTTCGGTCGGCGGGGCCTCGAGGTCTCCCAGGGGCTCCCCGAGATCGGCGGGTGGGGACTCCGGTGCGGCCGGCGGGATCTCCAGGGGCGGCGGGCTCGGCGCGTCGAGTGGAAACTCGGCTGGGACCTCGAGCCCGAGCTCGGCGAGCTTCCCGAGCAGCGCGGGATGATCCGAGTAGCGGCCTCCCAGCTCGCCCAGGGCCTCCTTGGCGTCCTCGACGAAGCCCAGCGACACGTACTGCTCGACGTCGCCGAGCACGCGCTGCAGATCGTCGGGCAGTCCGGCGACGGGCTCCGCCGCCGGCGCGGCCTGCACGACCAGGCCGCCGGTCTGGTCGGGACCGGCGGGCGGCGGGGGTGCCCCGGGCTCGCCAAGGTCGAAGACCTCCTCCGCCTCGGCGGGGGCGACCGGCTGCTCGTCGAGGAAGTCACTCTGAAGCTCGGCACCTTCAGCGGCGAGCTCCCGCTCATCGAAGATCGGTCTCGCCGGCTCTTCGGGCTCCTCCGCCTCCTCATCCAGCTCGAGGAGCTGCAGCTCGGGCTCTTCCGGTGGGGGCGACTCCACGTGGACGGGGATGTCGAGCTCCTGCTCCGATGCGGCGGGGGCGGGAGGCTCGGGGAGCGGGACCTCGGGCGCCGCGGCGGGGGCCGGGGCGGCGGCGGCCGGGGCGGCGGGGGCCGGAGCGGCGGGGGCCGGGGCGGCGGCGGCCGGACCGCCACCCAGCTCGGCCGCGCTCTTGTCGGCCTCCTGCGCCCCCGCCTCGTCACCCTTCAGGCGCAGGATCTGGGCAATGCTCTGGAGCTGGGCCGCGGCCTTGTCACCCTCACCTCGGTCTTTGTGAAGGTCGACCAGCTCGCGACGGGCCTCGACGTTGTCCGGAAAGCGGCTCAATGCCGCCTCGAACTGATCCCGTGCCTTGTCGGTGAGCCCGTACTTGCGGAAGACGCGGCCCTCCGAAAGGTGCTCGTCGATGAACTCCTGGTCCTCCGCGCTCAGGGGACCGGACAGGGCAATGGCGCCCTCGGCGGGGGCGCCGGCCGCCGCGGGGGCCGCCGCCGAAACCGAGGCCGCGACGGCGGCGGAGTCGACACCGCCGGGCAGCGACTCGGCGGGAGCCGGCACCACGCCCTGCCCCCGGATCCAGTCCAGCTTGCTGCGATGCTGCTCGTTGTGCGGCTCGAGCTGTACGAGCAGCTCGAGGACGGAGGCGGCCTGCTCCATCTCCTCCCGACGGAGGTAGGCCTCCACCATCTGGGTGTAGGTCTGGACCACCATCGCCTCGTTGCGAGACAGTCGATAGAGCTCGACCAGCTTCCCGAGGGCTGGCATGTGAGGCGGGTCGCGTTGGGCGATGGGCTGCAGGAGGGCCACCGCCCGCTCCAGCTCGCGCCGATCGACGAGGCGGTCCACCGCGGGCACGATCTGCCCGAAGGCCTCGTCCGGTTGCCCAATGGCGAGGAAGAGCTGACCGAGGAGCTGCTTCGCGTCGAGATCCTGGGGGTCGCGTCCGAGCAGTCCCTCGAGGATGCCACGGGCATCACCCGGCCGCTCCACGCCGATGTAGGCCTCGGCGACGCGCAGCGCGACGTCGCGGTCGTTCGGAGCACCCTTCCGGGCTTCCTCGAGATAGGGCAGGGCGCTCTTGTAGTCCTTCTGAACCAGGTGGACGCGGGCGACTTCCGCAAGCAGCTTCGGGCTCCGTTTTCCGGTCTTGAGGCCCTTCTCGAGCAGCTGCAGGGCTTCCTGGCGGTGCCCCTTCTTCACGAGCTCGTCGGCGAGCGTGAGGTACTCCTCGGACGCCTTGTCCTGACGGCCCTCGCGCGCGTAGAGGTCGGCCAGGCGGATGCGGACCTTCAGGTCGGAGGGGTCGAGCTCGGCCATCCGGCGCAGGGCCTCGCCGGCGTCACGGAGCTTGCCCCGCTTGAGGCACTCGTCGATGGCGACGCCCAGCATCGACTTGGCCTCGGCGGTGAGGCCCTGCTTGGCGTAGAGATCGCCGAGGCTCAGGTGGGCGTCGAGGAGCGCCGGGTCGTTCTTGAGGACCTTCTTCCAACAGGCGATTGCCTTGAGGTAAAAGCCGTCCTTGGCGTAGAACTGTGCGACCTTCGCGTATTGGTCGTTCGCGGCCTTGAGGTCGTTGAGCTTCTCGTACAGGAAGCCGATCTGGTTGACGGTGTTCCAGTCGCGGGGGTTGTCCTGGACGACCTGCTTCAGCAGCTCGACGGCCTTGTCGTAGCGGCCGGCCTTGGTCTCCTTGGCCGCGTCGTTCTTCAGCTTGACCGCGTTGATCTTCGCCACGCTAGCCCCGTGACCTCAAGCGAACAGCCACCGCTGGGTGCCGTGGAACGTCCGGCGATGGATGCAGGACGGCCCTCGCCGCCGGAGGGCAGCCCGATGGTCCTCGCTAGCGTAGCCCATGTTGTGGGCGAGACCGTAGCCCGGGTGCTGCCGGTCGAGCTCGCGCATGAGGGCATCGCGCGTGACCTTGGCCACGATGGAAGCGGCGGCGATCGAGACGGAGAGCGCGTCGCCCTTGACGATGGCGCGCTGGGGCAGCTCGACGCCGGGGATGGTGAGGGCATCGACGAGGAGGGCGTCGGGGCGTTCGGGCAGCGCCTCGACCGCTCGCCGCATCGCGAGAAGGCTGGCCTGGAGAATGTTCAAACGGTCGATCTCGTCGGGCTCGGCGAGGCCGGTGGCCCAGGCCCCCGCGGTCGCCCGGATGCGATCGGCGAGCCTCTCACGCTGGCGACGGGTGAGACGCTTCGAGTCGTCGAGGTCGGTGGAGTCGAACCCGTCTCCGAGCACCACCGCTCCCGCCACCACTGGGCCGCACAGGGCACCTCGCCCCACCTCGTCGATGCCGGCGATCGCCACGTGGCCTTGCGCCCGGGCCTCCTCCTCGAACTGCATGCCGCAGTGGAGCTCGACTCCCCGGTGAACCTGTGGCCGGCGCGCGCGACCCGGTGCCCGTGTCATCGCCGTCCTCGTCCCTCCCCGGGCCCGGGTGGGGCGTATCCCGAGCCCTCTCAGGGCCTCATGAGGCCCGGCGCTCGTCAGGCCTTCTTCGCCCCCGCGTCCACACGCCGCTCCTTCATGCGCCCGGCCTTGCCCTTCCGCTCCCGCAGGAAGTAGAGCTTGGCCCGACGCACATGGGCGTGCTTGACCACCTGGATCTTCGCGATGGTCGGTGCGTGCAGGGGAAAGATCCGCTCCACTCCCTTTCCGGAGGAGACCTTGCGAACGGTGACGGTGGCACGCGTGCCACTGCCCCGCAGGGCGATCACCACACCCTCGAAGACCTGGACGCGCTCACGCACGGTCTCCTTGGGCTTGCCCTTGATCTCCTCCTTGACGCTGGTCTCCTTGACCTTCACGTGCACGCGCACGGTGTCGCCAGGGGTGAGCTGCGGCAGCTTCTTGAGGTCTGCCGACTCGATGGTCTGGATGGCGTTCATCTTTCTCTTTCCGTCCTATTTGTGAAGTACTGTCGTCGTTTTGTCCAGCCCACCGGGGCGTCCCGCCCCGGCGTCGTGTTCGATCTCGCGAAGGAGCGTCTCGTCCTCGGCGCTCAGGCGGGCCGTTCTCAGGAGGTCGGGCCGACGCTCCCGGGTGGCCCGAAGGGCCTCCCGCCGGCGCCAGCGGCGGATCCGTCCGTGATCTCCCGAGAGCAGGATCTCGGGGACCCCGTGGCCCCGGGCCGTCGCCGGCCGCGTGTAGTGCGGCCAGTCCAGAAGGCCCGTCTCGAACGAGTCCGCCTCTGCCGATTCCTCGTCGCCGAGGGCCCCTGGGAGCAGGCGCACCGTGGCCTCGACGACGGCAAGGGCCGCCACTTCGCCTCCGGTCAGGACGAAATCGCCCAGGCTCAACTCCTCCGTGGCCAGGCGCTCGGCGACCCGCTCGTCGATCCCCTCGTAGCGCCCGCACAGGAGCATCAGTCGGTCGAGCCCGGCCAGCCGCCGGGCCGCCTCCTGGTCGAAGCGTCGTCCGCGCGGTGTCAGGAGCACCACCGCGTCCCGTCGGCCCTTTCCCTCGGGCCAGAGGGCGTCGAAGGCCCGGAAGAAGGGCTCGGCCTTCATCACCATTCCCGGTCCCCCGCCGAAGGGGGCGTCGTCGACGGTCCGGTGGCGGTCATCGGTGAAGGCCCGCAGGTCGTGCACCCGGATGTCGACCAGGCCTGCCTCGCGGGCCCGGTTGACGATCCCGTCGCCGAGGGGCGGCTCGACGATGCCCGGAAAGATCGTGACCAGGTCAATCCGCACCGGCGTACTCCGGTCTTTCGATGACCATGCGCGCCCCGACGAGATCCACGGTCTTGACGAAGTCGACGGCAAGGGGCACGAGGGTCTCGCCTTCCCCCCCGCGGATCACCAGGATCGGGGCTCCGGCCCCCGTTTCCAGGACGTCCTCGACCACGCCGACCTCGCCGCCGGCGCGGTCGGCCACGCGCAACCCCATGAGCTGGTGGTGATAGAAGGAGCCCTCGGGCAGCGGGGCCAGCTCCGCCTCCGTGATCCGGAGCTCACGGTCCCGCAGGCGCTCGGCGTCGTCGATCGAGTCGACACCCTCGAGCTTGAGCACGTAGCGACCCTTGTGGGGCCAGCTCGAGAGCACTCGAACCTCGCGGGCCCCGTTCCCGGGGCCGGTGAGGAACGCCTTCCGCAACGTCGGAAAACGCTCGGGCCGATCCGAAAGCGGATGCACGAGCACCTCCCCGCGGCGGCCCTGCGGCTTCACCACGCGCCCGATGAGGACGAGATCCCCCGCCCGCGGGTTGGGCTCTGGCTTCAGTCGATGATCTCCAGCTGGCAGGAGTGCCCGTGCTTGCGGGCCACTGCTCCGAGCACGGTGCGCAGCGCCTTCGCGGTGCGGCCGTCCCGCCCGATCACGCGGCCGCGATCGTCGGGATGGACGGTCAGCTCGATCACGAGCCGTCCGCGCACGGTCCGCTCGTGGACGCGGACGCGCCCGGGCTCGCGGACGAGGCCGCGAACGAGGGTCGAGACGAGCTCCCGCACCGCTCTCCCCCTAGTTGGCGCTCGCGCCCCGCTTGAGCAGGCTGCGAACCGTGTCGCTGGCCCGCGCCCCGCGGTCCATCCAGTACTTCGCCCGCTCGGCGTCGATCTTGACGACGGCGGGTTCGCGGCGCGGGTCGTAGTGCCCGAGCACCTCGACGAACCGCCCATCCCGGGTCATCCGCGAGTCGGCCACCACCACGCGGTAGTAGGGCCGCTTCGTCGTCCCCGTACGTCTCAACCTGATCGAAAGCATCCTCTCGTCGTCCTTCGCGTCAACTCGCGGCGGAAACGCTCCGCCGCTACGGTCTTCTCCGGTTGTCCTAGCGGAGCTGCGGCATCCGTGCCGCCAGGCGCTTCATCGCCTTCGGCCCGGCCCCCAGCCCCTTCATCAGCTTCCTCGTCTGTGCGAACTGGCGCAGCAGTCGGTTCACATCTTGAACGGTGTTCCCGCTGCCGCGGGCAATCCGCTTGCGCCGGCTCCCGTTGATCACGGAGGGCTCGAGGCGCTCCTTCACCGTCATGGAGTCGATGATCGCAATGGAGCGTCGCAGCTCCTCCTCGCCCCGCTCGACGTCCACACCCTTGAGCGAGCCCATCCCCGGCATCATCGACAGCACCTGGTCGAGCGGCCCCAGCTTGCGGAGCTGCCGCATCTGATCCCGGTAGTCCTCGAGGCTGAACTCCGAGCGGCGAATCTTGCGGACGAGCTCCTCGGCCTGCTCCTTCTCGACGGTCTCCTCGGCGCGCGCGATCAGCCCCAGGACGTCGCCCAGGCCGAGAATGCGGGAGACCATGCGCGCGGGCTCAAATGGCTCAAGCGCCTCTATCGTCTCCCCGAGCCCGGCGAACTTGACCGGCCGGCCGGTCACCGCCGCCGCCGAGAGCGCCGCCCCTCCGCGGGAGTCGCCGTCCAGCTTGGTCAGGACGATGCCGGTGATGCCGATCCTCCGGTGGAACTCCTCCGCGCTGCGCACCGCGTCCTGCCCGGTGAGAGCATCCGCCACGTAGAGGACCTCGCTGGGCTCGGCGGCGTCCCGCAACCCGGCCAGCTCCTCCATCAGCGCGTCGTCGATGTGGAGGCGGCCGGCGGTGTCGACGAGCACAACGTCGTGTCCGACGGCGCCGGCCTCGGCCAGCGCCGACCGCAGGATGGCGGGGGCATCCGACTCGTCGGGATGGTGGACCTTGAGCCCGGCCCGGGTCCCGATCGTCCTCAGCTGCTCGCGGGCGGCCGGGCGCTGGACGTCGGTCGAGACGAGCAGGGGATGACTCCCCCGGTCCGCCAGCCATCGTCCCAGCTTGGCGGCGGTGGTCGTCTTGCCCGAGCCCTGCAGCCCGGCCAGCAGGACGACCGAGGGCGGGCGCGAGGCGGTCTGGATGCCGGGAACGTCGTCACCCCCCAGCAGCTCCACCATCTCGTCCCGCACCACCCGGAGGACCGCCTGGTCGGGGTTCAGGCTCTTGAGGATCTCCTGCCCGCTGGCCCGGGCCCGGACGCGCTCGAGCAGCTGCTTGACGACCCGGAAATGGACGTCCGCCTCGAGAAGGGCCAGGCGAACCTCCCGGAACGCGGCTTCGACCTGGGCCTCGGAGAGGAGACCCTGGCCGCGCAGCGACCGGAAGACGGCCTGCAGCCTCTCGCTCAGCGTTTCGAACACGGATACGCCACCCCGGTCGCCGGCACACACCCCTTCTAAGGGTCCTGGGCAGGTCCCGCGGGCGACCGTCTAGACACGGGCCAACCCAAGGCAATAGACCATCTTAAGGGGGGTCCCGGAGGCTGTCAAACAGCCGGTCGTCAGACGCTGCGAAGGAGGTGGCCCAGCTTGTCCTTCTTGGTCTTCAGATAGCGGCGGTTGGCCTCGGAGGGGACGATCTCGATGGGCAGGCGCTCGGTGATGCTGAGGCCGTAGCCCTCGAGCCCGACGAACTTGCGGGGGTTGTTGGTGAGGAGACGGAGGCTCCGGATCCCCAGCTCCACCAGGATCTGGGCCCCGATCCCGTAGTCCCTCTGGTCGGCCTTGAAACCGAGCTCCTCGTTGGCCTCGACGGTGTCCCGGCCCTTGTCCTGAAGCTCGTAGGCCATGATCTTGTGGACGAGACCGATGCCCCGGCCCTCCTGGCGGAGGTAGAGCAACACCCCGCGGCCCTCCGCCGCGATCCGCTCGAGTGCGGTGTGGAGCTGCCCCCCGCAGTCGCAGCGGGTGGAGGCAAAGATATCGCCGGTCAGGCACTGGGAGTGCACCCGAACCATGACCGGATCTCCCGTGCGGACGTCGCCCATCACCAGGGCCACGTGGTGCTTACCGTCCAGCAGGCTCTCGAAGGCGTGAACCCGGAAGGGGCCGTAGTCGGTGGGCAGGCTGGCCTCGGCGATCTTCCGCACGAGCCGTTCGTGCTCCATCCGGTAGTGGATGAGGTCCTGGATGGTGATCATCCGAATGGCGTGCTCGCGGCAGAAGGGCTCCAGGTGCCGCACCCGGGCCATCGTGCCGTCCTCGTTCATCACCTCGCAGATGACCCCGGCCGGGTAGAGGCCGGCGAGGCGGGCCAGGTCGACCGCCGCCTCGGTCTGACCGGCCCGCTGGAGGACCCCCCCGGCCACCGCTCGCAGCGGAAACATGTGTCCGGGGCGGGCGAGGTCCTCGGGGCCAGCCTCGGGGTCGACAGCGGTGAGGACCGTCTGGGCCCGATCGGCGGCGGAGATACCGGTCGTGGTGCCGCGCTTGGCCTCGATGGGAACGCAAAACGCAGTCCCGAACTTGGCGCTGTTCTGCTCGTCCCGAACCATCAGGGGGATCCGAAGCTCGTCGAGGCGCTCCCCCGTCATCGGGAGGCAGATGAGGCCTCGCCCGTGGCGGGCCATGAAGTTGATCGCCTCGGGTGTCACCTTCTCGGCGGCGATGGTCAGGTCGCCCTCGTTCTCGCGGTCCTCGTCGTCGACGACGACGACCATCTTTCCCGCCTGGATGTCCTCGAGGGCGTCGGGAATGGAGCTGAACGGCATCGTGAGATCCTCGCCGGGGTGCGGGGGCACCGGCACCTACAGCCCGCGGGCGGCCAGGAGCCGCTCCACGTATTTCGCGATCACGTCCGCCTCGAGGTTCACGAGGTCGCCCGGGCGTGCGTCCCGCAGGTTCGTGATCTCAAGAGTATACGGGATGAGGGCGACTGAGAAGGCGCGATCCCGCACGTCGTAAGCGGTCAGGGAGATCCCGTCCACCGAGACGGAGCCCTTCTCGACGAGGTAGCGCTCGAGCTCCTCCGGGACCTCGATCCGGATCTCCGCCGACTCCCCGAGCGATTTCATCTCGAGGACCCGGCCAATGCCGTCGACGTGGCCCTGCACGACGTGACCATCGAAGCGCCCGTCCGCCTTCATCGGCCGCTCGAGGTTGATCCTCACCCCCGGGCGGAGCCGCTCGCCGAAGCCCGTGCGGCGGAGCGTCTCCTCGGTCAGCTCCACGGTGAATCCCTCGGCGTCGGAGTCGACCGCGGTGAGGCAGCAGCCGTTGACCGCCACGCTGCCGCCGAGCGGAAGCCCCTCGAAGAGGCCGCCGACGTCGACCCGGACGACGAGCACGTCGCCCCGCCGATCGGCGGTGCGGACGGTGCCGGTGCCTTCGACGATTCCGGTGAACATGTCATCCAGTCCTTTCGATGAGGATCAGCGTCGCTTCCGGCGACGCTCGGGGGCCCACAGCTCGAACTGAGGCCGCCACGGCCACGGAAAGGGCGGCTCGTCGGGCACGGATCGCAGCCGCAGTCCGTCGCCGATCGACGCCGGGTCGGGCCCGCCGAAGGCGGGTCGGCTGCCGCGGCCGCCGAGCAGGAGCGGGGCCCGGAACAGCGCCACCTGGTCCACGAGCCGCTCCGCCAGAAACGAGCCCAGCACCTCCGAGCCCCCCTCGACCATCACGCTGGCGATCCCGCGGGCGCTCAGGACCTTCACGGCTTCCCCGAGCGAGACACGTCCCTGCGAAGCCGGGACCTCCGTGACCTCGACCCCGGCGCGCTCGAGCCACCGACGCCGCGCGGGCGAGGCCCGGCTGGTCAGCGCGAGGACCGGGGCCCGGGGGCTCGACGAACGGGCGAGACGGCTCGTGGCGGGGAGGCGCAATCGGGAGTCGAGCACGACGCGCACAAACGGCCGCCGTGGGCGGGGCGAGGGGAAGAGCAGGGGGTCGTCGGCGAGGACGGTCTCGATTCCGACCAGGACCGCGTCGTGCAGACGCCGCAGCCAGCGGGCTTGCCTCCGCTGGAGGGGGCTCGTGATCCACTTCGAGCGCCCGGAGTGGGTGGCGATACGGCCGTCGAGCGTGTGGGCAGCCTTGAGCAGCACGAAGGGTCGCCCGGTCCGCGCCGCCACGAGGAAGCGCTCGTTGAGCCGCTCCGCCTCGGCGGCGAGGACCCCGGTTGTGACCGCGATTCCGGCCCGGCGCAGCAGGGACAGGCCCCGCCCGGCCACGAGCGGGTGGGGGTCCCGGAGGGCAGCCACCACCCGGGCCACCCCCGCGTCCCGCACGATCGGCGCGCAGGGCGGGGTCCTCCCCTGGTGGGCACAGGGCTCGAGGTTGACATAGAGCGTCGCCCGCCGAGCACGCCCTCCGGCCCGGTTGAGCGCCTCCACCTCTGCGTGGGGAGCCCCGGCACGCTCGTGGACGCCCTCCCCCACCACCCGCTGATTCCTCACGACCACGCAGCCGACCGCCGGGTTCGGGTTCGTCTCCCCGAGCGCGCGAGCGGCGAGCTCCAGCGCCCGTCGCATCCAGCGCTCGTCTTCGATGCGGGTCACTCCGTTGTCCTCCAACCCATAGGGGATGGACCGGGCGCGGCGGGCGGGACCCGACGAGGGCCGCAGCCTGCGTCCAGGCCCGGCGAGGACCGCAGGCGGGTGACCGCCGTGCCCGCCACCATCACTCGCCCCCCACGAGGCTCCGGGCGAAGGCCCCCGCATCGAACGGCAGAAGATCTTCCACGTCCTCCCCGACCCCC
>JAJDNV010000113.1 GCA_022340545.1 Acidobacteriota bacterium | reverse complement strand
CCTCCTGCCGCAGCCGCCGCTGCTCCTCCGCCGCCCTCTCCGTTTCGCCCTGCTCGCGCAAGACCCCCACGAGCTCCTCGCGCGCCTCGACGTGATCGGGGGCGCGCTGGAGGATGGCCTCGAGAGCGTCGCGGGCCTGGGCGAGGAGTTGGTACCGTCGAAACATCTTCGCCTCGACGAGCCGCTCCGCCACGAACTCCGCGTCGTCGAGAGAGGGCGGCTCGCTCCCGTCCTCCGGCGGGCTCGTCGCCGTCGGCGCGGCTGCTGTCCGTCCCTCCACGGCCTCGAGAGCCCGGCGGGCGTCTGCGGCCTGATCCGCCTGCCCGGCCCTCTCGAAGCCTGCGATGGCGGTCTGATAGTGGATGCGGGACTCGACCCGGAAGCCCTGGCGAGCGTAGAGCTCGCCCAACTTCAGGTGCGTCCCGAGGAAGGCAGGGTCGAGGCGGAGCACGAGGCGCCAGGCGGCGATCGCTCGCGATACGTGGTCGTCCTGGTCGTAGTGGTGGGCCAGGCGCCGGTAGAGCTCCACTGCCCCTCTCCGGTCGCCGCTCCGCACCCTGAGGTCGGCCAGGCGCTGCACCGAGGTCCAGTCGTCCGGGGTCTGGCGGAGGAGCTCTTCCAGGAGCTCGATGGCCTGTCGGAGGCGCCCCGAGCCCGCCTCCCGCTGCGCGCGTGCCTTGAGCTGGGGTGGGGTCGACTTGGGCGTCCGCGGGAGGCTCGCCATCGCTACACGGTCTCCCTCCGAACCTCGTCGATCGTGGTGACCCCGTCGCGGATCTTCTGGAGGCCGCTCATCCGGAGGGTCAGCATCCCCTCCTCGAGAGCCCGCTTCTGGATCTCCACCGAGGTGGCGCCGACCATCACGAGGTCGCGGATGGCGTCGGTGATCTCCATGACCTCGTAGAGCCCGACCCGGCCCTTGAAGCCGGTGTTGCGGCAGGCCGGGCAGCCCCGGCCCTCGTAGACCTTCAGCGACGGAACCTCCTCGGGACCGAAGCCGAGCTCCACGAGCAGCTCCTTCGGGATCTGCTCGGTCACGTCCTTCTTGCACGCGGCGCAGATGCGGCGGACGAGGCGCTGGGCCTGGATGAGGTTGACGGCGGTGCCGACGAGGAAGGGCTCGATGCCCATGTTCACGAGACGCGACACCGTGGACGGGGCGTCGTTGGTGTGGAGCGTCGAGAGAACGAGGTGCCCGGTGAGGGCGGCCTTGACGGCGATCTCCGCGGTCTCGTAGTCGCGGATCTCCCCCACCAGGACGACGTTGGGATCCTGCCGCAGGAACTCCCGGAGGGCGCTTGCGAAGTTGAGGCCCACCGCCTCTCGGATCTGGACCTGGTTGACGCCCTCGAGCTCGAACTCGACCGGGTCCTCGGCGGTCATGATGTTGGTGTCCTTCTCGTTGAGCGCGGTGAGGGCCGAGTAGAGGGTGTTGGTCTTGCCGGAGCCGGTGGGGCCGGTGACGAGGACGATGCCGTAGGGCCTGGCGATGGCCGCCTTGAAGCGCTCGAGCGACGCCGGCTCGAAGCCCAGCTTCCTCATGTCGAGCATGAGCTTGCTCTTGTCCAGGAGCCGCAGGACCGCCTTCTCGCCCCGCAGCGTCGGGAGGACCGAGACGCGGTAGTCGAGCTCACGGCTGCGGCCCTCGAGGTGGAGCTTCCTCTTGAAGCGCCCGCCCTGGGGAAGACGCCGCTCGGCGATGTCGAGGCGAGCCATGATCTTGATCCGCTGGAGCAGCGGGTCGCGCTGGGTGTTGGGCAGCCTCACGATCTCCTCGAGCACGCCGTCGACCCGGAACCGCACGCGGAAGAACCTCTCGTAGGGCTCGATGTGGATGTCCGAGGCCCCCCGCTGGACGGACAGGACGAGCAGCCGGTTCATCAGCGAGACGGTCGAGCTGTCCTCGGCTGACTGGTTGAGGGCGGCGAGGTCGATGGAGTCGTCGCCGTCGAGGTCGCTCTCGACCTCTTCTTCGACCATCGCGTCCGCCCCGATCTCGCCGAGGCCCGCGAACCCGGTCAGGTCCTCGGGGTTCAGGAGCTCCTGGGTCGCGTCACCGAACAGGCTCGCCCTGCTCTCCGCGCCGCCGCTCCCCGTCCGTTTCACCGGGACCAGCGCCTTCTCCGCCCCGTAGTGGCGCTCGATGGACTCGCGGATGGCGTTCTCGGAGGCCACGACGATGTCCACCGTGGTGCAGCCGGCCCGGTGGCGGGCGTCGTCGCTGGCGAAGAGGTTGGTGGGGTCGGACATCGCGAGGGTGAGGCGCGGGCCCTTGCGGGCCAGGGGCATGACGTTGAACTTCCGCGCGGACGCGGCCGGGAGCCGCTTCAGAACCGCCGGCTCGACCGTGATGCGCGAGAGGTCGACCGACGGGTAGCGGTACTTGTTCGACAGGACGGCGCCGATCTCGACGTCCGTCACCAGCTCGAGGGCGACGAGGGCGCTCGAGAGCGAGCCGCCGCTCTGGCGGGCGTAGGCAACGGCTTCGTCGAGCTGGGCCTGCGTGAGACGGCCCGCTTCGACGAGAAGGGTCCCCACCTTTTCAGCCATGGCGTTCGCTCCTGGTGGCCGGGGTCAGCGGCCCGCGCCCACGAGGGATGGGCTCGACTCGGCCCGCGTCGCGCGGGCCCGCCGGGGTGGTCGGGCACGCCTCCGGGCCCCGGCCGCCCATCACCTGGGCAGCACCACGACCGCTCCGCCCGCGGTCGCGAGCTCTCGTGTCCGTCGCACCGGATTGTCGGAGACCGACCCTGACAAAGGTCGTCAGGGTCGCGGGATCGAGCCGTCAGGATTCAGGCTCGGAGTCCTCCACCAGGGCGTAGGAGACTCAGGAATGATCCTCCGGGCATCGGTGATCCTCTTGGAGGCCTCGGGGTAGATCGCGATCAGCCGGTGGAGAGCTTCGCCAACGATCTCGAATTGCCTCTCCACGCCGGACCGCAGAAGCGGATCACTTCGCTGGTCGTCGAGCGACCTGCCCGATACGAAGGCCTGGATGAGGCCACAGGCCTCGGCCATGTCGAACAGGTACTTCCGCGCTTCACGCGGCTTCAAAGAGGAGTACCCTGCTGGCCTCGACGGCGTCGCGGAAGTGGGGATTCCGGATGGGGCCGGGCTCGACCAGGTCAACGGCAGCTCCGAGGAGGGCCTCGAGATCCTCCTGCAAACCGAAAAAATGGTCTGCGCGCTCGCGAGGCGGCATGACGTCGAACTCCACCAGGAGATCGACATCACTCCGCCCCGGATCGAACGACTCCCCTACCGCCGACCCGAAGACCGAGAGTCTCCGAACGTGGTGGCGTTCGCAGAGATCAGCAATCTGACTCTTTCGCCGACGCAGCGCCCGTCGGGACGCTGAGGAACCCTCATGGCGCATCATCAACGACTCGCCTGACCCCCGTGTCGCTGCTGCGGGTCGAACAACACTGATCCCTCTTCGTCCTGGCATTCCGCAGGCAAGGCTGCTACAGTGCCCATAAGCCACTAACAGTCCAGACGAAACCGGCGGGCGTCACCGTCCAGACGGCGGAACGCGTCCGCCTTCAGCAGGTCAACGACCAGCACATGGCGAAAGGAGTCCGCAATGGCAACGGTAATCATCTTCCACGAGGTTGAGGATGGCGCAGTCTGGGCCAAAGCCTGGAAGAAGGGACCAGGAAGCCGACATGAGATGTTCGGGAAGATCGGGGTG
>JAJDNV010000106.1 GCA_022340545.1 Acidobacteriota bacterium | reverse complement strand
CCCGCGTCCGCCCCCGGTGAACCGGGCTTGACCGCCTGCACCTGGTAGCCCCGGGACGGGTCCCCGCTCAGCGTCAACCCACTGCGGAAGCGCCGCAAGAGGTCGTCCTTGTCGACGGCCTTCGAGAGGCCCTCCTCCATCGTGATCTTCCGCGTCTCGATCAACGTGCCCAGCTCGTCGTTGAGCGTCGACATCCCGATGGCCTTGTTGGCCTGCATGATGCTCGTGATCTGGACGGTCTTGTCCTCGCGGATCAGGTTGGCCGCGGCCATGTTCACGACCAGGACCTCGAGGACCGCCATACGACCCCCGTCGACCTTCTTGCAGAGCGTCTGCGCCACCACGCCCCGCAGCACCTCGGAGAGCCCGGTACGCACCTGGGGCTGCTGGTCGCCGGGGAACATGTCGACGATGCGGTCCACCGCGCCGATGGCGCTGTTGGTGTGGAGCGTGGCGAGAACGAGGTGGCCGGTGTTGGCCGCTTCCAGAGCGAGCGAGATGGTCTCGAGATCGCGCATCTCGCCGAGGAGGATGATGTCCGGGTCCTCGCGCAGGGCGGCCTTGAGGGCCCGGGCGAAGCTCTTCGTGTGGCCGCCCACCTCCCGCTGGTTGATGAGGCTGACGCCGCTGTCGTGCACGAATTCGATGGGGTCCTCGATCGTCACGATGTGCGTCTGCCGCGTCTTCTTGACGAAGTCGATCATTGCGGCCAGGGTCGACGACTTGCCGCAGCCGGTCGGTCCGGTGACGAGGATCAGCCCCTTGGGCATCTCGCAGAAGTTCTTCAGCACCGGGGGGAGGCCGAGCTGCTCGAGGGTCAGGACCTTCGACGGGATCAGGCGGAAGACCGCCGCCGTCCCACGATGGTCGCGGAAGAGGTTGACCCGGAAGCGGGCCACTCCGGGGATCGAGTAGGCAAAGTCGACGTCGTTGTCCTCCGCGAACTGTTCGCGGTGCCGCTGCTCCATCACCGGGGTCAGGAGCTCGAGGGCGTCATCGGGGCCGAGCACCGGCCCGTCCTCGATGACCGCCATGTCCCCGTCCACCCGCCAGTGGGGCTTGTGGGCGGCGGCGAGGTGCAGGTCCGAGGCGCCCTCCGCCACCATCTTCTTGAGGAGGGCGTCGAGGCGGGGGGAGCTCGGCGATGGAACGGGCGCCGGCGCGGGCGCGCCCTTGGGTGGGGCCCAGCCCTCGGCCCCGGCCCGGGTCCGCATGACCTCGTTGAACGCGGCGAGATCGACGTGCACGCTCTCGATCTCGAAGGACGGCGCGTGCTCGCGCACGGCGCTCATGACCTGGGAGCTCGGGTCGTCCACGTGACCGAGGGTCAGGACGTTGCCTCTCACGGAGAGCGGGAGCACGCGGTGCCGCTTGCACAGGTCCACCGGCAGGAGCTCGAGGGCTTCACGGGCCGGCGGCTCCTTCTCGAGGTCGCGGCCGGGAAGGGGGACCTGGCCCGAGACTTGATCGAGGCGGTGGGCCAGCCCGGCGGCGAGACCCTCCCCGAAGTTGGGGATCTTCTCGAACATCGCCTGGAAGGCCTTGGCCGAGAACCGGAGCGCGGTCAGCGGGCCGGCGGCCACGACGGTGGCGGTGCGCGGCTCTCCGAGGAGAAGGCCGATCTCACCCAGGCTCGACGGCCGGGGGACGCGACCGAGCTCGGCGACCTCGCCGGACGGGCTCTCGACGCGGATCGCACCCTCGCCCTCGACCACGACGAGGAAGGAGTCCGAGGGATCGCCCTGCCGCAGCACGATCTCCTCCGGCTCGTAGCGAACGGCCTCCGCCACCTTGAGGAGCTGCGGAATCAGGTCCGGCTTGAGGGCCCGGAACAGGGGGCATTCGGCGATGACCGCCCGGACCTTCTTTGTCTGGCCTTCATCAAGGGTCACGGTCTCCATCGCGTCCTCCCTGCCGGTGTGGCCACCCCGAAGCCCTGCTTTGATCGCGGACGAATCGCCATTCTTTCAAGACACTCGAGTCGCGAAGAGCGTACGCTCGGGACCGCCCGGGGTCAATCGAGGACCGCTCGTACCAGCCCGCGCCGGGGCGGGGGTCTCCCTCAGGCCGAGGCGAGGGCCTGCTCGAGATCGGCGACCAGATCGTCGGCGTCCTCGCAGCCGACGCTGATTCGAACGAGGCCGTCCGTGATCCCGAGGGTGTCGCGTTCCTGCTGCGTGTATCCGGCGTGCGTCATGGTGGCGGGGTGGGAGATGAGGGTCTCCACGCCGCCCAGGCTCTCGCCGAGAGTGCAGAGGCGCACGCCTTCGAGGAGTCGCCGGGCGGCCTCGAGGCCCCCGAGGTCGAAGGAGATCACTGCCCCGAAGCCGCTCGCCTGCTTGCGGTGCACCTCGTGGTTCGGGTGGCTGGGAAGGCCGGGCCAGTGCACGGTCCCGACCTTCGGATGCTGGTAGAGGAACGGGCCCACCGTGCACGCGTTCTCCTCGTGGCGCGGCATCCGGAGGTGGAGGGTCTTCGTTCCCCGAAGCACGAGCCAGGAGTCGAAGGGAGACAGGATCGCTCCGGCCGCGTTCTGGACGAAGCGCAGTCTCTCGGCGTGCGCCTCCTTCTTCACGACCGCGACGCCCCCGACGCCGTCCGAGTGACCGTTCAGGAACTTCGTCGTGGAGTGGACGACGACGTCGGCCCCGAGGGCGAGCGGCTTCTGGAAGAAGGGGCTCATGAAGGTGTTGTCGACGACGAGGATCGCGTCCCGGGCGTGCGCCACCTCGGCGAGGGCCGCGATGTCGCAGATCTTCATCAGGGGGTTGGTCGGCGTCTCGATCCAGAGGAGGTCGAACCGCCCGGCACGGTCGGCGAAGTCGCTCGGGTCGGTGGCGTCGAGAAAGGTGAACTCCACCCCGTAGTCCGCGAGGATCTTCGTGAAGAAGCGGTGGGTCCCGCCGTAGACGTTGTCAGAGACGGCCACTCGCTGTCCCGACTTGACGAATGACAGGACCGCCTGGGTCGCGGCCATGCCCGAGGCGAAGCAATAGGCGTCGGTCCCGCCCTCGAGCGCGGCGAGGTTCCTCTCGAGCGATCGCCGGGTGAGGTTGTGGGTGCGGGCGTACTCGTAGCCCTTGTGACGGCCGAGACCTTCCTGAGCGTAGGTGGAGGTCTGGTATATGGGGACACTCACCGCTCCCGTCGTCGGGTCCGGCTCCTGCCCGGCGTGGATGCAGTCGGTGGCGAAGCCCATGGTCACCTCGTCTGTGATGCCGGAACGCCCGTGCCGGGCCCCGGCTCGTTCAGCACGCGCGGGATCAGCGTCCCCTGTGCCTGGCGGGGAGCGCCGAGGCCGAGAAGACGGGCCAGGGTCGGGGCTACGTCGACCATCGCGACCTCCCCGAGGCTGCGGCCCCCGGCCACGCCCCGCCCGGTGAGGACGAGAGACCCTGCCGCCGACGGCGCGTCGGGGTCGAAGGCCTCTCCCCGCGTCTCGATCGTCTCCACCACTGGACCGCGGGTGTCGGGCGACAGGACGACGCCGGGCGCGGGCCGCAGGTAGAGGACGCCTCCCGGAGGGCCTCCGATTCCGGGCGGGGCCCCCCGCTGGCCCGGCTGGAAGAACTCCGCGATCACCGGCTCTCCCGTCGAGGGGTCGACGATCTTCTCCATGGCCGCGAAGGAACCCGCGCGGACGAGCGGCTCGCCCTTTCGAGGCTGGACACCCCCCGGGCGCGAGTCGCCGTTGACCACGAGGAAGCCTCCGTTGGCCGGCGCGTAGACGACCTTCGTCTGTGCGAGGTCGATGGTCCCGTCGTCGTTCGTCTTCAGGAGCCCCGCCGCCTCGAGCGCGACGTTGGGCCTCACCACCCGATCGGCGCCGCCCAGCCCGCGATCGCCGACGACGGCGAGGGCGGCATCGTCCGGGATCCGTCGGGCGATTTCTCCCACCCACGCGTCCGAGAGCTGAAGGGCCCGGTCGAGGAACGGCCGCAGGCGGACGGCCAGGGCCGCATCGTGGCCGGGCCGTGACGGGTCGAGCCGGCCCGCCCACAGCTTCAGCGGCTCGGCCGGGAAGGGAAGGTGCAGGATGGCGAGGCCCCACCGGGTCCGCTCCAGCGTGAACGAGGCGAGGCGCGTGTGCTGGCGCACGGCGAGGCGCACGGTCTCGAGGTAGCGCTGCTCGGCGGTGCCGTCGCCCCCCTCCCACAACGGCGTTCCGAACGCCCCCTCAGCGTAGAGGCCGTGGGCTCCCTCGGCCACCAGCCCCTCCTCGTCGGTGACGGCGGTCTCGACGCGCGGACGGCTGGCGACGGTGCGGGCGGCGCCCGAGTGCCAGAGCAGCAGCTCGCGCCCGTCAGGTGAGAGGGCGAAGAGACGGAAGTGGACGAAGGCCGGACCGCCCGCGGTCTGGAAGCGAACGGCAGCGAACGGGTCCTCTTCCCGGCCCGTGGGCACGGGCTT
>JAJDNV010000099.1 GCA_022340545.1 Acidobacteriota bacterium | reverse complement strand
GCGGGGCCGCCGGCGCCTCCCAGAAAGACGGGCACGGGAAGCTCGAGTCGCTGCTCAGGTGGCCGAGGGGGATTTGGTGCGGGCCAGAGAAGCCACAGGATCGCCGCGGCGAGAAGGGCAGGAATCGAGACGACAAAACGTCGCACTGGCAGCTCAGCAGCATTGCGAATCTATCGTTGCCGGATCTGGCGGTCAATGCGTGTTCGTCAACGGCACAGAGCCTGATCCCAGTTGAGGACGAGGCGAACCTCTCCGCGAGGAGGGCTCGCCTCTCACTCGAGCACACGAAGGAGCGATCCTCCGGCGCCTCCTTCTCCTGGGAGTGGGCCAAACCGACGACGAGCGAGGCCTGGGCCGCTGCCTCACCTCCGCGGTGCCGCTATCCCTCGTTGATGACTTGGATGATCGCGGGCGCGAAAGCGCTCGATTCCGGCACCGCGGTGACGATGCGCCCATCGCGTACCAGAGGCTCATAGCTGCAGGTCGCGCCCAGGTCCTGCACGATTCTGCAGTAGTCTTCCCCTCGCTTCACCGGGACGTTCCTCGTGCAGATGGCGGTCTGTCTACCCTCGAGGACACCGGCGTGGGCCAGGATCGTGGGGGCGCAGCCGATCGCCCCCAGCACGATTCCCTCAGCCACCGTGTCCCGGGCAACACGGTGGGCTTCTTCGTCGTGCCATTGGTCACGGCAGCCGTACCCACCCATGTAGACGACGGCGTCATAGTCAGCCACTCGTACTTCGGCCAGCCTCAGATCGACCTGCATGAAGCCTTCGGTATCACACTCTTGAACGGTTGCTCCCGACCTGGAGGCCACGACCACGGCATAGCCAGCGTCGCGGAACTGCGAGGGGACGTGCTGTGCCTGTTTGGCGTAGTACTGGTTGGGGACGACGAGCAGCACCCGGCAAGACCTCGAGTCGGAGGGCCCACATGATGACGCGACCGGGGGTTGCGTTCCCGTTTCCTTCGTTCCCGAGCAGGCGGTGAGCGGCACCGCGGCGACGAGAAGCAACGACAGCATCGTCTTCAATCGGTCACTCCCTTCGTCGGAGTCCGCACGCGCGCGATGATAGCCGAAAGGGACGTGGCTCCGCCATCCAAAGAGACGTTGCGTTCTTTGGCTCCTCCCGGACGAAGCGAGGCGCCAGGGCCCATGGGTGCGAGCGAAACGCTCGGGCCAGACGCGGAGGAGCTCCTCTCTCAGGCCCCGGCCCGTTCGGCCCCGGGTGTCGTCCCGAGCGCGTGGCGGAGGGTCCGCAGCGTCACGAGCTGGGCGTCGTCGAAGAACGTGTAGAACACAGGGACGACCAGCAGGGTGAGGAGGGTCGCGGTGGTGAGGCCGCCGATCAGGGTCAGGCCGAAGCTCGTGTAGCTGAGCCCGATGCTGTTGGCCCCGCTGAGCGTCACCGGCACCATGCCGCAGATGGTGGTGAAGGCGGTCATCATGATCGGGCGAAACCGCCGCTCCGCAGCCAGGAGCAGGGCCTCGCCCCGCTCGCGGCCATCCGCCCGCAGACGGTTCGTGTAGTCGATGAGCACGATCCCGTTGTTCACGACCACGCCGATCAGGAGCACGATCCCCACGATCCCGAGGAAGTCGAGGTTGTAGCCCAGAGCGTAGTGGATCCACCCCACGCCGATCCCGGCCAGGGGGATCGTGCAGATGATCGACAGCGGGAGGATGAAGCTCTCGAAGAGGAAGCCCATCAGGAGGTAGATGAAGACGACGGACAGGCTGGCCGCGAACTGGAGCGCGGCCAGGTCCTCGTCGGAGCTCGAGGTGTCGCGCATGTCGCCGAAGCGCACGCCCTCCGGCAGCTCGAGCGTGTTCTGCAGCATGACGATGCGGGCGCGGGCCGCATCCTCCTCCCCCTCCTCGAGCTCGAGGGTGATCGTCCGGGTGGTGCGCTTGTCCTCGCGAAAGATGCGCTGCCTCCCGGCGAGGAAGCTGACGTCGGCCACCGCCGAGAGGGGAACGAAGCCACCGTCCTGCCCGGCGGGGACGTAGAAGTTGCGGAGCTGCTGCAGGGTCTTGCGGTCCTCTTCCTTGAAGCGGACCCGCACGGGTATGTCTCTGTCCCCGGTGCGGTAGCGGCTGAGCTCTTGTCCCCGCAGCGCGTACCCCACCACGCCGGCCACGATCTCGGGGTTGATGTTCTGGGCCTGGGCCCGCTCGCGGTCGATCACGAGTCCGACCTCGTTGGGAGCGGGATCACCGGACGCCTTGAGGCCGAGGACCCCGGGAACCTGGACGAAGAGCTTCTCGAGCGACTCCGCGGTCGTGTCCAGCAGATCGGCGTCGTCGCCGAAGAGGCGCACCACCTGCACCTGATCGCCCTCCTCCTCCTGGTCGCCCTCCTGGCCGGTGAAGTACCGCACGCCCGGTTTCTTCGGGAGCCTCTCGAGGATCTTCTCGGTCACCTCGCGAGGAGAGAAGTCGGTGGTGCGTGGGTTGTTGAAGAAGCCCTGGACCTCTCCGTAGGTCGGTCGGTGGAAGATGAACCAGCCCGAAAGACCCAGCTCCTCGGCGCTCGTCTCCACGATCTTCTCGCACTCCAGGAAGAACGCCCCGGCCTCCTCGAAGGTCGTGCTCTGCGGGAGTCGGACGTCGATCTCGAAGCCGGAGCGCTCCTCCTCCTGGCTGTCGACGACCTCGACCTTCTGGAAGGCGACCGCCACCGTGAGGCCGAAGATGACCAGCAGGCCCATCACCAGATCGAGGCGCCTCCGAAGGAAGAGGGCGAGGAGCCTCGTGTAGAGATGGTTGATCCGGCCCAGGCTGGCGTCGTAGGCCCTTTCCAGCACCCCCATCGCCGCCTCGTATCGTCGCCGGGCCGGGCCCGGTTGCCGGCCGTTCCTCAGGGTGAGGTAGACGCTCAGGGGCACGAAGACCCCGGCCACCAGGAGCGAGGCCAGAAGCGCCACCGAGATGGGAAGCGAGAGCCGCAGGAGGAAGAACTGCGCCTCCCCCTCGACGAGGGAGACCGGCAGGAAGACGACGACCGTGGTCAGGGTGGCGGTGGTGATGGCGAGGGCGATCTCCCCCGTCCCCTTGATCGCCGCGTCCCGGCGCGAGTAGCCGGCTCGGTGGAGGCGGTGGATGTTCTCCGCCACCACGACGGAGTTGTCCACGAGGAGGCCGACGGAGATCATCAGCCCGAGCAGGGTCAGGATGTTGAGCGACTCCCCGGCGAAGAACATCACGGTGAGGGCGATGAGGAGGCTCAGGGGAATGGAGAGCGTGATGATCGCGGTGAGGCGCAGGCGGCGCAGGAAGAAGAAGAGGACGAGCGCGGCGAAGAGGGCTCCGATCCGTCCGCTGGCCAGGAGGGTGTTGAGGGACTCCAGGATCACCTGTCCCTGGTCGAACAGGGCCACGAAGAGGATGTCCTGCAGGCGCGCCATTCCCCGGAACCGCTCCATCTCCTCGCGGACCCGCTCCGCCACCTCCAGGGTATTGGCCTGCCCTTCCTTGAAGACCACCAGGGCCACCGCCGGGCGGGAGTTGGCCCGGACCGCGAACTTCTGCTCCGGCGGCTTGTAGCTGACCTCGGCGATGTCGCGCACCCGGACCTGGGGCCCGACCCGGAGATCCCGGATCTGGTCGAGGTCCCGGTAGCGGGCCACCGAGCGCAGCAGCAGCTTGGAGTCCCCGTAGCGCACATCCCCCGACGCCATGGTGAAGTTGTCGCCCCCGAGCTGCTGGGCGACCTGGTAGACGTTGATGCCGCTGGACTCGGTGCGCTCCCGGTCGAGCTCGATGAAGATCTCCTTCTCGAGGATCCCGTTGACCTCGACGGAGGCCACCCCGTCGAGCCGCTCGAGGCGCATGACGACCTCGTTCTGGATGAGGTTGTAGGGGTCGGCGATGTCGGGGTTGACGGCCAGGCCCATCACGAAGACCGGGACGCCGGACAGGTCCTCCTTGCGGATGTAGACGCGGTCGGCGTCCTCGGGGAAGCGGGCCCGGGCCCGCTCGACACGATCGCGGACCTCCCGGTAGGCCACGTCCATGTCGGTGCCGCTCTTCAGGTTCATGAAGACCCGGCCGTATCCGATGGTCGAGTAGGAGAACATGCGGTCGAGGCCGCGGACGGTGCTGAGCTCCTCCTCGAGGGGCAAGATGATCCTCTCGAGCATGTCCTGGGCGGGGGCGTCGGCCCAGGGGACGCTCACCGCCAGGAAGGGAGGAGTGAAGCCGCTCGGAATCAGCTCCAGGGGGATGCCGACGGTGGCCACCGCGCCCACCACCACGAGGGAGGCGAGGAGGACCAGCACGGTGATGCGACGTTGAAGCGAGAAGCGTGGGAGCGTCTCCTCGAGGTTGCTCCGGCCACTCACGGGGAGACGCCCTCCGCCCCGGTCGGGGCGGTCGTGGCCGGGGAGGGCCCCAGCACCGCCTCCCGCGCGCGGTCGATCATGGAGTAGACGCTCGGGATGAGAAGGAGCGTCAGGACCGTCGAGACCACCAGGCCGCTGATCACCGCGATGGCCATGGGGGTTCGGATCTCGGCCCCGTCACCCAGGCCCATGGCCATCGGGGTGAGGCCGAGGGCGGTGGTGGCGGTCGTCATCAGGATGGGCCGGAGGCGCACGGACCCCGCGGTCACGATCGCCTCCTCCCGCGCCATTCCGCGCTGGCGCAGCCGGTTGACGTAGTCCACGAGCACGATGGCGTTGTTCACGACGATGCCGGCCAGCATGATCATGCCGAGGAACACCACCACCGAGAGGCTGATGTTCAGGAGCCAGAGGGTGACCACCGTGCCCAGGAAGGCCAGCGGGATCGTGAGCATGATGACCAGGGGCTGAACCAGAGACTCGAACTGGGCGGCCATGATCACGTAGACGAGGAAGACCGAGAGGGCGAGGGCGAGGAGGAGGCTGCCGCGGCTCCGGTTCCACTCCTGGCTCTGGCCAGCCACGTAGAACGTCATGTCGGAGGGCCAGTCGACGCGGGTCTCCAGGGCCTGCTCGACCTGCTCCACCGCCCCCCCCAGCGAGCCGATCCCCACGTTGGCCCGAACCAGGGCCACCCGGCGTCCGTCCACCCGACGCACCTCGCTCGGGCCCTCGGCGAGGGTGACCTCCGCCACGGAGGAGAGGGAAATGGGACGCTCTCCCCCGGGGTTCACGAGGAACTCGCTCACGTCGGTGACCCGACGGCGATCCTCCTCCTGAAGGCGGACGACGATCGGGATGCGGCGGTCGCCGAGGTTGTACAGCGTCGCCTCGTAGCCCTTGACCGCGTCACGTACCTGGCGGGCCACCGCCTGGATGTTGAGGCCGTACCGCGAGAGCTGATCCCGGTCGTAGACGATCTGCACTTCCGGGGCCCCGGGGCGCTGGGTCGTCTCCACGTCCGCCAGCGCGGGAAGGCCGGCCATGACCTCCTTCACCTCCTCGGCCTTCTGCCGCAGCGCCAGCAGATTGATCCCGTGGACCTCCACCTCGATCGGGGTCTGGAAGGAGAAGAGCACGGGCCGGACCACGCGGGCAGAGAGATCGGGCATCCCGGCGATGCGCCGGCGCAGCCGCGCGATCACCTCCTGCTCCACCCGCGGGTCCGAGGTGTCGAGGACCAGCTTGAAGCGGGCGGTGTGCTCTCCCTCGTCCGAGCGCTGGGAGGTGGCGGGGTCGAAGCCGAGGGTCAGGAGAAGCGCCTCGATGTGATCGCGCTCGGCGAGGATCGCCTCCTCGAGCGGGGTGAGGACGGCGGCGGTCTCCTCGAGCGGGGTGCCCACCGGGAGCTGCAGCTCGAAGGTGAACTCACCCTGGTGCACCTCGGGCAGGAGCTCGTTGTCGAGGTTGACGGCCACCCAGGCAGTCACGGCCATCGAGCCAACGGCGACGAGGACCACGACCACCGAGTGCCGCAGGGCCCAGCGGATGGTCCGGGGGTACACCCGACCCAGGCCGTCCATGATCGCGCTGGTGATGCGCAGGGGCACCGCGGTCAGGAACTCGAAGACCAGGCGGAGAGGGGTGCCAAGGTAGCGCTGCCAGGCGATCATGACCAGCATCGCGACACCCAGCAGGAGCTTGCCCACGATCTCCAGAAGCGTCCCCAGCACCAGGCGCACCACCAGCCAGACCGTGGAAAGGACCAGGGGCAGGAAGAGCCAGAGGATGCGGGGCCAGCGCGTCCAGCTCCGGAAGACGCCGGCGAGCTGAGCGCGGGAGGCGTTCCACGATGCCGTGGGCAGAAGGTTGGGCGCGGCACGATCGCCCGAGAGAAGCGGTGCACCGGTCCGGCTGGCCAGCATCGGGATCAGGGTCAGCGCCACCACCAGGGCGGCGAGAAGCGAGATGACGACGGCGAGGCCAAGGTCGCCGAACGCCTGTCCGGCGACACCCTCTACGAACACCATGGGCAGGAACACGGCAATGGAGGTGAGGGTCGAGGCGACGACCGCCATGCGGACCTCGCTCGTGCCCCGCACCGCGGCCGAGGTCACGTCGTCGCCCTCCTCGCGACAGCGGAAGATCGACTCGAGGACGACGATCGAGGAGTCGACCAGCATCCCGATGCCGAGGGCCAGCCCCCCGAGGGACATGATGTTGAGGCTCACGCCCAGGAGCTGCAGCGGGGCGAAGGTCACGATCAGCGAGATGGGGATGCTCACCGCGATGATGGCGGTGCTCTTGAGGCTCCGCAGGAAGAGGAAGAGGATCACGATGGCCAGGAGGCCGCCGAGGATGGCCGTGTTGCGAACCTCGTTGACGCTGCCCTCGATGAAGAGCGAGCGGTCCGCCACCACCTTGAGGACGACGCCCTCGCTGCGGTAGAGCTCCTCGATGAGACCCGACGGCTGGTCGAGGTGGGGCTTCTCCTTCTCGCCGGCACCCTTCGGCTCCGCCTCCTCGGGCGGAGGGGCATCGGGGTCGAAATCGCCCAGCCGGTCCTTGACCCGCCTGGCCAGTGCCACGATGTTGGCGTCAGCCTCCTTGAACACCTCGAGCTGGACGCTCTCCCGGCCGTTGGTGCGGGTGGTGATCTGGCGCTCTTTGTTCGACCAGACGACCCGACCGAGGTCCCGCACCCGGATCTGGCGACCCCCGCGGGTGGCGACGATCGTGTCTTCCATCTGCCGGAGGTCCTCGTACTCGTTGAGGGTGCGGACCATGTACTCGGTGCGACCCTCGGTGAGGGTGCCGCCGGCGACGTTGATGTTCTCCTGTCTGAGCCGGTCGATCACGTTCTGGACGGACAACCCGGTGCGCCGCAGCTGCTCGTCGTCGAGGAGGATGTGGATCTCCTCCTCCAGCCCGCCACGCACGCGAACCGCGGCGACGCCCTTGATCGGCTCGAGGGCCCGCTTGACCTGCAGCTCGGCGATCCGCCGAACCCGCCGGAGCTCCGCATCGTCGGTCTCGGCGCCCGCCCGCCCGGCGAGGCTGAGCTCCATGACCGGATCGAGCGACGGGTCGAAGCGCAGGATCAGGGGCCGCTCCGTCTCCTCGGGGAGGAAGACGAGGTCCAGCTTCTCGAGCGTGTCCTGGATGGCATCCGACATCTCGGTGCCCCAGGAGAACTCGAGGATGACGTCGCTCACGCCGGCCCGGCTGACGCTCGAGAGTCGGCGCAGACCGCCGATGACGCCCACCGCCTCCTCGATCGGGCGGGTGACGTCGTTCTCGACCTCCTCGGGGGCGGCGCCGGGGTACTCGGTCCGCACCGTGAGCGTCGGGTAGCTCATCTCCGGCATCAGGTTCACCGGAAGCCGCCCGTACGAGAAGTAGCCGAAGACGACCGCGGCCAGGAAGACCATCGATATGGCCACCGGCCGCGTGGTGAGGTAGCTGCGTTGCTCTGGCACAGGTTCACCCAATGATGTCACTCCGGAACGTTCTGGATGAGGGCGACAGGGAGCGGGACGTCAGTCGGCCCGGCCACCGGGCTCGGGCTCGCCCTCGTCCTCAGTCTCCTCGGGGTCACCGGGAAGGCGAACCAGGCCGTTGTCCTTGAGTCCCGATTGCCCGGCGACGACCAGCTGGTCGCCCGCTTCGACGCCACCGGCAGGCTCGATGAAGTCCGCGTTCTCCAGCAGCGGCTTCAAGCGGAGACGCTCCACCCGGCGGTTCTCGTCCTTCCTCAGACGGAAGACGAACATCTGGTCGTTGTCGTAGACCAGCGCACGCTTGGGCACCAGGAGGGCCTCTTCGTGGACGGCGGTGACGAGCTCGACCTCGACGTACATCCCGGGCCGGAGACCTTCCTGGCGGGGCGTGGCCACTGTCACCTTGACGGTCCCGGTGGCGGGGTCCACCACTGGCGAGATGCGGTCGATCGATCCGTTGAAGGTCCGCCCCCCGAGGGCGTCCGCCCGCAGCCGCGCGGGCTGGCCGGTCTCGAGACGGATCATGTCCTTCTCCGGCACGTAGATCCGGGCCACGATGGAGTCGAAGTCCACGATGCGGAAGAGCGCCTGGTTCTCGGTGACGTGGTCACCGAGGTTCACCAGCCGCTCGGTGACGACGCCGGCGATGGGGGCCCGCACCTGGGTGTAGCTGAGCTCACGGCGGGCATCGGCCAGCGCGAGCTCGTTCCGCTCCACGGTGTAGCCGGCCTCGGCGAAGGTCTCCTCGGTCACGAGCTTCTGCTCGTGGAGCTCCTTCGTCCGCTCCCAGTCCTGCTGGCTCTCCTTGAGCTCGATCTCGGCCTTGGCCACCGCGCTGCGCTGCTCCTCGTCCTGAAGCTGGATGAGCTGCTGTCCCTTGCGAACGGCGTCTCCCTCCTCGACGAGGAGGCGGGTGACCCTCCGAGGTGCCTCGGCAAAGACCTGGACCTCCCGCTCGGCCTCCAGGTTGGACGAGAGGCGCAGGACCGCCTCGATCTCGCCGTGCCCGAGGGCCGCCACCTCGACCGGGACCGCCTCTTCCTTGCGGTTATCGTCGGTGGCGCCGGTGTCGAAGGTCTTGGCGTCAGTGTTGCCGACGGTGCAGCCCACGGTGCCGCCGTACGCAGCCAGCGAGGCCACGAGGCCCAGGGCCCAGAGCCAGCGGCTTCTTGGCTCGCGTCGTGTCGTGTTGTGGCTCATTCCGCCCCCCGAGTTCTGGGCACCACCACGGCTGGCGGCGCGCTCAACAGTTCGTACGTGGTTGGGGCGGCTGGAGTTCCGGAAGCTCACGACAGACCTTCGACGGAATATGACAATTCGTCCAAACCGTTCTTTTCGCACACGCAAGGATCCCGGAGCTGGGTCGCCGCCGGCCCTTTATCTGACCCCACGCTGGAGATACGGTGATCGATCGGGAGTGTCACAAACGATGACATCCCTCCAAGGTCTTGACTTCGCGGGCTTTGCCGCTCACCGCCATCTCACGGAAGTGTTCTCGTCGCACCATCGCCTCACGCGCTGCGTATCTCATTGGAGAGTCTCTGTGACAGGAAACCCGTTCAGGGCTGTCCGGAAGGAAGGGAGGAGTCACGGCCATGTCGTCGACGTCACCGGAGCTGGTTCACGCGGAGGGCCTGCGGCCGCGAGAGGAACCGAAGGCCATCGAGACCCAGGCTCCGTCCCCTGAGCCCGATCTCAGGATCCGTACCCTGGACGAGCTCGTCTCGGACGTCCGGCGGCAGCGGAGCCCGCTGGGCACCGCCGCCTCCATCGGCGCCCACGTCGCCCTCGTGGGCGCGGTCGTGGCCCTGCCGCTCTGGATGGACACGTCATTGCCGGAGACCGCGGCGGTCCGCGCCTTCTTCGTGACCCCCTTGGAGCTGGCGCCGCCCCCGCCGCCTCCACCGCCGCCCGCCCCCGCGGCCCGGGCCGCGGCCCAGGTGCCGGCCGCACCCCTGGTCGAGCGGGCGGACGGGTTCGTCGCCCCGATCGAGGCACCGGCCGAGATCATCCCGGAGGCCGGACTCGACCTCGGCATCGAAGGAGGAGTCTCCGGCGGCGTGGAGGGCGGCGTGCCCGGAGGCGTCGTGGGCGGGATCATCGGCGGGCTGCCGGAGGCGCCCCCCGCCCCGACCCTCAAACCGCTCCGCGCGGGCGGACTGGTCCGGGAGCCCCAGAAGCTCAAGGGATTCGCTCCCGTCTACCCCGATGCGGCCCGCAACGCCGGGGTCGAGGGTGTCGTGATCCTCGAGTGCGTCATCAGCCCCCAGGGCCGGGTGGCCGAGGTCAAGGTGCTCCGGGGGATCCCCCTACTCGAGCAGGCCGCGGTGGACGCGGTCAAGGAGTGGGTCTATACCCCGACGCTCATGGACGGGGTCCCGGTGCCCGTCCTGCTGACGGTGACCGTGCGCTTCGGCCTGAGGAGCTAGACTATCGGGCGCCGAGGGCGCGGGCGGCCTTCGCGTAGGCCTTGGGCCGGACCCAGAGGATCATGCCGTAGCGGCCCTTGCCGGCAGCCACCGCGTCGGCCGCCACCACGTTGATCTTCTTGTCGGCCAGCTTCGTCAGGTGCCGCTGGACCGCGCCGATTCGGTCCGCGCCCTGGACCAGAAACCCCTTCTTGGTGGCGCTCAGCTTCCAGCCGTTCTTCCGGGCGACGCGCTTGAGACCGGACATGTCCCGCGTGACCAGGTCGACCTGCGCGCCCTTCTTCGCGGGGAAGCCGGAGAAGGCCACGAGGTCCACGCCCTCGTTCTTCAGCTCGGCCAGCATCCTCGCGGCCTGGCCGGGGCGGTTGGGGACCTTCACGTATCCGTACTGGACCTTGCGCACGCTGTCCGCCATCGCCACCTCCCGTCGAGCCGGGCCGCGAAGGCGACCCTCGCTGTCGCTCGAGCTGCGCCCACGCTAGCACAGCGGAGTCGTCCTCGTCCCGAAAAACGCGCGCGCCGCGTGGGTCGTTGCGTTGGGGCGGCGGCAAACGTAGGCTAGGGCCCTTCGCCGAAAGACGAGGAGGGATGGGGTCAATGAGCTCGACGCTCCCGTTACGCACCGTCGGAGGCCTGCTGCTCGGGCTCCTTGCGACAAGCGCCACCGCGCAGGACGTGAACTACTGGAACATCCAGTACGGGCCGGTGGGCCAGCTCCTGGGCGGCCAGGTGATCGCGAGCAGCCGCGACCTCACCGCCACCTTCTACAACCCGGGTGGCCTCGCCCTCGAGGAAGGGTCGACGTTCCTGCTCTCCACCGAGTCCTTTCAGGTCGAGCTGTACTCGTTGACACCGTCCACGTCGATCGATCTCTTCGAGACCTCGTCGACCCGCTTCGGTGCCGCGCCGAGCCTCGTGGCCGGCGCCCTGCCGCGGGGTTGGCTGGGCGAGCGGACCCGGCTGGCGTGGTCGTTCCTGACCCGCCAGCAGCTGAAGGTCCGGCTGGGGGAGCGGCGCGTGGATCCCTTCGACCTGCCGGGGGGACGGAGTGCGACGGAGCTGTATCTCGATCAGGAAGTGAACGAGAGCTGGGCGGGCCTCACCGCGTCCCGCGCGCTGTCCGAGACGCTCGGGATCGGCCTGACCTGGTACGGCATCTACCGGGGGCAGCGAAGCCGGAATGAGCTCAACCTCCAGGCGGTGTCCGCCGAGCAGGCTGCGCTGACCGGCCTCGGCATCACCGACTTCAGCTACCACCACTTCCGGACCCTGGCCAAGGTCGGTGTGGCGTGGGAACGGGGGGGGTTGCGCTTCGGTCTCAACGTGACCACCCCCAGCCTGCCGTTCTTCGGCAGCGGAAAGGCCGGCTACACCTTGTCGCTGGCGGGCGTGGACGCCGACGGAAACGGGATCCCCGAGCCCCCGGTGCTGCAGAGCCAGACGGAGGAGCAGCTGGACGTCACGTACAAGTCCTCCTGGGCGATCGGCGGCGGGGTGGCGTGGTACCGCGGGCCCACGCGCTGGCACATGAGCGCGGAGTGGTTCGCGCCGGTCGACCGTTTCACGGTCGTCGATCTCCGCGTCGGGGATTCGGAACAGCAGATCAGGCTCAGCCAGGAGCTCGAGAGCGTCATCAACGTCGGGCTCGGGGTGGAGCACGAGTTCGACGGGGATCTCGCAGTCTACGGTGCCGCCCTCACGGACTTCTCGGCCTCGGTCGGCGACCCCGACGTGAACGTCGCCGTCTCGAACTGGAACCTCTACCACCTGAGCAGCGGGGTGAAGTTCCGCTTCGCCGGCAGCCGGTTCACCCTGGGCGCCACCGTCTCGTTCGGGAGCAAGCAGCGCCCCCTTCCCACCCCGATCCCTCCCGAAAGCCTGCCCGGCAGCGGCCTGGATTCCAGTCTGGACGTTTCGTATCGCCGGGTCGTCGTGCTGCTCGGCTTCCTCTTCGGAGACGCCCGGTAGACACCGATCGGCCTACTCCGGCGGACCATCCGAGCGCAATTCCAGGGTAGGCGTTTCTCCACGTTCCGCCTCCGCGGCCTCGCGGCGGATCCGTACCTCGTGAGTGGCGGTGAGATAGGCCTTCATGGCCTCGCACTCGTCCCCAAACTCGCCCAACGGCACGTAGAGGACGCGAGGTGACCCCGCGAGGGTCTCCGGGTCGAGCGGACGGTCGCGGAGGACCGCCCTCTCACCCGTGTGGTCCCAGAGGCGGTAGAGGTAGTACTTTCGGCTCTTCCCCTGGATCGTCCGGAGGAGCTGCTTGGTCTTGCAGACGATCGCCTTGGGGTCGAAGCTGACCGACGCCGAGGTGGGCCGCGGGTTGGCCCCGTGCTGGATCATCTCCTCCGCGGTCGGGGGGGTTCCCGGCACCGGCCGGCTGTCGAACTCGTAGCGCTCCATCGTCTCGCGCACGGAGTACTGCCGACCCTGCACCTCGACGGTGACCGGGAAGCACGGCACGCTGCCCTGCGCCTCGCACGGGGAGTAGCGTTCACGGATGAGCCTCTCGACTATCCGGTCCACGGAGTCGGCGATCGGCGTCTTGCTCGGCGGACGCGGCGTCTCTCGGGTCTCCGCGGCGGGAGGGCCCGCGTGCTCCTCGGAGGCCCAGAGCACGGGAGAAAGGCTCACCGCGACCAGGGTCGCCAGCGCGATCGCCGTCCACCGGGACCACACCGTCACGGTCGACTCCCCCCGCCCAGGCGCCCCCCGCCACGCCCCGGGCTCGGCCGCGGGGCGGGCCGGTGCGCGTCCGGCCTCTCAGACGGGGCAGGCCATGTCCTGGCCACAGCACATGGGCGACTTGATCATGCCGTGGCCCTCGGGGCATTTGGAGACGTGGATCTCGACGCCGTCCTTGGTGATCGTCCCGTGGACCAGGTCCTTGCCGCACTTGGCGCACTTCATGCCGGTCACGCCCATCCCGCACTTCTCACATGTGTAGTCCACTTGGCACTCCTCAAGAAAGCAGGGAAAGAGTTGGGAAGCCAAACTCGTGGCAATTGGCCCTTGGATCCCATCCTATACCAGGCAGCGGCGGCGCCGCGAACGGCGAGGGGCGGGTGCGGGGTCCTCTACCCCTCCAGGACCTGCAGCACCGCCTCGAGCAGCGTGCCGTTGGTGCTCAACCCGTTGCCAGCGGAGATGGTGGGCACCCCGCTCCAGTCGGTGAACGTCCCCCCGGCCTCCCTCACGATCGGCATCAGGGCGGCGCAGTCCCAGGGCTTCATGATGCCGTCGAGGGCGATCTCGGCCCGTCCGGTAGCGACCATGAACGCGCCGTAGGCATCGGCGAAGCCCCGCTGCAGACCGGTGGCCGTCTGGAGCCGGTCCCACACGCCGGGGCGCGCCCCCGCGATCTCGCCCGCGTCGGTGTAGACCATCAGGGCCTCGGCGAGACGCGACACCGGGGACACCCGGGCCGGTCTCCCGTTCCACCGGCAGCCCGCTCCCGCGGCCGCGGCCACCATCTCGTCCAGGCCCGGAAAGTACGCCACGCCGACGGCCATCTCTCCTTCGACCTCGAGGCCCACAAGGGTGGAGTAGAGGGGCACCCCATGGATGAACGAGCGCGTGCCGTCGATCGGATCCAGGATCCAGCGATGGCTGGATCCACGGCCGTCGTCGCCGAACTCCTCCCCCTGCACGTCGTGGCCGGGGTATCGGGCGGCGATGGCGCGCCGCATGATCTGCTCGGCCTCCCGGTCGGCAACCGTCACCGGCGAGGCATCATCTTTCAGATCCACCGACAGCTCGCACTGGAAGTGACCCAGCGTCGACCGGCCCGCCTGCCAGGCGATCTCCTGGGCAAAGCCGAGCATCTCCAGCAGGTCGTCCATCAGCGGGCCTCCGTTCTCAGCGTCCGGTGAGGAACAGCTCGTAGGCGGCGTTGGCGTCCTCGGGGACGCTCGGGTAGCCAAGCTGATCGAGGAACACGCGGAAGTCCGACATCTGGGCCTCCGGCACCTCGAAGGCGCAGAGGACGCGGCCGAAATCGGCCCCGTGGTTGCGGTAGTGGAAGAGGCTGATGTTCCAGCGGCCGCCGAGGGTCTCCAGGAACTGCATGAGGGCCCCGGGGCGCTCGGGGAACTCGAAGCGGTAGAGCCGCTCGTCCCCCACGCCGACCGCCCGACCCCCGACCATGTGGCGCACGTGCAGCTTGGCCATCTCGTTGTCGGTCAGGTCGACGGTGGAATAGCCCTGCTCGCGCAGGCGGAGGGCGACATCCCCCGCGTCCCCTCTCGAGGACGTCTTGAGTCCGACGAAGATGTGCGCCTCCTCGCGTCCGGCGAGGCGGTAGTTGAACTCGGTGACGACTCGCGGCCCGATCGTCGCGCAGAAGGCACGGAAGGCCCCCGGCTTTTCGGGAATCGTCACCCCGAGCAGCGCCTCCCGGGCCTCGCCGACCTCGGCTCGTTCGGCCACGAAGCGCAGCCGGTCGAAGTTCATGTTGGCCCCGGAAAGGATGGCCACGAGCCGCCGACGCCCGCCCCCCTCCGTCTCCGCCCAGGCCTTGAGCCCGGCCACCGACAGCGCCCCCGCGGGCTCCATCACGCTGCGGGTCTCGTCGAACACGTCCTTGATGGCGGCGCAGATCTCATCGTTGGTCACCCGCACGACGGAGTCCACGGCCCGCCGGGCCCACTCGAAGGTGTGGACGCCCACCTGCCGCACCGCTACCCCATCGGCGAAGAGACCCACCCGCTCGAGGCGGACCCGCTCCCCGGCCTCGAGGGAGCGGTACATCGCGTCCGCCTCCCATGGCTCCACTCCGATGATCGTGACCTGAGGCATCAGCGTCTTGATGTATCCGGCCACCCCGGCGAGGAGCCCGCCCCCTCCCACCGGGACGAAGACGATGTCGAGTCGGCCGTGAGCCTGGCGGAGGATCTCCTCCCCGATCGTGCCCTGGCCGGCAATGACGAGCGGGTCGTCGAAGGGGTGGATGAAGCTCAGGCCCCTCTCGCTGGCCAGCGCGTCGCAGTGGGCCTGGGCGTCCGAGTAGCTGTCGCCGGCCAGCACGACGTCCGCCCCCATCGCCTCCACCGCCTCGACCTTGATCTCGGGAGTCGTCTTCGGCATCACGATGACGGCCTCGAGGCCGAGATGGCGAGCCGAGTAGGCCACCCCCTGGGCGTGGTTACCGGCGCTCGCGGTGATGACGCCACGGGCGCGCTCCTCGGGCGTCAGGTGGGCGATGCGGTTGTGGGCCCCACGCAGCTTGAAGCTGAAGACCGGTTGCAGGTCTTCCCGCTTGAGGAGCACGGTGTGGCCAAGGCGTCGGGAGAGGCGTGGCGCCTCTTCGAGTGGCGTCTCGCGGGCCACGTCGTAGACGCGGCTCGTGAGGACGTCGTGCAGCAGCGGCGGATCGGCCGACGCTCCGGACATGGTGGGCAAGGCTAGCACGCCGGCGGCAGCGGGATCGCCGCACGTCTCGAGCCGGCTCCTGGTCCGCGCGGTCCAGGTCGTCGATCGCCCGGCGGATGAGCGATGCGCTCGCCCCCCACCAGCGTTGGGCGTGGTGGGTCGCCTACTCGGCCTCGGAGCGTCGTCCCGGGAGCGGGCGGGAACCGGGAGGTTCCTGCTCGTCTTCTTCGTCTTGTTCCTCGCGCTTCGGCTCTCCGAGCGGCTCACCTGGCATCTCAATCCTGCCATCGCCCTCCGGTTCACCCGCCATCGACACGCGGCCCTGCACGTTCTCTTCGGCCAGACTGAGCTGACCGGCGTCGCCGTCGGCCAGGGCCAGCTGGCCCGGCGTCGCACCGGTCAGACGAGATTGAATCTCGGCAATGGCCTGTCGAGAGGCGCGGCGCAGGCCGAGGTCGAAGGGGAAGCGCGAGGCCATCGTCCGCAGCGGCGCCACCGCCGCAGCCGTGCCCACGCGGCCGAGGGCCTCGGCGATCGCGGGCCAGACGGTGGGACCGTCCCGATCGAGGGCGGCCATGAGCGGGGCCTCGGCGGCGGGGCTGCCGGTGGCCCCCAGGGCCGCGGCCGTGGTGACGACGAGCTCGTCGTCGTCGTCGGCCAGGGCGGCGGCGAGGGCCCCGACGACCGCGTCCCCGCCGAGGCGTCCGAGGACCTGCACGGCGGCGGCGGCGGTGGCACGCCGCCCGGCCTCGAGGGCACGGTGGAGGATGCCCTCCGCCGCCTCGCGGGGGAGGTGCGAGCCGAGGGCGGACACGGCCCGGGCGGAACGCCGGTCAGCGACGTCCACGCTCGAGGCGATCTGCCTCAGGACCTCGTACCCGTCTTCTCCGAGGACCATGGCCGCCCGCAGCCGCACCTCGTCGTCGGCATCGGCGAGGGCCGCCCGCAAGGCCTCCCGAGTGACCGCGTAGCTCGGGTACTCGCGCGTGAGGGTGAGGAGGTTGGCGAGGCGCACCGCCGGGAGCGGGTCGGTGCGGACGTTCTCGGCCAACCGGGACGGAAGGTCGTCGGGGAGGACGAGACGGCGGGCCGCGGTCAGGAGCGTGAGGAGCGCCCCGGGAAGCCGCCTCCCTCCGGGGCTGAAGGCGCGCTCGGGGATCTCCGCCCGCAGGGCCCCGTCGGAGACCGCGACGCGGGCCTTCAGCGGCTCCGGGGAATCCCCGGTCGGGATGTGACCGTCGATCAGCTCACCCACGAGACCGCGCGTCTCGGAGTCGAGGATGGCGTGGATGACCCGTGGCGAGCCGTGGATGTACACCCGGCGGTCGAATTCTCGGTCGCCCAGCTCGATCTCCCGTTCTCCAAACGCCTTCTCGATGGTCGAGCCGACGCCCTCCCTGCGCAGTGCAAACTCGTAGGAGGGGTGGCCGAGGCCGTCGATCACGATCCGCGTCCCCTTCTCGTGTCTTCCGCGCTGGTAGCGCTCGAGGGCGACACGGAGCAGGCCCGATCGACCGGTGAGCCCCGTCTCGATCCCGAGGACGTCCGAGGTCACCGGGTCGGTCAGCCCCGCCGCCTTCGCCGCCACACGCCAGGCCCGCCCCCGGGCTTGTGCCGCCGCGTGCGCGAAGAGGTAGACGACCGAGAGGACGACGCCGGTGGCGACGATGCCGATAAGAGGACCCACGTTCCCTACCCGTCCTACATCAACCTCACGACTGCCTCCGCATCCAGAAGGCTCTTCCCGGAGAGCAGGTCGCGCACGGTGGCGACCAGCCAGCGCTCGGCATTGACGCCGAAGGCAATCTCGAGACGCGGCCGACGGTCGCCGGGCTGGTGCGGCGGGTCGAGATACCCGAGCGTCGGGCTGGCTTCGTTGAGGGGAACCACGACCTGCCTCTCCCCGCCCCCGGTCCCGCCCACCTTGTGCAGGTCGCCGGCCGCGTCCCACACGAACCGCCGCTCGTGCCCGTCCGAGCGGGCCACCTCGCAGATCACGAGCTTGAAGATGTGCTCCGGCTCGCCGAGCGCACAGGTCGGCACGACCTGGCGCTTCCAGAGGTCGAGTCGCGTCGGGAAACGGGTGCCACGAGGAACGATCACCGTGTGCTGGGCCTCGCCCGTCTTCGGGTGGTGGGTGACGAAGGCGTAGTCGTGCACGATGAAGTCGAGCTGGCTCATGTGGTCGGCGGCGAAGCTGGCGGCGCCGTAGGCCACTGCCTCGAAGGGCTGCCAGGCCCGCAGGCGTCGGCGCTCGAAGCGCTTCTCGAGGAGGCCGAAAACCCCGGGGAGAAGGGTGGAGCCGCCGACTAGGAGCACCTCCTCGACGTCCTCAACCCGGGCCGGGGCCGAGTCGGCGTCGAAGACCTCCTCCAGGCAGTGCTCGAGGGCGCGGTAGAACCCGCGCTCGGTGAGGATCTCGCCGAGCCGGTCTCGCGTCACCGTCACGACCCCGGATCCGGGGCGGCGGCGGTCCCCCAGGCTGAGAAGCCCCGGGGGCGTGACCCGGAAGATCGCGCTCTCGTCGAAGAACACGGCCTCCTTGACCCGACAGGCCTCGGCTAGCATCACGCGTCTCCAGAAGCGCGTGTCCTCGTCGTCGGAGGAGTCGAGGAGCGGATAGGCCATCTCCTCGCAGACGCTCATGAGCACCCAGCCGTCGACCGCGTGCCCCCCGAGCGGACGGGCCTGCTTGGCCAGGACCTGTGCCTCTCCGGCCATCGACCCGCGCGGGGAGAGGCGCACGAGGACGACGTGCATCGTCCCGCCGCCGATGTCGACGACCAGGACCAGGCGCTCCCGCGAAAGGCTCAGCCCGTACCCCAGTGCTGCCGCCACCGGCTCGTCCAGGAAGCGGAGCCGCCGGACACCGAGGCGCCGCAGGATGCCCTGGACCTCGGCGCGGTAGGTCTCGAAGGCCGAGACCGGCGAGGTGACGACGAGATCGCGGATACGGTGACCGGTGGTGCTCTTCACCTCGCGGAGGAGCTCCCGGAGAAAGGCACGCGCCGCCTCGCGGGCGGTCACACCGCGACGCCCGACCCGGGCCAGGGGACGCAGCGACTCGTAGGCGAGGGCCGGCTTGAATGCCGGGACGAAGGCCGGATGGGCCGCGTCACGGTTCCGATCGAGGGCCTTCCTCCCGATGAGGGCGGTGTGACCGAGGAAGAAGCGCCGGGCGATCGGTCGCCAGGTGCCCAGGCGATCGAGCAGACCCGGGCGCTCGAGCAGGTGGACGGCCGACGGCACGAGGCGCGGGGCCTCCAGCGGGTCGGTCCCCCACGGTCGCCGGCAGATCTCGGGCAGCTCCACGAGCTGCGGCTGCCCGGCGTCCTCGTCCCAACGGGCGACCCCGGAGTTTGTCGTCCCGAGATCGAGCGCCCAGCCCGCCATGGCCTCCCATCCTACGCCGGCCGGGGGGGCTTGACAGATCGATATTTGTATCCTACAAATATATTGAGATGGGATTCTCGAACGACGTCGATCCAGCGCGGGACCTGCTGCAGGGGGTCCGCGGCCTGGTGCGCCGCTTCTCGGTGGCGGAGCGGGCCGACGTGGCCTGCTGCGGGGTGACCGTGGCCCAGGCGGCCACTCTGGAGACGTTGCTGAGCGAGGGGCCGCTGAGGCTCGGCTCCCTGGGCCGGCGCCTCGGGGTGACGCCCTCGACGCTTTCGCGGAACGTGGAGCGGCTCGAGGGGGAGGGGCTCGTCCGGCGTGAGCCGGATCCCGAGGATGCGCGGTCGTCGCGGGTGTCGCTCACCGTGAAGGGGCGGACGGCGGCGCGACAGCTCGAGCGGCAGGAGGTGGCGTTCGCCCGTCAGATCCTGGAGCGCGTGCCGGCCGAGAGACGGGAGGCCGTCTCGTCGGCCTTTCGCGACCTGCTGGCCGCCGTCCGCGCGGCCACGGAGGCCTGCTGCCCCGGTGCGTACGAGCACCTCATGGAGGGCCTGCCGGGCAACGAGACAGTCGGACCGGCCTGCGCCTGCGGCAGCGAGACACGCGCAACGGAACGGGGGGAACGATAGGGTGGGAGGCCGATCGAGAAGCGAGACTGGCCACCAGGCCTGGACCCGCCCGCGTGTCCTTTCCTTGGGGACACACGGGCGTACGGGGCCTATCTCAAGCGATTTCCCTCCCCCTACGTGGGGAGGGTTAGGGAGGGGGGTCGATGAATGATCAGGGTGGGGGTCATTGAATAGGGAGACAGCCATGACACGGGTCGATGAGACGACGCAGGATGCGGAAGGGGTGGTGGCCGAGGTCCGCGAGCGCTACGGCCGGATCGCGGAGACGGCCGGGAGCTGCTGTGGACCGACAACGAAGGCCTCGACGTGCTGCGGGGGCGATGAGGCGATGTCACTCCAGATCGGGTACGGCAAGAAGGACCTCGCGGGCCTGCCGGAGGGGGCCGACCTCGGTCTTGGCTGCGGCGCGCCCGTCGCCCTCTTGGAGCTGAAGCCCGGCGAGACCGTCCTCGATCTCGGCTCGGGGGCGGGCATCGACGCCTTCCTCGCGGCCCGGGAAGTCGGGCCCTCGGGGCGCGTCATCGGCGTGGACATGACCCCCCAGATGCTGGCGCGCGCGCGCAGGAGCGCCGCGACCACGGGACACACAAACGTGGAGTTCCGGGAGGGGCGGCTCGAGGCCCTGCCCGTGGAGGACGGCTCGGTCGACGCCGTGACGAGCAACTGCGTCATCAACCTCGTCCCCGACAAGGCCGCCGTCTTCCGGGAGGTGGCCCGGGTCCTGAAGCCGGGAGGCCGGATGGTCGTCGCCGACATCGTCCTCGATGCCCCCTTGCCGGAGGCGGTGGTGCAGGACCTTTCGGCCTGGGTGGGGTGCATCTCGGGGGCAATGCGGCGGGACGAGTACATCGATCTCGTCGAGTCCTCCGGCCTGGAATCGGTCGAGGCCCTCCGCGATGTCGATCAGGGAGCAGCGATGGAGGTGGCCGCCCCCGAACAGACCCGCGAGCTCCTGGAGCGCACGGGGACGCGGCGAGAGGACCTGGTGGGCCGGGTGCGGTCCGTGACGTTCCGTGCGGTCAAGCCGGCCTAGCTATCGCCGGCTCGACGACCAGGCGTCGATGTTCCGCCCGATCTGCGCCGCGTGCCCCTCGAGGTGCGCGGCGTAGATGCGCAGCCAGTCCTCGGCGGTGTAGGGACCCGACTCAGTGTGCCGGCCTTTCTTGGCCCAGTCGGCTTCGCTCAGCCGGCGCAGGAGGGGCACTGTCCGCCCCCGGGCAGCCTCGACCGCGGCCATCGCGGGCTCGAGCGGGCAGGAGTGGTAGTCGAGGGCGCGGGCCCATTCATCCTGGTCGTACCCGAGGATCACGGGGTCCTTTTCCGCCAGGACCAAGCGGATCCGCAGGGCCGAGTTCTCCTCGGAGTCCGCACAGTGAACGACGATCTCGTGGGCGCTCCACTTCCCGGGTCCCGGGCGCCACTGGCGAGCCTCCTCGGGCACCCGGGCGAACGCGGCCCGGAGTTGGTCCGGCCCTGCTGCGTACCGTTCGATCAGCTCCCCCCGCTCCGCCACGCTCAACGCCATCGCCACCCCCAGAGGAGACAGTCTGCCACCCGTGTTTTCGTTCGGTCAATCGGCCCGCGAGACCCACCTGGTCGCGCCGTGGCGAGCGCACGGCCCGCGTGTGATTCCGCGCACCCTTCGCCCTCGACACGGCGGGCACCCGTGTCCGCTTCCGCGCCAGACAGCCGGACAGAGGCGTTCGTGACAGCCTGGCAACCCCCGTAAGTGACTGATAGCCAGTGCGCTGCGAACGGCACTGGCCTTGCACTGGCGCCCTGCGTGACTGAGCGGCTTCTGGTCGTGGATGACAGCGACGCGGTGCGGAGGGTCTACGAGGCCCATTTCTCGAGGTGCGGGTTCGAGGTCGAGACCGCGGGCAGTCTGAGAGAGGCGGCTGAGCGGCTCGCCAGCGTCCAGTTCAGCGCCGTGATCGTCGACGTTTCCCTGTCGTCCACCGCCGGCACCGAGGGACTTGCCATCGCCGCCTACCTCCGTCAGATGCAGAGCGGCCCTCCGGTTGTCGTGCTCACCGCCTACGGCGAGCCCCAGCGCGCCGCCGCCGCTGCCCGCCTCGGGGTGGACGCCTTCCTGCACAAGCCGGTCAGCCTGGACTGGCTCGAGCGGCTCCTGCGATCCCGAGTCGACGCGCGCCGCGACGGAGTCGAGCCGGAGGCCGCCGCCGTCTAGGAGCCGGTTCGGCGCCGCTTCTTCCGGAGCGGTTTCTTCGGAGGCCGGCGAGACTGGCCCCGGGCTTGCACTCTCCCCGAACGACCGGGTCAATGCCGGTGAGCCGGTCCTTTTCGTGGCCCGGGGGACACACCACCGTGGCCACGGGGGCACAGAAGGAGTAAGCAAGATGGGCGTACACGTGCGACCGGCGTCGCTGCAGGACGGCGTGGCCGTTCTCGACCTGCTCGAGGACGTGGGGTACTACCCGGAGCCGGTCTCCTTTGCCCACACCTTCCGAAAGACCATCAACGATCCGAATTTCCTCGTGCGCGTGGCCGAGGAGAGCGGCCGGATCGTGGGGGTGGCCACGCTGTCACTGCGCTACCAGCTGGGCATCGGCGGCCTGCTCGCCTGCCTCGACGAGCTCGCCGTGGCGCCCGACGCCCCGAAGAGCGCGCTGCGCCGGCTGTTGAGGGCCACGGTGGGCCGGGCGCGGGCCCTCGGGGCAGTGCGTGTCGTGAAGAAGGCGAACCAGAACACCCCTCCCCCACGAGCGGCGCAGCTGCGGTCTCGGGGGGGGTCCGCGACCGCCGGCGCGACGGTTCCCCACGGGGCCTGAGCCGGGCGGAGCTCCGCGGATAGAATCGCCTTCGTGGCGGTGAACGAGAGCTTCGACCTCGCGGGCCCGGCCGGGCGCCTCGAGGCCATTCTCATGAACCCGGCGACCGCCCCGGTGGCCGCGGCGGTCGTGTGCCACGCCCACCCGCTTCACGGTGGGATGATGCACTTCAAGGTGGTCTTCCGGGCCGCCCGTGCCCTCCAGTCGGCCGGCCTCGCCGTTCTCCGCTTCAACTTCCGCGGAGTCGGTCGTAGCGAGGGTACGTTCAACGAGGGTCGGGGCGAGCAGGACGACGCGCGGGCCGCCCTGGACGAGATGGAGCGCCGGTTCGCGGGCCGACCGCTGGTCCTGGGCGGCTTCTCCTTCGGCGCGGTGGTGGCCCTGGAGGTCGGCCGGCGGGACCCGCGCGTCCGCGCCCTCTTCGTGCTGGGCTACCCTGCCGCGTTCCTCGAGGAGGTGCCGCCGCTCGACGGGGACGACCGGCCACGGCTCTTCGTTCAGGGGGAGAACGACCCGTTCGGCTCCGGCGAGGCCGTGCGATCGCTGGTCGAACCCCTCCCGCGGGGGCACACCCTCGTCGTCGTCCCGGACACCAACCACTTCTTCGACGGACGGCTCGACGAGATGCAGGGCGCGATCTGCAGCTGGGCCGAGCAACGTCCCTGGACCAGCGACGGACCGGAGGGAAAAGCATGACGAAGAATCGGCAGTGGCGCCTGGCCCGCCGTCCGAGGGGAACGATCAGCGAGGCGGACTTCAGCTGGGCCGAAGAGCCGGTCCCGTCCGTAGGCGAGGGCCAGTTCCTGGTCCGCAACCTGTACCTGTCCATGGACCCGACGCAGCGCGGATGGATGTCACGGGACACCTACATCCCGGCCATGGCGATCGGTGACGTTGTCCGATCCTTCGGCGTCGGCCAGGTGGTGGGCTCGAGGCGCGACGGCTACCGACCGGGCGAGATCGTCCAGGGCGGCGTCGGCTGGCAGGACTACCTCCTGACGGACGGCAGTGGGCCGCTCCCGATCTCGAAGCTCCCGGCGGGCGTCGACATCCCGCTCGCCATGAGCGTCCTGGGCCTGACCGGCATCACCGCCTACTTCGGTCTGCTCGAGGTGGGCCGGCCGCGGGCGGGCGAGACGCTCGTCGTCTCGGGTGCGGCCGGGGCCACCGGCTCGGTGGTGGGCCAGGTTGGGAAGATCCACGGCTGTCGCGTCGTGGGCATCGCCGGGGGACCCGAGAAGTGCGCGTGGCTCACGGACGAGGCGGGCTTCGATGCGGTGATCGACTATCGGGCCGAGCGGGTCGACCGCCGTCTCGGCGAGCTCTGCCCCGACGGCATCGACCTGTTCTTCGACAACGTCGGGGGGGAGATCCTGGACGCGGCCCTGGCCCACCTCGCGATGCGGGGCCGGGTGGTGATCTGCGGGGCCATCTCCGCGTACAACGAGAAGGCCCCCCCTCCCGGACCGCGGAACTACCTCTCGCTCCTCGTCCAGCGCGGGCGCATGGAGGGCTTCATCATCCTCGACTACATGGACCGGGCGGGCGAGGCCGTGGCGGCCCTGTCCCAGTGGGTCCAGGAGGGCAAGCTCCGGCACGAGGAGGATATCCAGGAGGGGCTCGAGAACGCCCCGGCCACGCTCAACCGCCTCTTCGAGGGAAAGAACCGGGGCAAGCAGCTCCTGAAGATCGCCGACCCCCCGATGCCGCTACCAGTCGAGCAGACCGGGGGGTAAAGGGCGCTGGTCCGTCGGAGGCGGCCGGTCGTCCTCCCGATCGCGGTTTGGTTTCGCGCTGCCGGCGACCGGGCGTTCGAGCTCGTCGAGCAGACCGAGAGCGCCGGGGGCCTCGTTCGGAGTGACCGTCTCGCCCGACTCCTCGTGTGAAGGCTCGGACGAGAAGAACCGCGCGAGAAGCCAGGCGACGAGCCCGGCCACCGCGTAGTGCAGCAGCTCCGAGTCTCCGCCGAGCCAGAGCGGCACCAGCAGCGCATAGGCGGCGAGGATCGGAGCCGTGTACTGCCAGAACACCGTCCGGCGCTCCCACGCGTAGGCCGCGGCATACAGCGGCAGCGTCAGGTGGGGGCCGAGTCCGGTGGGCGCGAGGTACAACGTTCCGAGGGTCAGGAGCGCGGCCAGCGCCGTCCCCTGAAGGAAGTCCACCGCAACCCGGCCGCGCTCGTAGAGATAGGGGAAGGTCGCCCCCGCCATCACCGCCAGCAGCGCCCCCCCACCCGGCACCTCGGGCAAGCCCAGCTTCGGCAGGACCCAGTTCGCGTACACGAGCGTGAAGGCGGCGGACGAGCCGTTGCGAATCCACTTCGTGAGGCGGCGTTGGGGGATGACGAGGAGGTCGAGCAGCAGGTAGCCGATGTAGGCGTAGCAGGGCCAGACGTCCGAGAAGGACCGCGTCCTCCAGAACACGAGGAGGGCGAGGCCGAGTGGGGGCAGCGTCTCGAAGAGCCGCGGCCAGGGTGCCGGGGCGTGGTAGAGAGTGCTGATCCGCAGATCGGCTTTCACCCCGGGCATGAGGGTGCGCTCCACCCGTTGTCGCAGCTCATCGAGCAGAGCGGCCACGCCCTCCTCCTCCGGCAGCCGGCGGTAGGGCTCGGGGTCAATCGGATCGTGATAGCGCACCCTGATCTTCGCGGGCTCGGGCAACGCACGGAAGTAGGGCCACGCCCGGAAGGCTCCGGTGATGGTGGCCGGCACGAGCGGGGCGCCTGTCTCCCAGGAGAGCCGGGCTGCGCCCTCCCGCAGCCGTTCCTCCATCCAGCCCGAGCGCGAGCGCTTCCCCTCCGGGAAGATGCCGACCAGCTCGCCCTGCTCGACCAGGGCGCGGGCCCTCTCGTAGGCGTCGCGTCCCCGGCCTCCCCGGACGTCCACCGGAAAGGCACCGAAGAGGCGCATGAGGGCGCCCAGCAAGGGAACCCGAAAGAGCGCGTCCCAGGCCATGAAACGGATGGGCCGCTCGACCTGGAGCGAGAGGAGGATTGGATCGAGGTAGGAGGGGTGGTTGGCGGCGATCACCGCCGGTCCCGTGGCCGGGATCTTGTGCTCGTCGAGGCAGTCGTAGGTGAAGAGCACCCGGAAGACCGCCTCCAAAACGGCACGCAACGCGGCGCGTATCATGCGACCCTCACGACGCGGCAGGCCCCTCCGGCGAGGCCGCCCGCTTCGGGTGGCGCCGCGGCAGCTCCTCGAGGTGGGGTCGGACCAAGGCGAGCTCTTGCTCGAGCACGCGGACCAGCTCCGGCGCGCCCTCGGTCGATCCCGAGCGTCCGAGCACCTCGAGCCGCGCACACAGGTCGGCCATGCGGCGGCAGCCGAGGTTGCCGCAGCTGCCGAGGAAGCTGTGGGCGGTTCGCTCGAGCTCGGCGGCATTGCCCCGGGCCGCCTTGTGCAGCGCGGTGAGCCGCTTGGGAGCGATCCGCAGAAAGGTCGCGACGACCTCGTCCATGAGGGTGCCGTCCTCGTCGACCGACATCAGGCTCTGGATGACGCCGTCGTCGAGCAGCTCGTCCGACGCCGACGGCGGCGGCGCCGGGGAGGCCTCCAGCAGCGGCGCGCGCCCCTTGACCCACCGCTTGAGAACCGCGTCGAGGGACTCCGGGGTCACCGGCTTGGCCACGTAGTCGTCCATCCCGGCCTCGAGGCATCGTTCCCGGTCGCCCTTCATCGCACTCGCGGTCATGGCGATGATCGGCGTGTGGCGCTCCTCGCCTTCCTCTTCCCGGATGCGTCGGGTGGCCTCGAAGCCGTCCATCCCCGGCATCTGGCCGTCCATCAGCACCGCGTCGTAGACGGATCGCTGACAAGCCTCGAGCGCCTCGCGCCCGTTGTCCGCCACCTCGACGCGATAGCCCTGCTTCTCCAGGAGCCGGACCGCGACCTTCTGGTTGACCTCGTTGTCCTCGGCGACCAGCACCCGCGCTCCCTTCTGGGGGCGCGCCTCCCGCAGGCTGTGCCGGGTGACGAGCGAAGGCGCCCGCCGCGTCCCCCGCGTGAGCACTTCGACGAGGCAGTCGTAGAGGTCGGCCTCGTCGACCGGCTTGGTGAGATAGGCCGAGATCCCGATGCGCGACGCCTCCGCCCCGTGCCCCCTCTGGCCGATGGAGGTCAGGAGGACGAGGCGCACGCTCTCGAGCGTCTCGTCGCTCTTGATCGCGCGGGCCAGGCTCAGGCCGTCCATCCCCGGCATCTTCATGTCGAGGATGGCCAGGTCGTGGCGCTGCCCCGACGCCGCGCCGTCGCGCAGCACGGCGAGGGCTTCCAGGCCGCCCTCGACGGCGGTGACCCGGAGCCCCCAGTGGCCGAGCTGCTGCCGGAGAATCTGGCGATTGGTGGCGTTGTCGTCGACGACGAGGACGCGTCGACCGGCCAGACGCGTCGGGGGTGTGGACAGGGTGGTCGCGGCTCGGGGCTGGCGCTCGAAGCGGACGGCGAAGGAGAAGACACTGCCCTCCCCGACCCGGCTCTCCACCTCGATGTCGCTGCCCATGAGCTGCACCAGGCGCCGCGAGATGGCGAGGCCCAGCCCGGTCCCGCCGTAGCGGCGGGTGGTGGAGCCGTCGGCCTGGACGAAGGATTCGAAGAGCCGCGGCCTCAGCTCCGGCTCGATCCCGATGCCGGTGTCGCGCACCTCGAAGCGGACGACCGCCGCGTCCTCCACGGACGACGTGAGGGTGACCCGGAGAACGACCTCGCCCTTCTCCGTGAACTTCACCGCGTTGCCGACGAGGTTCGTGAGGACCTGGCGCAGTCGACCGGGATCGCCCCGGAGCGCGCTCGGCACGTCGTGGCGGATGAGGCAGAGGAGCTCGAGTCCCCGGGCCTGAGCGGCCTCGGCGAAGGATCCGAGAACCTCGCGTACCGCCCGGCGGAGGTCGAAGTCCACGATCTCGAGGTCGATCCGCCCCGCCTCGATCTTCGAGAAATCGAGGATGTCGTTGATGATCTCGAGCAGCGCGCGGCCGGATCCGTCGATGACGTCTGCGAACTCCCGCTGATCCGCCGTGAGATCGGTGTCGAGGAGGAGCCGCGTCATGCCGATGATGCCGTTCATCGGAGTGCGGATCTCGTGGCTCATGTTCGCCACGAACTCCGACTTCAGACGCGATGCCTCGACCGCGGCCTGGCGCGCCCGAACCAGGAGATCGATGCTCTGGGCCGCCAGAACCACCCCCCCTACCGCCCCGTGGGCATCGCGCCAGGGATGGACCGTCCAGCGCAGCCAGACCTTGGAGCCGTCCGCGCGCTCGAGCGCGTCCTCCGGCTCGGAGACGACCTCGCCGGAGAGGGCCCGGGTGAGGACGTGGTCGTACCTCGCGGGCATGTCGGGCCAGAGCTCGCGCAGCGTGCGCCCGACCACCGACGGATCCTCCGCCGCGACGTATCTGAGCCAGCGCGCGCTGTGGGCGACGTGGCGGCCTTCCCGGTCGAGCATCGCCATCGCCACCGGCGCGTGGGTCACGATCTGCCGGAGCTGCTCGCGCTCGCGCTCCAGGGCCTGCTCGACCAGCTTCCGGTCGGTGATGTCGCGGGCGACGGCCAGCAAGCCGGTGAAGCGCCCGTCCTCCGTGGCGACCTGGACACGCTGGCCCAGCCAGACGTCCTGACCGGAGCGGGACACCATGGGAAACTCGCAGTAGGTGTTCGGGATCCCCTGGAGACGCTGGTCCTCGTAGAACTGCCGCGCCTGCTCCTGATAATCCGGGCGCACGCGTTCGCGGAAGTGACGGCCGAGAAGCTCGGCCGCGGAGAACCCGAGGGCTTCCGCCACCGCCGGGTTCACGTAGTTGAAGCGGCCCTCGGTGTCGGTTCGGAAGATCAGGTCGTCGGCGGACTCGACCAGCTGCCGGTAGCGCCCTTCGCTGGCGCGCAGGCTCGTCGCCACCTCACGCTCCGTGGCGAGCTCGGCCTCCCGCTCGCGCAGCGCGCGTCGGGCCGCGGCCGCACGCTGGTACAGGACGAGCGCCCACGCCACAACCGCGGCAACGAGGATGAGCAGGATAGCGTCGAGCGTCGACATCGTGCCGGAAGCCTTTCAGCGAGAAACAGTAACACGCTCCGCGTCCGCTTGACCTCCCGACCGGGCTCTCGGTAACGTAGCTCGCACCATGCCAGCTCAACCGCTCGCGTGCGGGTGGTTCCATGGCTGACGGGAGGCGTTCCGCTCCCGGCTCCGTCCTTCTCTGGGCCGCCGCCCTCGCCGTCACGCTCACGGCGGCGGCCTGGCAGTGGTGGACGGATCCCACGCCCCCGAGGGAGGGCGAGGTGGTGATCTCCGGGACGACCGTCCGCTACAGCTTTCTCCGCAGCGGGGTCGTCGGTGAGCCGCTCCGGGTCGCGATCGCCGCCCCCGCGGATCTTTCGGGGACGCTCCGATGGCGCCCCCACCCGGGCGACGAGCCCTTCGGCGGCATCACGATGCTCCACGACGGCGAGGAGCTGTTCGGCCTGCTTCCGCCCCAGCCGCCGGGGGGGCAGCTCGAGTACTCGGTGGTGCTGGCCGGCCCGTCCGGCCTCACGCGCATCCCCGAGGAGGGGCCAGTCGTCATGCGGTACCGGGGCCGCGTGCCCCGGGTCTTGTTCCTCTCTCACGCCGTCTTCATCTTCCTCTCGATGCTGATCGGTGTCCGGGCCGGTCTCGGTGCACTCTGGACGCTCCCGGATACGTTTTTCCTCTCGCGGGTGACCCTCGCCAGCATCACGATCGGGGGGATGATCCTCGGACCGATCGTGCAGAAGTTCGCCCTCGACGCTTTCTGGGCGAGCTGGCCGCTCGGGGACGAGCCGATCGGCACCAAGACCCTCGTGCTGTGGCTGGCCTGGGTCGCGGCCGTGGTGGCGGTGGCGGCGACCAGGGACAAGACGGACCGCTTCGCGCGCACCCTCGTCGTCGCGGCGGCGGCGGTGACGGTCGTCGTGTTCTTCCTGCCGCCCGCCCTGCACGGCCGCTAGTACGCTGCGGCCGGGCGCCCGGCGGCGGGTCTACTCCACGGCGCGATCCTAGCACCTGAGGCTCTAGAATGACGCGATGCTGGATCCGATCGCCGCGGCCCGGGCCTTTCTCTCGGAGGACCCGGATCCCGAGACGCGGGCGGAGCTCCGGGAGCTCCTGGAGCGGGCGGACGGGGGGGGCGAGGAAGAGCGCCGGGAGCTGGTGGACCGCTTCTCGGGGCCGCTCGAGTTCGGGACCGCCGGCCTGAGGGGCCGGGTGGAAGCCGGCCTCGCCAGGATGAACCGCCTCGTGGTCATGAAGGCCGCGTGGGGGGTGGGCACGCACCTCGCCGAGGCGAGCGCTCGCGGTGGGCCCGACCCCCGGCGGCAGGGTGTCGTCGTCGGGTTCGACGGGCGTCGCTCGAGCCGCCAGTTCGCCGAGGACACCGCGGCGGTCCTGGCGGGGCTCGACATCCCCGTTCATCTCTTTCCCGACCCGGTGCCCACGCCCCTCGTCTCCTTCGCGGTGCCCCGCATCGGTGCGGCGGCCGGTGTGGTCATCACCGCCAGCCACAACCCGCCGGGCGACAACGGCTACAAGGTCTACCTGCCGACGGGAGCGCAGATCGCCCCGCCCGTCGATTCGGCCATCGCCGCGTGCATCGATCGTGCACCTTCGCTCGGCGCGATCTCCCGCCCATCCCCCTCGGATGCAGCCGCCGGCGGCCTCCGGCGGCTCGTGGACACGACGGATCGCAGGGTGGAGGGAGCCTACCTCGATGGCCTCGCCCGGGCGGCGCTGCACCCCCCGGAGACGACGCCGCTGCGCATCGCCTACACCGCCCTCCACGGGGTGGGGCACCGTCTGGTCGTCCGCGCCCTCGCACGGTCCGGCTTCGCGGGCGTGGCCTCGGTGCCTTCGCAGTGCGACCCCGACGGCGCGTTCCCCACCGTCCGCCTCCCCAACCCCGAGGAGCCGGGGACGATGGAGCGGGTGTTCGCCCTGGCCGCGGAGACGGGGGCGGAGCTGGTCCTCGCCAACGACCCGGACGCCGACCGCCTCGCCGCCGCCGTGCCCGATGCGGCAGGTCATGGCTATCGCATGCTGGGGGGCAACGAGATCGGCGTCCTCCTCGCCGACGACGCCATGGAGCACGCCGAGACGGCGGGGCGCGGCAAGCTCGTCGTGACCAGCGTCGTCTCCTCGAGCCTCCTGTCGCGGATGGCGCGCGATCGGGGCGTCTTCTTCCGCGAGACCCTCACCGGGTTCAAGTGGATCATGGAGGCCGCCCTCGAGGGCGAAGCGGCCGGCCAGGCCTTCGTCTTCGGGTACGAGGAGGCCCTCGGGTACTCCGTGGGCCCCCTGGTGCGCGACAAGGACGGGATCGGTGCCGCCCTTCGCCTCGCCGAGCTGGCCCGACATCTGAAAGGACGGGGACGGACGTTGCTCGACCGTATCGACGAGCTCCACGTGGCCCACGGCCTCTCCCACCCGGTGCCGTGGTCGGTCACGTTGCCCGACCGCGAGGGCCGGGAACGCATCCGGGTGGCGATGAACGCGCTGCGCTCTCGGCCGCTCGAGCGCATCGGTGCGAGCCCGGTGGTTCGCTTTGTGGACGCCCTGGTGGGAGAGGAGACGGTCGACGGGAAGCGGAGCGCGGTCGAGCTGCCTCGCTCCGACCTGCTGACCTTCCAGTCCGCCGACGGGGCGCGGCTCACCGTCCGCCCGAGCGGAACCGAGCCGAAGATCAAGTTCTACCTCGAGCTCCTTGGGCATGCGGACCGTCCGACGGAGGTGGCGTCCGTGCGAACGCGTCTCGAAGAGGAGGGACAGGCGTTCAGGCGGGCGCTGCTCGAGCGGCTCGGTCTCAACTGATGGGACGCCCGATCAGACCCGCGACATCCCGCCTCGTCGGCGAGGTGCTGCCCGAGAAGAAGGCGGCCCGGACCTTCCTCGACCGGTGGGTGCGACGCGGGATCCTCGCCGGGTTCGGGGTCGGATTCACCGTTCCCTACCTCTCCATCCTCAACGACGTGCACGTGACGGGCGACGAGCTCCTGCCCGAGCTCCCTCGTCGCAACGTCGTGTTCCTGGCAAACCACCAGACCTACTTCATGGAGGCCCTCGCCTTCTTCGACCTGGTCTACGTCCGCTACCAGTTCCCGCTGGAGGAGCCGATCCTCCGCTTCTCGGCCGCGGAAGAGACGATGAAGAAGAACCTCCTCACCGCGGTCATGAAGCTTGCGGGCGGGGTCACCTTCAAGCGGAGCTTCAGGGACGCCGGAGCCGACGTCCAGCGTCCGGTCGACCTCGACGGCGTCGCCCGCGTCCAGGAGGCCATCCGCGACGGATGGCTCCTTCACTTCCCCGCCGGCACCACGAAGAAGGGGGCCCCGCTACGGGCGGGAGTGGCGCGGCTCCTCCACCAGACCCGGGCCATCGCGGTGCCGGTTCGGGTGGACGGCTTCCGGCGGCTGCTGCTCCACAAGCAGATGCCGGGCAAGCTCTTCAAGAGCCTGTCCCTCACCATCCACCCGAAGATGGACCTCGACGGCTTCTACCGCCGGCCCTACAGCAAGGAGTCCGGCCAGCGGCTCCTCGACGAGCTCGAGACCCGGATCGGGGACCCCGA
>JAJDNV010000080.1 GCA_022340545.1 Acidobacteriota bacterium | reverse complement strand
AGAAGCTGACCTTCATCGTCAGCGATACCGACCGCGGAAAGCGCGGGCCGTACACGTAGCCGGCGTCGCGGTCGATCCCGCGATCGAAATCGTCCTGATATGCGTTGGTCAGGTTCTTCCCCGCGAGGAGCAAGACCAACTGCCGCTCGCCCCGCCGCAGCAGGGAACGAGACACGCTGGCATCGAGCGTCCAGAACGACCTCGTGATCTCGAGCCGGTCTTCGTCGATGAAGCCGGCATAGTGGGGTGCCTTCATCGATCCCGTGTAGCGAAGCCCTAGAAAGCCCTCGCCGAGCACGGCAGTCCTGAAGGTGACGACCAGCGTGCCATACCAATTTGGAGTTCGCAGGAATTCACGGCTTCCGAAGTCCGGCTCCGGCTCGTCGAACCGCGCTCGTTGCACCACCAAACCGCCCTGCACCTTGAACGCCTTGCCAACACCCCAGCCGAGGTTGGCCTCGATCCCGTAAGCCCTGGCTCCCCCGAGGTTGGTCTTGAGGAACTCGGCTTCAGGGGTTTCCGGATCGTCAGCCTCGACATTGTGGAAAAGGTCGCGCAGCCTGGTATGAAAGAGAGTCGCCTCGACAAATCCCCGGCCGCGTCCAACGGCGGGCGTCCATTCGGCCCCCAGCGTCCAGTTCGTCGATCGTTCCTCCCGGAGGTCGGGATCGAGCCGGATGATCTGACCCTCGCCAGCGACCTGCGTGATGTGAAGATCCTCGTCGAACACCTGCGGCGCACGGAAGCCGGTGCCGAATGAGGCCCTCACGGTGAGTGCCGCGTCAGGAGAGTAGCGAAGCGCGCCCCGGGGCGACAGGATCGGCTCATCGAGCGCGGAATGGATATCCGCTCGAAAGCCGTAGACCAGCTCCCAGCCGGGGTGGAGGGACCAGTCGTCCTGGACGTAGAAGCCGAGGCTCTTGTAGCCTTCGTCCACGACACGCCCATAGCTGGGTTGCGCGTCCTGCAGGCTGTCGATCTGACCCTGCCCGCCCCACGACAGCACATGTCGGCCCAGGCGATGGTTGATCTGAGCATCGACCACGGACACTGTGCTGGCCGACTCGCCGTAGGCGTTGGGGTCACGCCCGCTCCCGTAGTAGCTGTCTCGATCCATGTTCGCCAGCGAGACGACCAGCCGGTAGTCCAATAGCGGACTCAGCGTGTGAAACCAGCTCACTGCTGCGGTGTGGCGCGTCATCCACGTCGCCTCGGTCAGGTCGGTCTCGTGCGGGGGCAGCTGCAGGAGGTTGCCGCCGCGGCGGTCCTCCGAGATCCGGGAGAGATCCAGGGTCAGCTTCGCGCGGCTGTCCATCAGGTAGCGTGCCAGTCGGCCACCAAGCGCCCTGAGCTTGCGACGACTCAACTCCGTGAAGCCGTCCCCGTCGATGTCGATTGGCTCGAGCTGATCGAGCTGGCCGAAGACGGTTGCCGCTGTCTGCTGGTTCGACGCCACCCAGTCTCCGCCGACGCTGACAGACTCGCTGACCGACCCCTCGAGGGCCTCCAGGCGCCCCTCGACCACACCACCCGTGCGGTAGGGCTCATGGGGAATGATGTTGATGATGCCGCCAACCGCACCCGACCCGTAGAGAGCCGAGCCACCGCCCTTGACCACCTCGATGTGATCGATCATCCGCGCGGGGATCTGGTCCACACCGTAGACCATCGCCAGCGACGACATGGTGGGCTGGCCGTCGACGAGGATCTGGGTGTAGGCCCCGTCCAGGCCCAGCATGCGGACCTGCTGGAAGTTGCAGTTCTGGCAATCGTTCTCGACGCGGATGCCCGGAGTGAACTCCACGGCGTCCGCCAGGGTCCGGACCGTTGCCGCCTCCATGATCGGCCGGGCGATGAGGTCGGTTCGGATGGGTGTGTTGGCCAGCAACTTCTCCGTGCGCGTGCCGGTAACGACCACGTCCTCGGTGAACTCGGGGGCCAGCACGAAATCCACCAACCAGGCCAGGCCTGCGTCGGCCATGATCGGCTCAGATGAGACCGGAGCGAAGCCCGGCAGCTTGGCGGTGATTCGGCAGCGTCCGGTCAGGAGTGCCGCGATCGAATAGGTGCCGTGCTCATCGGTCACCACAGCGTGCCCGGACGGCGCAACCCCCACCGCGGCCCCAGGCACTGGAAGTCCGGAAGCATCCCGCACCACGCCCGTGATCGAAGAGTCGCCCTCGGCGTCGCGGTGGCGACGGACCGCGATGCGTGCATAGCCACGTCCACGGGCCGCTCCTCGTGCGTGACCGGTGCCCCGCCCCGCCCACAAGGGAACCCCACTGGGGAGGCGCAAGGCCAACTGACACGCACCCGCCCGCACAGCAGTGGCCTCGAATGCGGTCCCCCGGTCGTCGTCCACGTGCCGCCCGGCGATCTCGACGAGCTCACCCGTGCCGGGCATCCACTGCTGAGTGTCCACGTACCAGTCGGGCCCCAGGATCACGGTCAGCATCTCGGTTGCCGTGGACACGATGAGGCGGACCCCATGATGCGGTGCGCCTGCGGGCGCCGGTGCCCGCTCCACGCCGATCACCGTGCCGCTGACCGTCTCCAGCGCGACGGCGTCCGCCGGGCCGCGCGTGCCCACCGGAGCCTTCTGGTCGGTCCGGGCCGCAAGCGGCATCGAAAGACTGAGAACGGGGACGGCGGCTAGAAGGACGAACGCATGTCTGCGGAGGGCAAGCCTTTTGGGAGCAGGGCGGGCTCTCAGTTGTGCGGCTTGGAGCAGTTGTCTCAGCGTTGACCTCCCCAGCTCCGTGCAGACACGTAAATGCTGTGGCTTCCGAGAGATTGGCCACAACGGATTTCCTGTGGATGGACGGGAATCGGCCGTGAGTGGCGCGATTCAGCGGGCCAGTGGCGATGGCTTCGCGCCGGTCCGCCAAAGACCAGGGGCGATGCGCCCGTCCGCGTCGACGGCCGAGAAGGGCGACCGGCCGCACCCGCGGTCTATTGCCCTGCGGTCCAAAACGCGAGGCTGCTACCATGAGGAGTGTCCGTGCAGCAGTCATTTCTAGCTGCGGGGCAGCCATGATCGAGGTCAACGCCGCTGCAGTGGTCCGGGTGACGGGGTTCACCGTGGGCGCCATCCTGTACGCGATGATCCTGACGATGGTGCTGCCTGAGCGCTGGTGGCTGTGCCTCGGGGGGCTCGGCAGGCCCTCGACATCATCGAGTCCTGTTGCGCACAGGCCGGTCGACCGGCTTCTCCTCGCGACGGCGTTGCTGGGCGTGGTCTGGAATGGACACGGTTTGCTGACGTGGGCGGCGGCGGGAACCGGCCTGGGTCGGCCCGGCTCCCTCGACCTGGCCGTCGCGCACACGGCCTTGGGATTCCTCCCGGCGGTGCTCGTCCATGCGGTGCTTCGCGCGGGACCGCATCGGACGCGGCAGGCCCCGGCGCGGCTACTGATGGCCGCCGCGTACGGTCTGAGCGCCACCGTGGGTATGATCAACCTGGCGTCTGCCGGCGCGCGCGCCGCCGTTCCGTCGGTTGCCGCCACCCGCCTGGCGATTGCGGGTTTCCTCGCCATCGGCGTTCTGCTCGGCTTTCTGACCCGATCGCAGGGCGGCCCCGCCCGGGTTCTGTGGATGGTTTCTCTGGCGGTCTTCGCGGTGTCGGTGCGGCACCTAGCCATCAGCGACCATCTCGGCCACTCCTGGTTGGCGGAGACGCTGCATCACACTTCCCTGCCTCTGGTCGCCGCCATCCTGTATCAGGACTATCCTTTCGCGCTCGCAGACCGCTTTCTGAAGCGGGCCCTCACCCTGCTGCTCGTCACGGTGTTGGCGCTCGTGGCCTACAGCGCGGTCATAGCCCCGCTGTTTCCACCGCACCTGGTGAGGGCTCGCTTCCAGCCGGTGGCGGCGATCCTCGGTCTCTGCCTGGGCACGGCGCTGCTCTATCCTCTCATCCGCTCGGCCGCCGACCGTTTTGTCGACAAAGTCGTCCTTCACCGAACCGACTACCGGCGGGATCTAGAGGAATTCGCCAGCGAGGTCGAGCGCTGCACCACCGCAGAGGAAGTGCTCCCTGTGGCCTGCCGGGCCCTGTCGCGTGCGCTTGGGGCTGGGCACGTCGTGTGGGAGGTCTCCGCGGTCTCGGCGAAGCCGGTTGAGCAGGCTGCGCTGGAGCGGTCGTGCTCGGGGGTGGCAACGCCGGGTACGGGCGCCCAATCATGGTTGGCTCAGCCCGGTCGACTGGTCGATGCGTCGTGGCAGGGGACGCGAGCGGTGGCGGTCATCCCGACCACAGAGGGCCCCTGTTACGACGTGACGGTCGACGCGCTGACCCATGGCCGCCGCCTGCTCTCCGACGACATCTCCCTGCTGGAATCGGTCGCCCGAATGGCCGGACGCCGAATAGATGCGGTGCGCCTCACCGCCGAGCGAGTGGAGCAGACCCTGCGGCAACACGAGCTGCACGAGTTGGCGATTGAGGCCGAGCTGCGCGCGTTGCGGGCACAGCTCCATCCCCACTTCCTGTTCAATGCGCTCAACACCGTTGGCTCTCTCATCCAGACCAGCCCCGGCCGCGCCTTCGCCACTCTCCTGAGACTGACCGACCTGCTCCGGCGCGTGCTGCGGACCGAGGGCGAGTTCACCACGCTCGGTGCCGAGATGGAGCTTGCCATGGCATACCTGAACATCGAGCAGGCCCGGTTCGAGGAGCGCCTGCGAGTGCACCAGGACCTCCCCGATCGATTACGCCCTCTGCAAGTCCCCACGCTGCTGCTTCAGCCCCTGGTGGAGAATGCGGTGAGGCACGGCATCGCACCCCAGCGCGCCGGGGGCGAGGTGACCATCTCAGCCCGCGTGACCGATTCGGACACCCAGCGCGCCGGGGAATGGCTTTGCATCGCTGTCCACGACACGGGCACATGGGAGGGCGACGGTCAGCCTCCCGCTGGTAGCCACCACGGCATCGGCCTGCGCAACGTCGAGACCCGCCTCAGACACTACTATGGGGGGCGCTCGTCGCTCGTGCTGCGCGCGGCCCCTGAAGGTGGCACGCTGGCTGAGATCTGGATCCCCCTCGACCGCTCCGAGACGGTCCCTCGGGTCTCGGAACTGCGTGTGGAAGGCCTCTCCCGACCATGAGAGAAGCGAGGACATGCGTGTGAGTCGAAAAGGACGGTCTGGCAGCGCAGCGAGGCGCGGCACGCACATTCGAGCCGTGATCGTTGACGACGAGCGCCCAGCGCGGGCGATGCTGGCGGCCCTGCTGCGTGCTTGCGGAGATGTCGACGTCGTGGGAGAGGCGGGCTCCGGCACGGAAGCCGTGACACTCATCAGGAGTGTCAAGCCCGATCTCGCCTTTCTGGACCTGGTGATGCCGGAGCTCGACGGGGTGGGTGTGGTGCTGGCGCTCGAGCGGCGTCTTCTGCCGCTCGTCGTCTTCGTGACGGCGTACGAGGAGTACGCCGTGCGCGCCTTCGAGCTGAACGCCGTCGACTACCTGCTGAAGCCGGTGAGTCCGGAGCGGCTGGAACAGACGATGGCCCGCATTCGCGAACGCCTCGCCGAGCACGACCCGGACGTCGCGCCGGCCGAGCGCGTCAGCGCCGCCGCCGTTCAGTGCGAGAACCGTGGTGGAAGCGCCTATCCGGAGCGCATCCCCGTCCGGCACGGCCAGGGTGTGCTCATCCTGCCAGTACGGGAGATCGTCTCGGCTGTGGCGCACGGAGAGCTGGTCGAGATCAAGACAACCAGGAACGCTCGCCACACCATCGACTGCGGCCTCAAGCGGCTGGCCAGCAGGCTCGACGGCAACCGCTTCATCCTGCTCAGTCGCTCGGCGCTCGTCAACGTCGACATGATCACGGTAGTCAGCCCAATGCCCGGTGGGAGCTATGGGGTGACCCTCAAGAACGGCGAGCGACTTCGGGCGAGCCGCATCCAGTCGCGCGTGCTCCGAGAGCGGCTGCTTCACTTCTGAAAAGCGCCAGCAGGCAGAGTTCGTCAAGCGATGGCCTCCACCACGTCCGGGCGCCTTCGTAGCCGAAGGCGGCCTGCCCATCCCGCTCGTGCGCAGGATCCTGCTTCGCCGGCTCCCGATCAGGCTGCGGGCGATCACAATCCGAAGCATGCCCTCGCCAGGTCGGGCGCGACGGAGGACGAACCTGATTCTCAGGGGGCTCCCCGGCTAGCCTTGCGCGGTCGGCTCGATGGAGTACCCTTTTCCGTTGGCCGTCCGGCCTGGCCAGGCACGCCAGACGACGCGCTCTGGCCGCGCGGCAACCCCGTGGCCCACCGGGCATTCTGCTCATGAACGACGGCGAGGCACCCGCCCCGGCACCGGTCAACCGCTGGCTGGTCAGCCTGTCGGTGTTGGCCGGAACGTTCATGGTCGTGCTCGATTCGACCGTAGTGAACGTCTCGCTGCCCCACATCGCGGGCAGCCTGTCCGCGTCGGTCGAGGAGTCGACGTGGGCCCTCACCTCCTACCTCGCGGCGAACGCCATCATCCTGCCCCTCACCGGCTGGCTGGCCAACTACCTGGGCCGCAAGCGTCTGCTCCTGGCCGCAGTGACGAGCTTCACGTCGGCCTCGGTCTTCTGTGGGCTCTCGCCCTCGCTCACCGTCCTCATCTTCTTCCGGATCGTTCAGGGCGCCTCGGGCGGCGTCATGCAGCCACTCTCGCAGGCGGTCATGCTCGAGTCGTTCCCGCCGCGCGAGCGGGGAAAGGCCATGGCGCTGTGGGCGGTGGGCATCGTCGTGGCCCCCATCCTCGGGCCGGTGATCGGGGGCTGGCTCACCGACAACTACACCTGGCGCTGGATCTTCTACATCAACCTCCCGGTCGGGCTCACCGCGCTCGGAATGATCCGGCGCTTCGTCTTCGACCCGCCCTACATCCGGCGCCGGTCATCGACGATCGACTACTGGGGCATCGGCATGATGACGGTCGGTGTCGGCACGCTTCAGATTGCGCTCGACAAGGGGCAGGAGTCCGACTGGTTCTCCTCGCGCCTGATCACGACCCTCCTCGTCGTGTCGGTTGGATCGTTGGTTGCGATGATCGTCCGCGAGCTCACCGCGCGGCACCCGGTGGTGGACCTCCGTGTCTTCCGCCAGCGAACCTACGCCATCGGGGTGCTGCTGGCGACGCTGATGGGGTTCGTGCTCTACGGGGGCGGGCTGGTGCTGCTTCCCATCCTCGTGCAGACGCTGATGGGATACCCGGCCCTGCAGGCCGGCATCCTGATGGCGCCGCGCGGCCTGGGCATGCTCGTCATCACGCCGTTCATCGGCCTGCTGCTGACCACCCGAATCGATCCACGGAAGCTGCTGGCGCTGGGCTTCGCGGCGGCAGCAGCCACGCTGTACTGGTTCTCGACCCTCGACCTGACCGCGGGATTCTGGAACTTCTTCTGGCCTCAGATCGTGCAGGGCGTGAGCTTCGGGATGCTATTCGTACCCCTCACCACGATCACGATGGATCCCATTCCCAACGAAGGGATGGGCAACGCCACCAGCCTGTTCAACCTGATGCGCAACCTGGGCGGCAGCGTGGGCATCGCCACGGTGCAGACCTACATGGCACGGAGTCGGCAGGTGCACGTCCACGATCTGGGCACTCACGTCACCCTGCTGTCGCCCGGTGTGCGGGACGCGGTGGATCGGCTCGTCCAGACTTTCGTGGCCGGCGGCGCCGACGTCGTCACGGCCACCGCGCGTGCCTATGCCACGATCGCCGGCCTCGTGCAGCAGCAGGCGAGCATGCTTGCCTTTATCGACGCGTTTCGACTGCTCGCGCTCCTGTTCCTGGTGATCGCGCCTCTGGCGCTTCTGATGCGGCGGCCGCGGACGGGTCCCGCCCGGCCGGCCGGGGGTGGCTAGCAGGTCTCCGTGAAGACCCACTGGCCGAGGCCCACCTTCTCCACGAACTCGTCCACGAGGAACGCTGCAAGCTCCGCGGCCCGCTTACAGGCCCGCGGCCAGTGTTCCTTGTCCGACTGTCTTCAGAAAGTCCCGTCGATCCGAGGGTGGAATCCCGCGACGCAGACCCTGGACCACTCTCCCTGATTCGATCGAATCAGGGCAGGGCAATGAGCCAAGAAGTCCATGGCTCCGACGGGAAGGCGATAGACAGGTTGGCTTGTCCGCCCGGTATCCCTCCTCCGTCCGCCGGGGCAGCAAGAACCCGCCCCGGAGAGGTGTTCTTTCGACGACATCAGGTGGCGTACCGATCGCCGGGCTGCATCACGCTCGCCACGAGGGGGAAGAGATGGCACGCAATCGGAGTCGGACGGCCCTTCTGGCTGCCCTGACCGTCACAGCCCTGTCGGCGAGCGCGTTCCTTGTCTATGGCTGGCAGTCGGTTCCCGTGAAGGAGGACCCGCTCGTCCGGATGCCCGGGACGCAGCCCGACAACGGGGTGAGCCTCGAGGCCCCGGGACGGTGCCTGAAATGCCACGCGGGCTTCAACGCGGAGGTCGAGCCCGGCTTCAACTGGAAAGGCTCGATGACGGCCCAGTCGGCCCGCGACTTCCTGTACTGGTCGTGCCTCACGGTGGCGGCCCAGGACTCCATCTGGGCCGTGGGCACCCCGAACGCCACCGACATCTGCCTCCGGTGTCACTTCCCGAAGGGCTGGCTCGAGGGGCGCTCCGACCCCACCAACGGCAGCGCGATGGCGGGAGCTGACTACGATGGCGTCCAGTGCGACTTCTGCCACCGGATGTACGAACCGTTCTACCAGGACGCCTGGATGGGTGAGCGGGAGGGGAGCGACTGGGTGGGCGACTGGGACGAGACGAACGCCAGTGCCACCCCGTCCCAGCCCGCAGCCGACGAGACGCACGCTGCCGACCGGACCCAGGCGAGCTCGATCCTCGAGTTCAACGGCCAGCCCTTCTTTGCGAACGACCGGCCGCCCACAAGCTACACGGAGGCCGGCTCGGGCCAGTACTACGTCAGCGGGAACGCGGCCAAGCGCGCGTCCTTTGCCGACGCCGCGGCGCGACACCAGATGCTCCACAGCCGGTTCCACAAGAGCAAGTACATGTGCGGGACCTGCCACGACGTGTCGAACCCGGTCCTGGACAACTGGGCCAGGACGGGGCCAATCCGCTGACAACCGAGGAGAACTCGGCCTTCTCGTACTACCACGTGGAGCGCACCTTCTCCGAGTTCATGCTCTCGGCCTACGGTCAGCAGGGAGGCGCCGACACGAACCCGGAGTTCCAGGCCCAGGGGGCGCCGAACATCACCCACGCCGCCAAGTGCCAGGACTGCCACATGCGCGACGTGGTCGGCGCCGCCTGCAACAAGAAGGGCGTGCCCGTCCGCCCCAACGAGAGCGTGGAGCACCCGCAGAGCGGGCAGCCCCTGCACGACCTGACCGGGGGCAACATCTGGGTGTCCACGGTACTGGCCAGCGCCATCGACGGCCCGGACCCCACGAACGTGAACCTGCTGAACCAGGGGCCGTCGGTCCTCACCCTCGACCTGAGCCAGGGGGAGGGGATCGAGAGCCTCCGCTCAGGGGCGCTCGTCGGCGTCCCCGCCCTCTGCATCCTCCTCGTCGGCGAGGGGACGCACGAACGCCGCCCGGACGGGGGGTGGCATCACCGCGTCCCGTCCGTGCACCGACCTCCAGACGACCTCGTTGAGCTCGCGCTCCGGGGCGAGGTCGGCCTCTTCGAGGTTCATGCGGAGAGACGCCTCCGCGCCCGGGGCGTCGGGCGGGTTCGTCTCGTCGAGGGGATACCGGGCCGGCCGAGCCGAGAAGGGGCGCGTATCCTGGCGGTCGCTGAAAGCGGCCACCAACGGGGTGGCCGCGGTGTCGTACTGGCTCATCGGCGTCAGCCCGAGGACGAGCTCGATCGTCCGCAGGACCCCCGACGTGGTGTAGAGCGTCGAGTCGACCGTGCCGCGCCGGGCGTACGGGCTTGCCACGAGGAGGACGGAGCGGTGGGCGTCCACGTGGTCGGGTCCGTTCTGCGCGTCGTCCTCGAGCACGAAGATGGCCGACTTCGGCCAGAAGGGGCTCTTCGAGATCGCCTCGACGAGACGGCCGAGGGCGAGGTCGTTCTCGGCGACCATGGCCCGCGGGGTGGGGGCCCCGGGTCGCGTGCCGTAGGTGTGGTCGTTGCCGAGGCGGATGATGCTGAGACGGGGCAGACCTCCCTCGCGCTCGAAGCGTCGGAACTCCTCGAGCCAGACGTCCACGCGGCGGTTGTCGGGGATCGAAAGATCGTACGGTGGGTAGGAGGGGTGGACCTTCCCCTCGAGGCCGGGCACAGTGGCCCGGACCGGGCCCCCCCTCGTCTCCCAGGTCGCGAACTCCCCGTAGCTGCGGACGGACACCCCCGCCCGGGCGGCGAAGTCCCACAGGTACCCGTCTGCCGGGGCGGCGAGGTTTCCGTACGCGTTGCGCGCGGCATGCCCCCCTTCGCTGAGGTACAGGCCGCCCCGGTTGCCATAGAACGTCGGCCACAGCTTCTCGACGGCGTCGGTGGCGTAAGCGGCCGTCGAGAAGGCGTGGCCGTCGTAGCTCACTTCTGCATCCACGTAGAAGCCGTCGAAGAGGACGAACTCCGTGGCGAGAGCGTGGGCGTTGGGGGTGATCTCCTCGCCGAAGAGGGTGAGGTTGGGGTCGCCGTTGCCCCGGGGCAGGTCACCGAGGACCTGATCGTAGGTCCGGTTCTCGCGGATCACATAGAAGACGTGCTCGATCGGAGTGGGCTCGCCCGCGCGCTCGGGGACGGCCGAGGGGCCGCGCGGCTCGACGGCCGGGGGCTCGTCCGGCCGCCTCAGGTCAAACACCCGGTCCGTCATCCGCCTCAGGGTCGCGGGGTCGGGGACTGGGAGGACGCTGAGCGCCCCACCGAGCAGGTTGGCGATGTACTGTTGGTCCTCGCGCACCGCCACCGGCTGGGGCCCCCGGGGGTTCGCGACCGGGGTCAGGCCCTTGCCGCTCAGCACCAGGACGTTCTTCCCCAACGCGTCGAAGGCGACGCCGGTGGGGTACCAGCCGGTGGGCACGAACCCGAGAAACTGGCTCTGCGCGCCGTCGCTCACGTCGACGACGGCGACGGTGTTGTTGTCGGCATTCGCCACGAGGAGGGTCGTCCCGTCGGGGGAGAGGGCGAGGGCGTTGGGGGTGGAGCCGGCAGGGTCGTCGGCGCGGAGGGAGACCCGGATCTGCTCGATCGGCTGCCGCGTCCGCGTGTCCACGACCCAGACCGCGTTGGTGTTGGCGCAGGCGACGAAGAGGCGCCCCCCGTCGCGCGCGAGCAGCATCGCGTTGGGGTGCTCCCCGACGGGGATCTCGCCGAGCTTTTCGAGCGTCCGCGGCGCGAAGACGGCGACCCGGGCCCCGCCCCAGACCGAGACGTAGACCGCACTGTCGTCCGGCGCGGCCAGCGTGGCGTAGGCCTCGGCCTCCAGATCGGCCCGGGCGACGACCGAGCCCGTGTCGACATCCACGGCCGCCACCGCGGCGCCGTAGACCTGGGCCGCGTACAGAGTCCGTGTGTCGGGGGAGAGGGCGAGCCCACCGACGAAGCCAGGGCTCTCGAGCTCGGCTCCCGCGATCGCCTTCTGGGGTGGTCCGAGACGGACCGTCCGGCCATGCTCGAGCCGCGCTCCCGTCCACGCGACCTCGCGGATCGTGTTGTCGGCGGCCCCCGAGGAGAAGAGGTGCCGTCCGTCCGGGTGCCAGACGAGCCCGAGCCAGGCGTGGTCGAGATCGAGCTTCTGCGTCACCTCGAAACGCTCGAGGTCGATGACGCGGATGCTCGGCCGTGACCGGCCGTTGTTGGCCACGGCGAGGTAACGTCCGTCGGGGTGCAGGGCCATGGCCAGGGGGAGGTCCCCCGCGTCGAGATGACGCCCGGCCGGGGCGATGCGCCAGCCGTTCGGAAGGAGGGTGACGCCGTCCCCTAGCGGTCCGGGCCGCTCCTGCGCCGTAGGCGGCCCCGGCTCCTGCGCGTGGCCCGGTCCAACGGATCCCACGAGGGCCAGCACGACGGTCGGGAGGGCGAAGCTTCGTGTCATCGGGTGCCTCCGGAGTCGGTGAGCAGCGTACACGATACCATCGCCGCCGTGGCCCGGGAGTGACGGCCGGAGGCCCGGCCGCCGTCGGGAAGAGGCAGCAGTCGG
>JAJDNV010000046.1 GCA_022340545.1 Acidobacteriota bacterium | reverse complement strand
GTTCGGCGCTTCTACCTCGTCGCCGGGCTGATGCTCCACGAGACCGGCGATGTCGCTGCCGCGTACGAGATGCTGTCCGAGGGCCGGCGGCACGCCGAGGACGACGCGGAGTTGATGCTGGCGCTGGGCGCCGTCGGCGAGTACGTCGCGACGCTGCGGGACTACGAGCTCCCCGAAGGGGCGCGAGGACGTCGGGACGCACGGGTGGCGCCGCGGTTCGTGGTCGAAGGCCAGGCCGGCGAAGGTGGGCGGCTGCCCCCTGTGGACCTCGCCGACGTAGAGGCGCTCTATGCGAAGGCCCTCCAGCAGGATCCCGGCCTGCTCGAGGCCCGCCTCCGCCTCGGGCGCGTGCTCGTGCTCCGTGATCGGCCTCGGGAGGCGTTGCCCGAGCTGGAGCGCGTCTGGCGGGAAACGCCTCGGTCCGCCCAGTACTACATGGCCAGGCTCTTCGAGGGCCAGGCCCGCGAACGGCTGGGGGATCAGCAAGGGGCCGCGGTGGCTTTCTCCGCCGCCGCCGAGCGCCTCCCGCAGGCCCAGAGCGCCCTGGTCGCGCTGGGCCGGGCGCTCGACCGGCTGGGGGAAGGCACGCGAGCCCAGGAGGCGTTCGACCGGGCGATACGCCGGAGGGCGCAGCCTCGGGACGACCCGTGGTGGGACTACCTCGTGGGCCAGCCGGACAGGATCGAAGGCCTGTTCGAAGAGCTTCGGAGGCTCGTTCCGTGAGGGGGCTCGTCGCGCTGCTCGCGCTGGGGCTGGCACAGGCGCCGTCGGTCTTCCGGACGGAGGTGGAACTCGTCTACGTCGACGTGTTCGTGACGAAGAAGGGCGCCCCGGTGTCGGGGCTCGAGGCGGGCGACTTCCGGGTCGAGGACAACGGGGTCGCGCAACGGGTCGAGGTCGTCGGAAACGAGCTGGTGCCGACGACGGCCGTCCTCGTCCTGGACACCTCGGCCAGCGTCGCCGGGAGCAAGCTCGTCCACTTGAAGGAGGCGGCTCGGGTCTTCCTGGCCGGGCTCGGGGAACGCGACGAGGCGGCACTCGTCACGTTCAGCCACGAGCTAATGCTCCTCAAGGACGCGAGTCGGGACGTGGCGGGGGTCGGATCCGCGCTCGACCGGGTGAGCGCGCGGGGCGGAACGGCCCTGATCGACGCCCTCTACGTGTGCTTGAAGAGGCGCTGGGGGACGGGGCGGCCCCTCGTCGTGCTGTTCACCGACGGCCAGGACTCGGCAAGCTGGCTGGAGAACGACGACCTCCTCCAGGCGGCACGCGAGTCGTCCGCCCTTCTCCACATCGTGGGGACCGAGCCGTTGCCGGCACACCTCCGATCGCCGCTCCTGACCTTGGCGCGATCCCGCGCGTTCGCATCCACGCCGCAGGAGTTCGAATCGGGCTACGTCTACCTGCTGAGGCGCGCTGCCGAAACGACGGGCGGGGCCTACTGGCCCGTCGAATCCGCCACCAGCCTTCCCGACGCGTTCCGGAGGATCCTGGAGGCCTCGAACGCCCGCTACGTCCTGCGCTACGAGGCCGTCGGCGTTCCGCGGGTGGGCCGTCATCGCCTCGAGGTCTCGGTCCGCCGCCGCGGCGTCGACGTGCAGGCGCGGCGGGAATACGTGGTCCCCGGCGCCCCGCCGGACTTTCATTGAAGCCGGCCCATCGGCTGCCGTATGCTTGGCCACATCCGGCAACCGGTATCCCGAAAGGAGTCGTATCCCCTCATGACGATCGACAAGAACCTCCTGGACCGCCTGAAGAGCCGGGGTGAAGAGGTCTTCACCCAGGTCTCGGCCGAGCTCATGTCCAACCCGCGGTTCATGAAGGCGATGGAAGGGGCGCTCAAGGGCAAGGAGAGGGTCGAGGAAGCGGTGGGCCAGGCCATCAAGAGGATGAACGTCCCCACCCGCAGCGAGTTCAAGAAGGCGGAGAAGCGGATCGCCGCCCTCGAAGAGGAGCTGGCGGCCCTCAAGGCGAAGCCGAAGAAGAAGGCGACGCGAGCGAAGACCGCGGCGCGGCGCAAGAAGGCCACCAGGAAGACAGGCTAGATGCCGAGGGTGGCCCTCACCGGCACCGCCTCCTACCTGGGCGGCCGAATCCTGCGCCGCCTGGTGGACGCACGGGGGGCCGACGCGGTGGTGGCGGTGGACATCGCCCCGCCCCCCGTCGCGCTGCAGGGAGTGCGCCACTGGATGGTGGACCTCACCCTCCCGGGGGCCGACCGCCGGCTCGTCGACGTGTTCGAGGAGGAGCAGGTGGACACCGTGGTCCACGCCGCCTTCTTCACGGATCCGCGACGCGACGCTGCCTACTCCCACGAGCTCGAGTCGATCGGGACGCTGCACCTCACCGCGGCGGCGGCGGCGGCCGGGGTGCGTCACCTTCTCGTCCGCTCGTTCACCGCAGTCTACGGGGCGAGGGGAAAGAACCCGAACTTCCTCACCGAGGAGCATCCTCCGGAGAGGAACTCGCGCCTGGCCTGGGTGCGCGACAAGGTCGAGGCGGAGGACCACGCCTTCTCGTTCTCCCGGCGCTACACCACGCTCGGCGTGAGCGTCCTCCGCTTCGCCACGCTCTTCGGGGCCGGCGTCCACACCTTCTACACGCGGATCTTCAGCAAGCGCGTCGTGCCGGTGCTGCTGGGGTACGACCCTCTCGTCCAGCTTCTGCACCCCGAGGATGCCCTGGACGCGATCGACGCCGTCCTGGCCCACGGGCCCTGTGGCACCGTCAACATCGTCCCCCGCGACACGATGACGCTGCTGACCGCGCTTCACCTCTCCGACAAGCTCACCGTGCCGGTGCCGCATCTGCTGGCCTATCCCGGGGCGGACTTCTGGTGGGGAACGGGGGTGGGGGAGGCACCGGGGGGCTTCGTCGACTACGTCCGGTACCTCTTCGTGGCGGATGGCGAGAAGGCCCGCCGGGAGCTGGGGTTCGAGGCGCGCCACACCAGCCGAGACGCGCTGATGGCGTTCCTGGAGTATCGGTACCCGGAGACGGCGGCGCGCTCCCGCGACGCCCGCGAGGTCGAGGCGTGAAGGAGACGGCCAAGGTCGTCCCGATCCGGGGTCGGACGAAGCGCCGGCGGCGCCCGCCGATCGAAGACGAGGGGAGGCTGCGCGAACGCCTGGCGGAGCTGGAGCGCGAGGTCGCCTCCGGGCGACAGGCGAGGGAGCGGGAGGGCCTCCTGCTGACCCTGGCCCGCCTCGTGGATGCAGGGGCCCGGGGCGTCAGCTGGGCGAGCCTGGCCCGACTGCAACGCGCCCTGTATTTCGCCTGGCACTCGGAGGAGGTGGACGACTTCGGGTCGGACCGCCGGTTTGCCGAAGCCCTCGAGCCCCTGCTCGAGTTTCTCTATGCGGTCTGGTGGCGCGTGGAGACGTCGGGCATCGAGCATGTGCCAGCGGAGGGTCGGGGCCTCATCGTCGCCAACCACTCCGGCGTGCTTCCCTACGACGGGATCATGGTCCAGCTCGCGATCAGGCACGAGCACCCCGCCCGGCGGGTGTGTCGGATGCTCGCCCTCGACATGTTCGCGCTCCTGCCCGGCCTGGCCCCGATGCTGGCCAAGTCCGGCTCGGTGCGCGCGAACCCGGCCAACGCGGAGCGGCTCCTCCGACGGGAAGAGCTGGTGGGTGTCTTCCCCGAAGGGGTCAAGGGGGTGGGGAAGCGCTTCAAGGACCGATACCGGCTCGCCCGGTTCGGTCGCGGGGGGTTCGTCCGGATCGCGCTTCGGACCGGGAGCCCGATCATCCCCTGCGCGGTGGTGGGCGCGGAGGAGATCCACCCGGTGGTGGCCAAGGCAGACTGGGTAGGCCGGCCGTTCGGCCTCCCGTACTTTCCGATCACCCCGACGTTCCCGCTGCTCGGTCCCCTCGGCGTGATTCCCCTCCCCACGAAGTGGTCGATCGACTTCGGCGATCCCCTCGATCTGAGCGAGCACGGACCGGAGGCGGCGAAGGACCCGATCCTGGTCAACCGCCTCTCTCAGCAGGTCCGCGAGACCATCCAGGGCATGGTCGACGGGCGCGTGGCCCGGCGCCGCTCGATCTGGTTCGGCTGATAGTGGCCTGAAGAGGTCTAGCCGCGGCGGGAGTCGAGGCGGGAGTCGAGGCGGTCGAGCGAGGAGTCGAGGGTGCGGGCCAGGCTGGAGCGGTGGGGGTGTCGGGGAGGCACGTCCGGCAGGCGGGCGGGGTTGCTCATCCGGATGCCGTGACGGGCGAAGAGCTTCCGGTAGCGGGCGGCGTTTCGGCGGAAGAAATCGACCGTCGTCCGGTAGCCGTGCTCGGCGACGACCTTTCGCGCGCTGTAGCGCATGATGTTGTAGCTGAACATGCGCATGTCGTCCTGGTTGGGCTCGAGCACGAGGATGTCGACGTCGGGGTGCTCGCTCGCATAGCGTTGGAGCCCCAGCTCCATGCGCCCGTGGAGCATGATGCGCATCGTCTGGTCCAGGATCCAGGTCACGCCGCGGTTGCTGATGTGGCCGCGGAGCGGTCCGTCAGCAGTGTTGTTGACGAAGGGGACGATCGGGTTGATGCAGATGACCAGGTCGGCCCCGTGCTGGATGGCGAGGTTGATGTGGGCGGTCTTGCGGACCCCACCGTCGACGTAGTCGCGACCCCCGATCCGGACCGGGCGGTAGAGCCCCGGCAGCGCGATGGAGGCCTGGACGGCCTTCGAGACCGGGACGTCAGTCCGTCCCTCTTGTCCGAAGGCCACCGCCTCTCCGCTGTCGATGTCGACCGCGACGACGAGGAGCGTCCGGGGCAGCCCGCGGAAGGAGTCGCTCCGGAGGCGGGATCGGAAGAGGCGGTGGAGGAACTTCTGTACGCCCGACGAGTCCATGAGCCCCGGGGGCAGGATCTCGAAGACGGACCACGCGACATCCGAGAGGTTCCGGCCCTCGGCGGTGAGGGCCTTGACGATGGCGTCGGTGAGGACGCGGGGGGCGCGGACCGAGCGCTTGAGGAATTCGAGCCCGCCGAGGCCGTAGATCGGCGCTGCCGTCGTCCCCAGCATGCCTCCGCGGCGGCTGGTGGCCTCGTCGTACATCTCGGCCGGTGAGAGGCCAGCCGCGGTGAGCGAGGCCACCACCGCCCCGCCAGAGATCCCCACGTAGAGATCGAGGTCGAGGACGCTGCGGTCGAGCAGCTCGTCGAGGGCGCGAAGACAGCCGATCTCGTAAACGGCGCCGGTGATGCCGCCGCCGGCGCAGACGAGGGCGACCTTCTTATTCGGCCGCCTCCGACGCTTTCTGGGCCTGGTCGCGGACGGCAAGTGCCCTCCTGTGGGGCAGTGTACGCCGCCGACCCCCCGGGGTCATCCCGAGGGGCGCCTCGTCCGTCCTAGCGGCCGTAGCGGTCGATCTTCCGGGAGAGCTGATGCACCTTGCGGGTGAGGGACTGGACCTCCCGACGGGTCGGGATGTTGAGGGCAGCGAGCGCCCTCCCGACGGCCTCATCGACCATCCGGCCCAGGGCGCGCTGCTCCTTCTTCACCGCCCTGTCGAACTCTTCCAGTCCCGTGTCGATCCGGCGCGAGGCCTTGCGCACCTCGCGGTCCAGCAGCCGATTCCATTCCTTGACGTGCTTGGAGGCCTGCCGGGTATCGATCCCCATCCGCTTGGCCAGGGCGCGGATCTCCTTCTCGACGCGGACCTCGGCGCCGCTCAGGCGCGCCTGGGCCTGGGCCCAGGTGCGCTCGAAGCCTGTCGAGTCCCTGCGGCCGCCGCTCCGCCGGACTCCGGTCCGAGCCTTCTTCATGCCCCGGCCCGTCGGTCGCTTGGTGCGTGCCCTGGCGCTTCGGGCCGTCGCGCGGGCGTTCTTCGACTCCCGCTTGAGCCGGCGGGTCGTCTTCTTCCTCGCCGTGGGCTGAACACGGCGCGTCGAGCGCCGCGTGGTGGTCTTCCTCTTCGCCGCCATCGGGATTCCTCCTATCGTTTGATCGAGCGGGACCGGGTCCGGCGCTTCGACCTCGGGTGCCGGCTCCGCGTGGCCGGCTCCTTCGATCGCCCTTCGAAAACGTTGAGACCCAGCCGCAGGGCCCCGAGGGAGCGGCCCGCGGCCCCTTCGCCCATCTGCAGCAGCCCGCGGAAGCGGGCCTCGAGGCCGGACTGTGCCTCCGTCACGAGGCGGTGCACCAGCTGGCCGATCTCCTCACGCAGCGCGACCGCGTCCTCGAGGCTCGGCCGGCCGCGCGAAAGAAACCGGCCAGCGATCTTCTCGGCCTCGTCTCCGGCCCGCCCCGCGGCCTCACCGGGCTCGGGCCAGTGACCCCATTCGGAGGCGGGGCCGGCGGCCAGCCTGATGAGCCGGGCCAGCACCTGGCGGGGAACACGGGCCGTGCGCTGGCGAAGACCCTCGAGAAGGACCTGGGCGAGGACGAGGTTGGTGATGTCCTCGCCCGAGCCCTGTTCGACGATCTGGACCTCCTGCCCGCCGGCGATGAGGCCGGCCACGGCCTCCAGCGTCACGTAGCGTCGTGCGGTGGGGTCGTAGAGCTTGCGGTTGGAGTACCGCTTGATGACGCGGGGCGTGGTCTCGGACGTCACGCTCAATCGTAACGCGGCGCGTCATTGGGGTCAAGGGAAATGACGCGGCGGCACACGGCGGCCGGGCCGGGGGAGGAGGCGGGCGCTACGCGTGGGTGTCGAGGTGGAGGGAGATGTCGTCGAGCGGGGGCGCGGGCGTGGCGCGGCGGCGGGTGAGGACGAGACCCACCCCGAGAAGGACGCCGACCAGAATGGCGACGACCAACATGAAACCGACGAGCTTGAAGGAGCCAAGGACAACGCCCACGAGATCGAAGGTCGGCTTCTCGACCTTGATCCAGGTGATCGTCGGCTCCTGCATATGGAACATCGTCAGCGGGACTGACTCCCACTGGGCACTGTAGAGCGCGGGCTGGACTGCGTCAATTGACGCGTCTGGGTGCGACTCAGGGCCTGAAGATACGACTTGACGCCTCCGAAGAGGCTCCGCGCCAGGAGATCGCGATAAGAGGCCGTCTTGAGACGGCGTTCGGTCTCGGGGTTCGAGACGAAGGCGATCTCCGCCAGGACCGCTGGCATGTCGGCGCCGATGAGGACGTAGAAGGGCGCGGTGTGGACACCGCGGTCCTGCACCTTGTGCTTCCGGCGCACGCCCTTGATCATGGCCTCGTGCACCGAGGTGGCGAAATCACGGCTCTCGTCGATCTTGTTGTTCAGGGTGATGGCCTTCACGAGACCCTGGAGGTCCTTGAGCGTGCCCTCGGAGATCGCGTTCTCCCGGGCCGCGACCGCCTCGGCATGCTCGCTCCGGGCGAAGTTCAGGAAGTAGGTCTCGATGCCCTGGGCCTTGGCGCTGCGCACGCCGTTGGCGTGGATGGAGAGGAAGAGATCCGCGCGTTTGGTGTTCGCGACGGCGGTGCGCTCCTCGAGCGGCACGTAGACGTCGCTGGAGCGGGTCATGACGACCTCGGCGCCGAGCTCCGTTCGCACGAGCCGGGCCAGCCGCAGGGAGACATCGAGGACGAGGTCCTTCTCCTGGAGTCCCTTGCGACCGATGGTCCCCGGGTCGTGGCCCCCGTGACCGGGATCGATCACGATGCGTCGGGCGCCGAGGCCGAGCTGTCGGGCGAGGCTGTAGGAGCCGCTGCGGTTGGCGGCCGGGGGCTCGGGGGCGAGCCGGGGGCGGGTCGCGGCGGGCTTGGCTGCGGCCGCGCCGCTGCCGCCCTTCGCGCTGGCGGAGGATGGCCGGGCATCCGGGCCCGCCGTCCCCGTCGCCGCGTCGGCGACGGCCCGGGGTGGCGCGGCTCGACCCTTGACGTCGATGACCAGCCGCGGAGGCGAATCGAGATAGAAGAAGTTGTGGTTCCAGGCCCCCTTGAAGTCGAGGACGACGCGCACCACGTCGGGTCGGTTCTGGGCGATGCGCACCTGCTCGAGAAGGCCGTCCCCGACGGGGAAGACCCGCTTCTCGAGGTTCGGGTGCAGCCGCGTGCGGATCAGGTCGATCCAGAGTCGTTCGGGGTCGCCCACGCGGTCGGAGTTGAGCTTGACCTTGCTCTCGAGGTCGAGGACGACCCGGGTCGACGTCTTGCCACTCCAGAAGCGGAGGTCGAAGACCCGGGCCAGGCCCGGGGGCGGCGGGGAGGGGACCCTGGCCGCCGGCGCCTTCTGGCGCATCAGCTTCTTGACCTGGGAGGCCTGCTTGCCCCGGGGGAACGTGGCGAGGTAGGCCTTGCCCGCCTTCACGAGGCGGCTGCGGTCGCCGGTCGCCTTCTCGAGGCGCACGACCTCCCACAAGGCATCGTCGCCGAGGCTGCTGGAGGGGTACTGGGAGATCAGCAGCCGATAGGCCGAGATGGCATCCGAGCGGTACTGGTCGGAGCGAAAACGGTCCGCCATCTCACCGTACAGGTTGCCGACGGCGAGGAGGGCGTTGTCGCAGTAGCCGCTGCGAGGGTAGCGGGCGACGACCTTGCGGTAGGCCAGGACCGCCTTCTCCCACTCGGCTCGGCTGTTCTGCAACGCCTTCGACTTGCGGAGCTTGCCCTCCGTGGCCTGGGCCTGCTGGTAGAGGGTGCGCGCCGGGCTCGAGGACGCGGCGGTGGCGGCGTGAGGCCAGGCGAAGAGACAGATCGACAGCGCGATCGCGGTGAGCACGAGGGTCCCAGCGAGTCGACGTCGCGCGCTGCAGATCGCCCCGGTCATTTCGGCCAGCTGTCCACCGTTTCGTAGTAGTCCTTGGCGACCAGGATCTCACGCGGCTTCGACCCGTCGGCGGGCCCGATGATCCCGTCGCGCTCCATCATGTCCACGAGCCGTCCCGCGCGCGAGAACCCGATGCGGAAGCGACGCTGCAGCATGCTCGTCGAGGCCTGTCCGTTCTGGACCACGAAGCGCACCGCCTCGTCGAAGAGCTGGTCGCGATCCGAGATCTCCATGGCCTCCGCCGACTTCTCGGGCTTGCCCACGTTGCCGTCGTAGGCGGGCTCGCCCTGCTTACGCAGGAAGGCGGTGAGCCGCGCGATCTCGTGCTCGGTGACATAGCCCCCGTGGATGCGGGTGAGGCGGGCGCTCCCCGGAGGCAGGAAGAGCATGTCCCCGCGGCCGAGGAGCTGCTCGGCACCGATGGAGTCGAGGATCGTCCGGCTGTCGACGCGAGCGGCGACACGATACGAGATCCGGGCGGGGAAGTTGGCCTTGATGAGTCCGGTTATGACGTCGACCGAGGGCCGCTGGGTGGCGAGGATGAGGTGGATGCCAACGGCCCGCGCCATCTGGGCGAGGCGAGTGATGGCCTCCTCCACCTCGTGGGCGGAGACCATCATGAGATCGGCCAGCTCGTCGATGACGATCACGATGTAGTGAAGGGGCTTGAGCTCCTCCCCGGTCTCGTCGTCCGGGGGCCCCGTCTCGGCGCGGAGGATGTTGTTGAACTGCTCGATGTTTCGGACGCCCTCCGAGGCCAGCATGCGGATGCGGCGTTCCATCTCCGTGACCGCCCACTTGAGGACGTTGGCGGCGATCTTCGCGTCGGTGACAACCGGGGTCAGGAGGTGGGGGATGTCGTCGTAGACCCCGAGCTCGAGCCGCTTGGGATCGATGAGGATCATGCGGACGTCGTCCGGGGTGGACCGAAAGAGGATGCTCGCGATCATGCAGTTCAACCCGACGCTCTTGCCGGTGCCGGTCGCGCCGGCGATGAGAAGGTGGGGCATGATCGCGAGATCGGTCACGCACACGTCGCCGTTGACGGCCTTTCCCAGGGGCAGGGGAAGGCGACCGGAGGTGTGCCGGAAGACCTCGGACGCGAGCAGCTCGCGCAGGAAGGTCGTTTCCCGCTTCTCATTCGGGATCTCGATCCCGACGTTGCCCTTTCCGCTCACACGGTCGATGCGGATGGACTCGGCCTCGAGGGCGAGGGCGAGGTCGTCGGTGAGGCCGACGATCTTGGAGTACTTGACACCGGCGTCGGGCTTGAACTCGTAGGTGGTGACCACCGGCCCGGGGTGGATCTCCTTGACCGCGCCCATGACCCCGAACTCCCCGCACTTGGCCTGCAGGATCCGTCCCCGCTCGAAGAGGCGGTCGTTGTCGACGGGTCCCGACCTCCTCGGCTCGTCGAGAATGGTGATCGGGGGCAGGACGTGGTCGCCCCGGACCTCGGGGGCGTCGTGGCCCCGTCGTCTTCGTCGGACGGGCTTGGGAGGCGGGGGCTCCTCCTCGATTCCGTTCTTCGATCCCCCCCGCGCGAGATCGAAGGGGAGGTCCTTCTGTGCGGGCGGGGCGGGTGAGCGGACCACGGGCGTGTTGAGAGGGAGGTCGAGGAGGTCGAGGCCGTCGCTCCCCGGGGTCGTTCCGGCGGGTGGCGGCTCTCCCGCCTTCACCTTCCGGATGCGCGGCAGACCGGGCACGGGCTCCCCCTCGGGCGACTGGGCGTGCTTCCGGATGACCTCGCGCCGCATTCGGTCCTTGCGACGAGTCTCGCGATAGTGAGCCCAGGCCGTCTGCACCGCGCGGATTCGGGCGAGGAGGCGGCCGCCCACAGCGCCGAGAACGGTGGAGAAGGAGAACTGCGTCGAGAGGATGAGGGCGACGAAGAGCGAGGTCGCGGCCACGATGTAGGCGCCGGTCCGGCTGAAGTCGGCGACGAGCATCCCGGCCAGGAGTTCACCCACGGCCCCTCCCGCCCGCACCGGCTCGTCCTCGAAGGCGACGATGCCGAAGCTCAGGGCGAACAGGGCGGTCAGCGAGAGGAGCAGAAGGCCGATGCCGACTGCCTTCGTATAGGGGGCTTCGATCGGCCGGCACCAGAAGAGCTTCCAGCCCAGGAGCCCCATCACGAGGGGGAGCAGGAGCGCCGCAACCCCGAAGAGCTGCCGGATCAGGAGCTCGGCGAGAAAGGCACCGAAGGGTCCGATGAAGTTGCGCGAGAAGCCCTCCCCGCCCGCCTTGAAGAACGGAGCGGGATCTCGCGGATCGAACGTGGCAAGGGCGATCAGCAGCATCAGGGCGAGGGCGAAGGCCACCAATCCCAGGAGCTCGGCCCCCCGCTTCGATCTCGTGCGTGGCGTGACCATGTTCTCTGTCTCAGACCTCCATCACCACGGGGATGACGACGGGGCGCTGCTGGGTGCGGTTCCGGAGGAAGCGGCGGAGCTCCCGCCGAACACGCTCGCGCGTCGCCGGCAGATCGAGCCGCTCCTCCGCGGGCCGTGCGTCGATGGCGTCGGCGAGCAGCCGGCTCGCCTGCTCTGCGATCTCGGCCCCCGCCTCGCCTTCGACCACTCCGCGGGTCACTATCTCAGGCGGTGACTCGAGCCGTCCGGTCTGCCGGTCGACGACGACGATCGGGACCACGACGCCCTGGGCCGAGAGGTGGCGGCGGTCACGGACGACGAAGTCCTCGACCTCGCCGCCGCTGCTCCGATCGAGGAGCGTCCGACCCGCGGCCACCCGAGGCTCCCTGAACGCACCGCGCCGGGACAGGCTCAACACTTCGCCGTCCTCGGCGACGAGCAGGTCGTCGGGGGGGAAGCCCGCGGCAGCGGCCAGGCGCGCGTGCTGCACCAGCATCCGGTACTCCCCGTGGACGGGCACGAGGTAGCGGGGCCGCACGCGACGCAGCAGCTCGTGCATGTCGCCCTGGCTTCCGTGTCCGGAGACGTGCACCCTCTCGAGGCCGGGGTGGACGACGTCGCAGCCGAGTCGGAGGAGGTTGCTGATGAGCCGCGAGACTGCGCGCTCGTTTCCGGGAATGGCTCGCGCGGACAGCACCACCGTGTCGCCGGGGCCGGCGGCCAGGTCCCGGTGCTCGCCGAGGCTGACCATCGACAGCGCGGAGAGCGGCTCGCCCTGGCTGCCGGAGACGAAGACGAGGGCCGGGTCCGTCTCCTCACGGGGGAGGGTCCCGATCTGCGCGCCGTCGGGCAGGCGAAGGAGACCGAGATCCCGCGCCACCTCGGCGTTGCTCACCATGCGGCGTCCGAGAAAGGCCACCGGTCGCCCCGCCTGGCGCGCCACGTCAGCAACGCGCTGCATCCGGGGGATCGAGGTGGCGAAGCACGAGACCAGCACCCGGCCTCGCGTCCGGGCCACGACGTCCTCGAAGGCGGGGACGACGTCGTCCTCGCCGCCGGTCGTCCCCGTGACCTCGGCGTTCGTGCTGTCGGAAAGCAGCACGAGCACTCCGCGCTCACCCCAGGCGGAGATCGCATCGAGGTCGGTCCTCTCCTCCGGCGGGGCGCCGGCGTCGATCTTGAAGTCTCCGCTCGCGAGCAGCACCCCGGCCGGCGTCTCGATCGCGAGGGCGAGGCTGTCGAGGACGCTGTGGGCGACGCGGATGGGGTGGAGACGGAAGGGTCCGACCTCGACGGGCTCGCCGGGAATGAGGGTTCGGAAGTCGGGGGAGACGCCGCGCTCTTGAAGGCGCTTGCGGGCGAACCCGAGGGTCAGCCGGCTGCCGTAGACCGGAGCGGGCGCGGACTGAAGGGCGTAGTAGAGGGCGCCGATGTGGTCTTCGTGTCCGTGCGTGAGCACGATGGCGCGGACGCGGTCGGCGCGCTCCGCAAGGTAGGCGAAGTCGGGGACGATGGAGTCGACACCGGGCATCTCCGCCGACGGAAACAGCATGCCCGCGTCCAGGAGGAGAATGTGATCCTCCCACTCCACCACCATCGCGTTGAGACCGAACTCTCCGAGTCCGCCGAGCGGAACGAGCCGCAGGGGACTGGTGTCGCCCGGCCCGGCCGTCTGAATACTCAAGCCCGCTTCAACCTGCCTTCAGCGCACGCCAGAGTGCCGCGAACTCCACAACACCTAGTGTTTCCGCCCGACGCGACCCCTCGAGGTTGAGGAACCTCAAGTAATCCTTGAGCTTAGGATAGCTATCTTGCAGATTGTTTTCAAGAGTCCGGCGCCGACGTGCGAAGGCCTGCCGAAGGAATCGCTCGAAACTCTCGAGATCCGGGACGTCCGCCCGGGGCTCGTCCCGGAAGCGGGCCCGCAAGAGGGCGGACGACACGCGGGGCGGGGGTCGAAAGGCCTCCGGAGGGAACCGCAGAGGGACGTCCACGTCGGCCCAGAGGGCGTAGAGGACCGACAGAATTCCGTAGCTTCGCGAGCCCGGCGGTGAGGCGATTCGGCGTGCCACCTCGTCCTGGAGCATGACGTGTGCGTCGCGCACCCGGTCCCGCAGGTCGAGGATGCGGCGGAGGAGCGGGCTCGAAACGTAGTACGGCAGGTTGCCCACGACGCGGCTGTCCTCGGGAACGAGGGAGCGAAGGTCCATCTTCAGGGCGTCGCCCTGGACGATCTCGACGTTCGGTGGTGCGGTCGCGGCAACGCGACGCGCGAGACCGGCGTCGATCTCGATCGCTACGACGCGCGAGGCGCTCTCGGCCAGGGGCGCGGTCAGGGCCCCCGCGCCGGGTCCGATCTCGAAGAACACCTCGTCCGGCTGAGGGTCGACCACGTCGAGGAGCCGATCGACGAAGGCCCCACGCAGGAAGTGTTGGCCCAGCCGCCGAGGCATGACGCAGCCTAACACCCGGAGCCTCCGCGCGGGGGTGCTGACCTCATCGGTACCCCGTGCTAGCCTCTGGCCTTCCTGGAGAGACACAACGTGGCCGACACCCTCCACGTCGCCTACATCACACCGGAGATGGTCCCGTTCGCGAAGACCGGAGGCCTGGCCGACGTCTCCGCGGCGTTCCCGAAGGCGCTGGTCCGACTCGGCCATCGGGTCACCGTCGTTCTGCCGAGATACGGGTCGATCTCTCCACCGCCGGGGAAGCTCGCGGGCCCAGTCCCCGTTTCGGTTGACGCTGTCCCGCGCACCGCGGGCTTCCACCGGACGCGGACCGATGCCGGGGTCGAGGTCGTGTTCGTGGAGCACCCACCATTCTTCGACCGCTCGGGGCTCTATGGATGGGACGACGACGGGCCGCGCTTCGCCTTTCTCGCCCGCTCCGCGGTCGAGTACTTTCGCGCGCGCGGGGAGCGTCCGGATGTGTTCCACGCCCACGACTGGCAGACCGGGCTCGTCCCCGTGTATCTCAAGGCCCTCTACTGGGATGACGCGACGCTCCGTCGGACCCCGAGCGTGTTCACCATCCACAACGTTGCCTACCAGGGTCAGTTCGCGGCGGACACCCTGGGCATGCTCGGCCTCCCTCGTCATCTCGGCAACGACTTCGCGCTCGGGTACCACGGCGGGGTCAGCTTTCTGAAGGGAGGGACGGTCTTCGCGGAGCTGGTGAGCACCGTCTCCCCGACGTACGAGCGGGAGATCCAGGGAGAGGAGCACGGGCTTGGCTTTCAGGATGTGTTGCGCACCCGGGGGGGCGACGTCGTCGGGGTTCTCAACGGCGTCGACTACGAGATCTGGGACCCACGCAAGGACGAGCAGATCGCCCGCCGCTACACGGCCGCCGATCTGGACGGGAAGCGCGCGTGCAAGGCCGATCTCCTGCGCGCGTTCGGCCTGCCCGGCTCTCCGGACCTGCCGGTGATCGGGATCATCTCGCGTCTCGTGTGGCAGAAGGGTTTCGACATCGTGGCCGAGGCCTGGTGGGATCTCCTGCGGCGGCCGGTGCGTATGATCGCCCTCGGGACGGGTGACGTCGACGTTCAGGCAGGGTTGGCGGAGCTGGCCCGGCGCGCCCCCGACCGTTTCGCGGTGCGCTTTGCCTACGACGAGGGGCTGGCTCACCGGGTGGTGGCCGGGTCCGACATGTTCCTGATGCCGTCGCGTTCGGAGCCGTGCGGCCTCACGCAGATGTACGCGATGCGCTACGGAACCGTCCCGATCGCGCGATCGACCGGTGGGCTCGTGGACACCGTCGAGCCCTGGGACCCGGTGACGGGTCGGGGGACGGGCTTCCGCTTCGACCATGCCGATGGCACGGGCCTCATCTGGGCCATCGACCGGGCGCTGGACACCCGGCGCGACCCCGCGGGTTGGGAGACGCTGATGCGGAACGGAATGGCCCGGGACCACTCGTGGGAGCGCTCAGCCCGGGAGTACGTGTCCCTCTACCGGCGGGCCATGAGCATGGCCTGAACGACGCCCAACCAGCGTTCAGGCCATTACTAGCCTTCCAGCATCGGGATCCGGACGCCGCGCTCCCGGGCGACCTCGATCGCGCGCTGGTAGCCGGCGTCGACGTGGCGCATGACCCCGGTCCCGGGATCCGTCGTCAGGACGCGCTCCACCCGTTCGGCGGCATCGTCGGTACCGTCCACGACCACGACCATGCCCGCGTGGATTGCGTAGCCCATGCCGACGCCGCCGCCGTGGTGCACCGAGACCCAGGTGGCCCCGGCGACCGCGTTGAGCAGCGCGTTGAGAATGGGCCAGTCCGCCACCGCGTCGGAGCCGTCCCTCATCGCCTCGGTCTCGCGGTTGGGTGATGCGACCGACCCGCCATCGAGGTGGTCGCGCCCGATGACGATGGGGGCCTTGACCCTTCCGCTGCGGACGAGGTCGTTGAAGACCAGGCCCATCTTCGCCCGCTCCCCGTAGCCGAGCCAGCAGATCCGGCAGGGGAGGCCCTGCGGCTTCACCCGCTCGCGGGCCAGGGTGATCCAGCGGGCGAGGGCCTCGTCCTCGGGGAAGGTGGAGAGGACGGCGTCGTCGGTGGCGGCGAGGTCGTCCATGTCGCCCGAGAGGCACGCCCAGCGGAACGGCCCCTTCCCTTCGCAGAACAGAGGTCGGATGTAGGCGGGCACGAAGCCGGGGAAGTCGAAGGCGTTCTCGACCCCGGCCTTCTGCGCCTCGGCGCGGATGTTGTTGCCGTAGTCGAAGACGACCGACCCCCGCTCCTTGAGGGCGAGCATGGCCCTCACGTGCTCGCCCATGCTACGGCGGGCCTCGGCCATGTACCTCGGGGGATCCTGCTTGCGAAGATCCAGGGCCTGCTCGTAGCTCATGCCGTTCGGGACGTAGCCGTTGAGCGGGTCGTGGGCGCTCGTCTGGTCCGTGACGAGGTCGGGCACGACACCCCGGCGGACGATCTCGGGGATCACGTCGGCGGCGTTGCCGAGGAGGCCGATCGAGAGCGGCCGACGCGCCTCGGTGGCCTCGCGAGCACGGCCGAGGGCGTCCTCGAGATCCTCTGTCATCACGTCGAGGTACTCCGTCTCGAGCCGGCGCTGGATCCGATGGCGGTCCACCTCGACCGCGATCAGCACGCCCTCGTTCATCGTGGCGGCGAGGGGCTGCGCGCCGCCCATGCCGCCGAGGCCGGCCGTGAGCACCAGACGTCCCTTGAGACTGGGGCCGAAGTGCTGGCGGGCGGCCTCGGCGAAGGTCTCGTAGGTCCCCTGGAGGATCCCCTGGGTGCCGATGTAGATCCACGAGCCGGCCGTCATCTGGCCGAACATCATCAGTCCCTTGCGGTCGAGCTCGTAGAAATGCTCCCAGGTGGCCCAGGCCGGGACGAGCATGGAGTTCGAGATCAGCACCCGCGGGGCGGCGGCGTGCGTCCGGAAGACCCCCACCGGCTTGCCGGACTGGACGAGGAGGGTCTCTTCGTTCCCGAGCGACCGCAGCGACCGCACGATGGCCCCGAAGCACTCCCAGTTTCGGGCCGCCTTCCCGATGCCGCCGTAGACGACGAGCTCCTCGGGCCGTTCCGCAACCTCGGGGTCCAGGTTGTTCATCAGCATTCGCAGCGCCGCCTCCTGCTGCCAGGACTTGCAGGAGAGCGTGGTGCCCCGAGGGGCGCGGATGGCGCGGGGCTTCGCCGACGTGGTTACATCAGCCATTTGGGCTCCTCGGTATCGTCGTCCGCGTCTGTTTCCGGCGGGCGGCTCCCCGCCCGGCCGCCCGGCAAGACACGGAATCGCCTCCGGGCCCCGGGTGTCGAGGGGAGCCGGGGAAGGGCGCGGGCCTGCCACAGCCTCTCCAGCCAGCCCGCGAGCAGAAGCAGGATCGCCCCGGCGCCGAGGAGAAAGGGCCAACGGCGCAGGCCGAGGCGCGCGCCCGCTGCGACCAGGGGAAGGCCGACGAGGGCGAGCAGGAGGGCCCCCGCGACCCAGGGGGCACGCCGGCGCAGGCCGGAAAGAGAGCTCATTCGGGGCGGCGCCTCCTCATGCCTCCAGCCTACCGCAGACTGCCTCGGCCGCGGCGAGAACGTTGCCCGACGCGACGAGGTCGGCGGCGGCGTCGATGTCGGGGCTGATCACCCGGTCGCGCTCGCGGGGGGCCACCCTCGTCCGCAGCAGGGCGTGGACGGCCTCGAGGGCGGGCGAGGACCGCAGGGGCCGGCGGAACTCGAGCGCCTCGGCCGCGGCCACGAGCTCGATGGCCAGCACCTGGCGCGTGTTCGCCACCACCTGCGCCGCCTTGTGGGCGGCGGTGGCTCCCATCGAGACGTGGTCCTCCTTCCCCGCCGAGGTGGGGATGGAGTCGACGCTGGCCGGGTGGGCGAGGGCCTTGCTCTCGGACGCGAGGGCGGCAGCGGTGACGTGCGCCATCATCAGGCCCGAGTGCAGGCCGCCGTCGCGGGCGAGGAAGGCCGGCAGGCCAGACAGAGCGGGGTTGACGAGGCGCTCGGTGCGGCGCTCGCTGATGGCCCCGAGCTCGGCGGCGGCGATGGCGAGGATGTCGGCGGCGACGGCCACCGGCTGGCCGTGGAAGTTGCCCCCGGAAAGGATGTCGCCGCTGTCGGCGAAGACCATGGGGTTGTCGGTGGCGGAGTTCATCTCGACGCTCACCGTCTGCTCGACGAAGGCGAGCGCGTCGCGCAGCGCGCCGTGGACCTGGGGCATGCAGCGCAGGCTGTAGGCGTCCTGGACCTCCGGGCAGTGCTCGTGCGAGGCACGGATGGCGCTCCCCGCGAGAAGGGTTCGAAGGCAGCGCGCCGAGGCAGCCTGGCCCGGGTGGGGACGCGCGGCGTGGATCCGCTCGTCGAAGGCGACATCCGTTCCCCGGAGGGCATCGAGGGTGAGGGCCCCCACCACGTCGGCGGTTCGGGCCAGGCGCCGGGCCTCGGCGAGAGCGAGCCCGGTCACCGCGGTCGTCAGCTGCGTGCCGTTGATGAGGGCCAGACCCTCCTTCGGCTCGAGAGTCACCGGGGCGAGCCCGGCGGCCTGCAGCGCCGCGGCACCGGCGAGGCGTCGCCCCTCGAAGGTGCACTCACCCTCGCCCACGAGGGGGAGGGCGAGATGAGCGAGAGGAGCCAGATCCCCGCTCGCCCCGACCGAGCCGCGCGAAGGCACCACCGGATGCACGCCGCGGTTCAGCATGGCGACCAGCAGCTCCAGCGTCTCGAGGCGGATGCCCGAGTAGCCTTTGGCCAGGACGTTGGCGCGGAGAAGCATGAGGCCCCGCGTCTCCGCCTCGCCGAGGGGGTCGCCGACGCCCGCGGCGTGGCTGCGCAGGAGGTTGAGCTGCAGCTCCCGGAGCCGATCGAGAGGGATGTGGACGTCGGCGAAGTTGCCGAAGCCCGTGGTGACGCCGTAGACGACCGCGCCTCGGGCCACGGCGTCGTCGACGACGCGCCTGGCCGCTCGAACCGCCTCCGTGGCCGCGGGGGCGAGGACGACCGGGCGGCCCTGGCACGCGACCGCCTCGAGGCCGGGGAGGTCGAGGCGGCCGCCGTCGATGGCCAGCGGTTCGCTCTCGGTGTTCGAGCTCATGCGCGGGTGAAGGAGCGGCGGCAATATAGCATGGCTGCAATCTGGTCCGATCGGGGCTAGAATCGGTCTTTCAACGGCTGGAATCGGGATAGGGATATGTCCGACTGGACGATGGTGACGTTGCAGTTGCGCGGCAAGGTGCGGCGCCTCATGCAGACGACCGTCATGCACCAGGACACCGACGCCCTGCTCGCCCGGCGCCGGGGGGACTGCAACCGCTGCGGGGCGTGCTGCAAGATCCTCTTCCGCTGTCCGTTTCTGGGGACCGACGCCGAGGGCCAGTACACCTGCCGAATCTACGCGATGCGGTTTTCCCAGTGCCGGCTCTTCCCGCTTCATGCTGCGGATCTGCGTGAGCTCGAGGAGGAGTGCAGCTACACCTTTGAGGCCGAGTCGCTGCATCCGGCGCCGGGGACGGCGCCGGAGCCCGCCCTCGAATAGCTCGAGCCTCGACGACTGCCACCATGCCCAACATCGTGATCGTCGGCGCCCAGTGGGGCGACGAAGGCAAAGGCAAGGTCGTGGACCTGCTGACCCCGAAGGTGCAGGTCGTGGCCCGCTACAACGGCGGACACAACGCCGGGCACACGGTGGTCGTGGGGGGGAAGAAGTTCATCCTCCACGTGATCCCCTCGGGGATACTGCACCCGGGGATCCTGTGCGTCGCCGGGAACGGCATGGTCATCAACCCCGCGGCCTTCGACCGCGAGAAGGCCGAGCTCGAGGAGCTCGGCGTCGCGGTGGGCGACAACCTCGTGATCTCCGACCGCGTGCACCTGATCCTGCCCCACCACTATGCCCTCGAGGCCCTGTCGGAGGAGCAGCGGGGGAGCCGGGCCCTCGGCACGACGCTGCGGGGCACCGGGCCGGCGTACGAGGACAAGGTCGGGCGGCGCGGGGTGACGATGGGGGATCTCCTGTGTCCCGACTCCCTCGAGGAGAAGCTGGCGGAGGCTCGGCGCCACTACGAGGCACTCGTCCTCGGGGCCGGGCGAAAGCCCGACGTCGACTGGGAGGGCGTCGTCGCCGAGCTCGTCACCTTCGGGGAGCGACACCGGAGCAAGATCAAGGACGCGTCGCTCGTGCTTCACCAGCAGATGGCCCGGGGGTATTCGATCCTGTTCGAGGGGGCACAGGCCACTCTCCTCGATCTCGACCATGGCACCTACCCCTTCGTGACGAGCTCGTCGGCGACGGCGGGCGGGGTGGCGGTGGGGGCCGGAGTGCCGCCGTCGCGTATCGACGGCGTCATGGGCGTGGCCAAGGCGTACTGCACGCGCGTTGGAACCGGCCCCTTCCCCAGCGAGGCCGAAGAGGGCGCGGCCGAGGCCCTGCGCGCCCGGGGGAAGGAATTCGGGGCGACGACCGGCCGGCCACGACGCTGCGGCTGGTTCGACGCGGTGGCGGCACGGTACGCGACACGGTTGAACGGCTTCGACACCCTCGCGATCACGAAGCTCGACGTGCTCGACGAGCTCGAACAGATCCCGATCTGCACCGCCTACCGGTTCGAGGGGGAGACGCTGGACGAGTTCCCGTCCGACCTGTCGGTGCTCGAGCGCTGCCAGCCCGTGTTCGAGAGCATCCCGGGATGGAAGGCCCCCACCCCCGGGGCCCGGCAGTGGGATCGCCTCCCGGCGGCGGCGAGAGACTACGTCGAGCGGCTCTCCGAGCTCGTGGGAACCGAGGTGGGGATCGTCTCGACCGGGCCCGAGCGGGAGGACACCGTCATCCGGGACCAGAGCGCACTCGCGTCGTGGTTCTCTTAGTGGCCTGAACGCGGGTCGGAGCCCTGATCATTCAATGACCCCCCACCCTATCCCTCCCCACGGAGGGGGAGGGAAATGCTTGAGATAGGCCCCGTGCGCCCGCGTGTCCCCAGAGAAGGGACACGCGGGCGAGCCTTGGCCTGGCGGCCAGTCGCAACCTGCGTGCTAACATGCCCGTCAGGACGCCCGGCTCTCACCCGGGCATTTCGAGGGCCCGCGCCCGTAGCTCAATGGTAGAGCGAGAGCCTTTTAAGCTCGGGGTTGTAGGTTCGAGTCCTACCGGGCGCACCACCGGCGCCAGGGGCCATCGGCAGTTCTGCCGTTTCGTGGACGATGATCGCAGTTCTTGCGCTCGGTTGAACGTTCATGCCCTCTATGCCGTTGATTCATGGCGCAGAAGGGCGTGGCGAGGAGTTTGCATCGTTTGAGCGTCGGAAAGGGGTCAAAGAGCATGCCCACCACTGTGGAGAGGCCAAAGCCTTTCCTCCTGCCGCAGTTCTGCAAGGGCTGTGGCCGCTGCATCGAGTCCTGCGCGAAGCACTGCATCGAGCCGGGCACCGAGGTCCACCCGGAGACGGGGCTGATCCCGGTGGTGTTCGACCTCGAGAACTGCACGGCCTGCGGGCTGTGCATGAGCGCCTGCCCGGAGCCCTACGGGCTGGCGCCGCAACCGGAGTCCACCTTCGAGCTCGAGGACCCGGCGACGCTCTTCGGCCCCCGGCCCATCCCCCCGGAGAAACCGGAAACGATCCCGGACACCCGGGTGCCGCTCGGGTCCGCCCGGCCCCTCGTGGTCAAGGGAACCTACGCCTCCGCAATCGGCGCGCTGCTGGCGGGCTGCCGTCACTTCTTCGGGTACCCGATCACGCCGTCCACCGAAGGGGCGGAGCTCATGGCGCAGCTCCTGCCCAGGCTCGACGGGGCCTTCGTTCAGGCAGTGAGCGAGGTGGCCACGGTCAACATGATGTACGGATGCGGTGGCGCGGGGCTGCGGGCCATGACCTTCACCTCGTCGCCCGGCTTCAGCCTGATGCTGGAGGGCATCTCCTACATGGTGGGCGCCGAGGTCCCGGGCGTCTTCGTCAACGTGATGCGCGGCGGGCCGGGCCTGGGAAACATCGCTCCCGAGCAGGCGGACATCAAGCTGGCCTGTCGTGGGCTGGGTCACGGCAACACCCACGGCATCGTCCTCACGCCCTCGACTCCCCAGGAGATGCTGGACCTGACCATGCTCGCCTTCGACCTCTCGTTCCGCTACCGCAACCCGGTGGTGGTCCTCTGTGACGGGTACCTCGGGCAGATGACGGGCAAGGTGACGCTCCCGGAGAGGATGGTGGCGCCGGGCCTCCCGGACTGGGCGGTCTGGGGCGACCGGGCCCACCGACGCAACCTCATCGTCTCGATCCAGCTCTCGGAGCCGGACCTCGAGAAGCACAACGAGTACCTCGAGCGGAAGTACGCCGAGATGACGGCGAACGAGCAGCGGGCCGACCTGTTCCGCTGCGACGACGCCGACGTCCTGGTCGTGGCCTGCAACACCCCGGCGCGCATGGCCAAGGGGGCGGTCGAGACCCTTCGCGGAGAGGGGATCAAGGCGGGGCTCTTCCGGCCCTTGACGCTCTGGCCCTTCCCGGTCAACCAGATCGAGGACCTGCTCCCCGGCGCGAAACGCCTCGTCGTCGTCGAGGCGTCCAGCGGCGGACAGCTGGAGGACGAGCTTCGGCTGAGCCTCAGCAAGGCCGGCCTGGCCCACCCGCCGATCGAGCACGTCCGCCACTCCGGCGGGATCCTCCCGCAGGCGGCGGAGATCGTCGAGCGGGTGACCGCATCCCGCGCCATGCGTCGCGAGAAGGGGGTGCCGGCATGAGCGTCTTCTACGACCGCTTCGAGCGGCACGACCACGCGGAAGGCCTCAAGGGCCAGAGCACCCACTACTGCCCCGGATGCGGGCATGGCCTGGTCCACAAGTACATCGCCGACGCCATCGAGGAGCTCGGCGTCCAGGACCGGACGATCGCCATCTCGCCGGTGGGGTGCAGCGTCTTCCTGTACTACTACCTCGATGTCGGGAACTCGCAGGCCGCGCACGGCCGCGCCCCGGCCGTGGCCCTCGGCCACAAGCTCGCCAACCCCGAGTCGATCGTCCTCAGCTACCAGGGCGACGGCGACCTCGCCTCCATCGGTCTGGCCGAGATCATGAGCGTGGCCCAGCTCGGGGTGCCGATCACCGTCGTCTTCATCAACAACGCGGTCTACGGGATGACCGGTGGGCAGATGGCCCCCACCACCCTGATGGGGCAGAAGACCACCACGAGCCCCTACGGACGAACGCGATTCACCGGCGCGCCCATGAAGGTGGCGGAGCTCATGGCGGCCCTGGACGGGCCGGTCTACGTCGAACGGGTGGCGCTCTTCGACGCCAAGCGTCGGGTCAAGGCGGCCAAGGCGATCAAGAAGGGTCTGCGCCTGCAGGTCGAGAGCAAGGGCTTCTCCCTGATCGAGGTCCTGGCCGAGTGTCCGACCCACCTCAAGATGACGCCTCTGGAAGCGGAGAAGTGGGTGAAGGAGCAGATGCTCCCGGTCTTCCCGCTGGGGGTCAAGAAAGACGCGGTTCCGGACGAGAGCTGGCCCCTTCCGCCGCCCCCGAGCTTCGTGCCCGAGAGCGTGACCGAGGTGATCGGCGCCACCGGCGAGGGCGCGGAGCGTTTCTGCGACGGGTTCCCGCAGACGCCCTACGGAAAGGACATCGCGATCAAGCTCGCCGGGGCGGGCGGGGATGGGGCCCAGACCGCGGCGCTCCTCCTGACGCGCGCCGCCATCAACGAGGGCTTCGACTCCACGCACATCCCGAGCTACGGGCCCGAGTCGCGCGGGGGCACGTCGTACGCGGACGTGCGGATCGCGGAGGACGAGGTGCTCTCGCCGGCGGCCCCGGAGCCGCACGTCCTCGTCGCCTTCAACGCACCCAGCCTGGCGAAGTTCGGGCCGCACGTCGTCGAAGGCGGCGTGGTCGTGTACGACAGCTCGGTCATCGCCGAGGTGCCTCCGTTGCCATCGGGGGTCAGGGCGATCCCCGTGCCCCTCGCCCAGATCGCCGTCGACCTCGGGAAGGTCATCGTGAAGAACGTGGTGGCTCTCGGGGCGCTGCAGGAGGCCACGCAGCTGTTCCCGAAGGAGACCCTCCTGGGGGCGATCCGGCAGGCCCTGTCCCAGAAGTGCGCGCTCATCCCCATGAACGAGGAGGCCTTCGGCTGGGGTGTCAAGTACGCGGCCACCGCCGGGGAGGGAGACTCGTGAGCAGCACCGCGACCCAGACGTTGAGCCCGGAGGAACAGCGCCTTCTCATCGCCCTCCGGGAGATCCCCGAGAGCCCGCTGCGCGAGCTGTTCGCGACGCTCGTCTCGGAGCTGATTGAGTTCGTGGCGAACCCGACCTGTTCCGAGCTGCAGGCAGACGGCGCCCCCTGCACCTCGACCGAGGCCTCCTGCGACCAGTGCCGAAAGGTGGAGCAGCTCCTCGAGGGGCTGCGGACGAGGCTGAGCGCAGGCTGAGGCCGCCGCGGCCACGACGGCCACCGGAGGCACATCCCATGGACATCGGTATTCCGAAGGAGGCGCGACCGCGCGAGCACCGCGTGGCCCTCGCCCCGTCCGGGGTGAGGACGCTGGTCCAGCAGGGCCACCGGGTGTGGGTGGAGTCGGACGCCGGCCTCGACGCGGGGCACCCCAACTCGGCGTACGAGTCGGCCGGGGCCAGCATCGCCTACAGCCGTGAGGAGGTTCTCGAGCGGGCGGGGCTCGTCGCCACCGTCTACGCCCCGCTGGCCCGAGACTACGAGCACCTCGAGAAGGACCAGGTCGTCCTCGGGTTCTGGGCCCTGCCCGCGACTCGCCCGGAGGATTTCAAGGCGCTGCTTGCCCGCGGGGTGACGGCGGTGGGCATCGAGGCGATCGAGGACGCCGCCGGGCGTGCCCCGGTGCGGACCAGCATGTCGGAGATCGCGGGAAGCCTCGCCGTGACCCTGGGCAGCAGCCTCATGCTCAACGAGTACGGCGGGAAGGGCATCCTCCTCGGCGGGGTGGCCGGGGTGCCCCCCGCCCACTTCGTGATCCTCGGGGCCGGGGTCCTGGGCCGGGCGGCGGCCCGGGCGGCCATCGGCCTCGGGGCCCAGGTCACCCTCCTGGACCGCAGCGTCCAGCACCTGCGGGATGTGGGCCGCGAGATTCGGGGGGGCTACACCACCATGCTCGCCACCCGCCCGAACATCGAGATGGCCCTGTCCTTTGCCGATCTGGTCCTCGGGGCGGTGGCGGTCAGCGGTCAGCGGGCGCCGGTCATCGTGACCCGGGAGATGCTCCAGAAGATGAAACCCCGCACCGTGGTGATGGACCTCTCGATCGACATGGGGGGCTGCTTCGAGACCTCCCGTCCCACGACGCTCGCCAGCCCCACCTACGAGGTGGACGGCATCCTCCACATGTGCGTTCCCAACCTCCCTTCGGTGGCGGCCCGCACCGCGACCAAGGCCTTCACCAACGCGACGCTGCCCTACCTGCAGACGATCGCAGAGCAGGGCATCGAGGGGGCGCTGAGGGAGCACCCGGACCTCGCCCGGGGGATCCTGATCTACCGTGGCCGGTGCGCGAACGAGGATCTGGCGCGCTCGTTCGGCGTCGAGTGCCACCCCGTCCCGGTCGAGGGCTGAGGATGGCCTGGACCGAGACCTATAGAAGCCGGGTCACGTCGGCGCAGGAGGCGGTGAGGGTCGTCACGTCCGGCGACCACGTCTGGCTGCACGGCGGCTGCAACAACCCCGAGGAGCTGGTCAAGGCCCTGGTCGGGCGGTCAGACGAGCTGGAGAACGTCGAGGTGACCCACCTCCTGACCTTCGGCGCCGCCGACCACGTGAACCCGAGGTACGAGAAGACGTTCCGGCACCGGGCCCTCTTCACCGGGCACAACGTCCGGGAGGCGGTGAACACCGGTCGGGCCGACTTCGTGCCGGTCTTTCTTTCGGAGATCCCGGCCCTCATCCGGAACGGAACGATTGAGGTGGACGTCGCCCTCATCCAGGTCTCGCCCCCCGACGAGCACGGCTTCTGTTCATACGGCGCGGGGGTGGAGTGCACGAAGGCGGCGGCGGAGACCGCGAAGACGGTGGTGGCCCTCGTGAATCAGCAGATGCCCCGCTCGCTCGGAGACGCCTTCATCCATGCCTCCCGCCTCACCCACGTGGTCGAGATCGACCGGCCGCTTCTGGAGCTGCCTCAGGTGACGGAGGTGAGCGATGTCGCGCGGGCGATCGGGCGCAACGTCGCCGACCTGATCGAGGATGGCTCGACGCTGCAGATGGGCATCGGGGAGATCCCGGACGCGGTCCTGCTCTTCCTGAAGGAGAAGCGGGACCTCGGGATCCACACCGAGATGTTCTCGGACGGGGTGGTAGAGCTCTTCGAGAGCGGGGTCGTCACCGGCGATGCCAAGACCCTGCACAAGGGCAAGATCATCGCGTCCTTCGTGCTGGGCTCGAAGAAGACGTTCGATTTCCTCGACAACAACCCCTTCGTGGAGTTCCACCCCACCGAGTACGTCAACGACCCGTTCATCATCGCTCAGAACGACAAGATGGCGGCCATCAACTCGGCGATCGCGGTGGACATCACCGGCCAGGTCTGTGCCGACTCCATGGGGAAGAACATCTACTCGGGCTTCGGGGGCCAGGTGGACTTCATCCGCGGTGCGGCCCGGTCCAAGGGAGGCAAGCCCATCATCGCGCTGCGCTCCACGGCGAAGGACGGTGCGATCTCCCGCATCGTGGACGCCCTCACAGAGGGCTCCGGGGTGGTGACCACCCGGGCTGACGTTCACTACGTCGTGACCGAGTATGGGGTCGCCAACCTGCACGGGCGCTCGCTGCGCGAGCGCGCGGCCGCCCTCATCGAGTGTGCCCACCCCGACTTCCGGGAGGGCCTGCGGGCCGCGGCGCGCGCGCGAAATCTACTGCAGAAGCGGTAGCAGCGGGCAGCCCTGCCCTCAGTCGACGGAAGCGCCGGGGCGGGCCGGGCTGACGGAGCAGATCTGAAGAAGACGATGCGGATGCCTCGGCGCCCTCGACTCGCCCGGTGCGGTGGGCCGTCTGGGTGTGCGCACCTCGCCACACCGGTGCCGGCTCAGACCCCGAGCGGGATCAACGCAGCTCTCGGGCCTCTCGCGACCCGCCGAGACGCGTGCCGAGCCAGGCCCTGACGTTTAGGCCGCTCAGCTCGTCGAGGAGCGTGTAGACCACGGGCACGACGATCAACGTGAGCAACGTCGAGGCGAGCAGCCCCCCGACCACGACCACCGCCATCGGGGCACGCTGTCGGCCACCCACGCCCAACCCCAGCGCGATGGGAAGCATTCCAAAGACCATGGCCGCCGTCGTCATCAGGATCGGCCGGAGACGGATGGGGCCGGCCTTGAGCAGGGCCGCGTTCCGCTCCATGCCGTCGCGGGTGCGCAGGGTGATGGTGTAATCCACGAGCAGGATTGCGTTCTTCGTCACCAGGCCCATGAGCATGATGATGCCGATCATGGCGAAGATGCTGAGGGCGTACCCCGAGAGAACCAGGGCACCGATGGCCCCGATCAGCGACAGGGGAAGCGACAGCATGATCGTGAAGGGGTGGACAAAGCTGCCGAACTGGGACGCCAGCACCATGTAGATGAGGAGGACGGCCAGGAAGAGGGCGAAGCTCAGGTTGCGGAACGACTCTCCCATGATCTCGGCCATGCCCTCGAAATCGACGACGAAGTCCTCGGGCATTCCTATCCGCTCGACGATCGCGTTCACGTCCCCGACGGCGGCTCCCAGGGCCTTGCCCTCGAGGTTCCCGAGAATCGTGATCTGCCGCTGCCGGGCCTGGTGGTCGATCTGGGTGGGCCCGGTGTCGCGGACGACGCGGGCGATGTTTCCCAGCTGCACCGTCTGCCCGCTGCGGGCCCGGAGTGGGAGTGCCTCTATGCGTTGCGGGTCGTCGCGGTCCGACTCGACCAGCCGCACCCGCACGGGGTACTGCTTGCCACCCTCCTGGTAGGTGGTCACCTCCTCCCCGCCCACCAGCAGGCGGACGGCTGTCCCGAGGGAGGCAGCGCTGATGCCGAGGTCGGCCGCCCTCTGGCGATCGATGAGGATCGACGCCTGGGGTTTGCCCCGCTCGTAGGTCGTGTCCAGGTCCACGAGTCCCGGAGTCGCCTCCATCGCGGCCAGCAACCGACCCGTGGCCGCGTCCAGCTCGTCGAGTGAGGCGGTCTTGGGAGCGCGCACGTTGACCTGGAGCTCGGCCTGGCGGAACCCGCCTCCGCTGACGCGCGGCACCGGCTCGACCGACACCTTGACGTCGCGGGCCGACGCCAGCTGCCGACGGATCTCGTTCATGACCTCCTGCTGGCTCTGGTCCCGGTGGCCGGGCTCGACGAGCTTGGCCAGCAGCACCGCCCGGTTCACGTTGCCCAGTGTGCCCCCTCCGACAGTGGTGAAGACGTCCTCCACGTAGCGGTGCTCGCGGAGCGTCTTCTCGATGCCCCTCACCGCCTCGTCCGTGGCGTCGAGGGACCACCCCGGATCGGCGGTCACGATGACGTTGAACTGGGACTCGTCCGCCTGGGGGACGAACTCGGTGTCGAGCCGGCTGATGAGCACCAGGCTGGCGACCAACAGCCCCACGCCGATAGCGACCACCGTAGGCCGGTGCCGCAGGGACCACGCGAGCAGCTTCCGATAGGCCCCGTCGAGGGCCTCCAGCCAGCCCTCGACAAGGTAGTAGAGCCCGAAGTGGCGACCCGCCGCCATCCCCTCCCCCCGCGGCGGCTTCCATGGCTCGGCGGATCCGCAGAGCCGCTCCGGAGCCGGTTCCTCGAGGAACTGCAGGCCCAAGCGTGGGATCTGTTCAGGACCCACCGAGACGTTGCGGACCCGAGCCCGGGTCGAGAAGTCGCCCCCGACTTCCTCGACCTGCACCAGCTGACCCACGGCGACATCCGAGGCCTCGGTGAGCACGCGCGCGCCACCCCGACCCACGTTCTCGGTGACGGCCGACTCCTCGCGCTGCACCGCGCCGCCGGCCTCGAGCCATCGGAGCCGGAGCTTCACCTCGGTGTCCCTCCGCGAGCTCGAGCGGCTCGCGCCCAGGAAGCGCGAGGCCAGCATCGGGGTGAGCGTGAAGGAGACGAACAGCGAGATCAGCACCGCGCAGGCCACGGTGATCCCGAACTGGTAGAAGAAGCGGCCGATCAAGCCCTCCATGAAGGCCACGGGGATGAAGACCGCCACGATCGAGAAGGTGGTGGCCATGACGGCCAGGCCGATCTCGCTGGTGGCGTTGTCGGCCGCCTCTCGGCGTCTGGCCCCCTCTTCCAGGTGGCGGTAGATGTTCTCGATGACCACGATGGCGTCGTCGATGAGGATGCCCACCGAGAGCGACAGGCCCAGCATGGTCAGCATGTTCAGCGAGAAGCCGAAGGCCTG
>JAJDNV010000204.1 GCA_022340545.1 Acidobacteriota bacterium | reverse complement strand
GTGGGGGTGGCCACCCTCTTCATCGGGGCGATCGGGGTGATGAACGTGATGCTGGTCGCGGTCCGCGAGCGGACGCGCGAGATCGGCGTTCGCAAGGCCCTGGGGGCGACCCGGCGATCAATCATCCGCCAGTTCTTCGTCGAGACGCTGATCGTGGTGTTCGCCAGCGGGGGGGTGGGCCTCGCCTTCGCCTACAGTCTGTGTGCGGTGGTCAACATGCTCCCCGAGATTCCCTACTTCGCGGGGCTGCTGCCCACCTGGCCGTCGGCCTTGGCGTCCTTCCTCCTCCTCTCGACGGTGGCGGTGCTCTCGGCCATCTACCCGGCGAGCCGCGCGGCGGCGGTGGATCCGATCGAGGCCCTGCGGTGGGAGGCGGGCGGGTGAGTCGCGATGCTCCGTGAGCTGATCGTCCAGTCCTGGGCCAATCTGCAGCGGAACCGCACGCGCAGCCTGCTCACGATGCTCGGGATCGTGTGGGGCATCGTCGCGGTGGCGGTGCTCATGGCCTACGGCAGCGGCTTCCGGGCGCTCATGCTCCGCGGCTTCGACGCCTTCGGAAGGAGCGTGGTCGTCGTGTGGCCGGGGCAGACGAGCGAGCAGGCGGGGGGGGAGCGGGCGGGGAGGCGGGTCCGCGTCGAGAAGGAGGACAAGGAGCGGATTCTCGCCGAGGCCACGATGGTGAAGACAGTGAGCCTGGAGAGTGTCCGCTGGCTCGCGATCACCTACGGGCCGCGGGTCGTGAACACCGCTATTCGGGGAGTGGACCCCCCCTACGGCGAGATGCGGAGCGAGGTGGCGGACGAGGGGCGGTGGATCAGCGCCGAGGACCTCCTGGAGCGGCGCCGCGTGGTGTTCCTGGGAGGGCGCTTGCGGAAGAAGCTGTTCTCGGGGCGGCCGGCGGTGGGGGAGACCGTGCGCATCTCCGGCGTCCGTTTCACCGTGATCGGGGTCATGGCCAACAAGATCCAGCTCAGCAGCTACTTCACCCAGGACGACGAGTCCGCCTTCATTCCCTACACCGCGGCCGGAGACCTCTGGAATACCCGCTACGCAAACGTCCTGGTGTTCAGCCCGCTGATCCCCTCGCTGGAGGGGCACGCCCGGCGCCAGGTTCGAGCGGCCATCGCGAAGCGGCAACGCTTCTCGGCCAGCGACGAGCGCGCGATGATCATGATCGGACGCCAGGAGTTCCGTCCGATCATCGACGGCATCGTCGTGGGGCTGCAGGGCCTGCTCCTCTTCATCGGAACGCTCACACTGACCATCGGCGGGGTGGGGGTGGCCAACATCATGCTCGTCTCGGTAGACGAGCGCATCCGCGAGATCGGCCTCCGGCGGGCGGTGGGGGCGCGACGGCGACACATCCGCGCCCAGTTCCTGGCCGAGGCCCTGGTCCTCACGCTGCTCGGGGGGGCCGTGGGGATCGTCCTCGCCTGGGGGCTCACCCTGCTCGTCGGCAACATCCCGATGTTCGGGCCGCTCTTCGAGGACGAGTCCGGGCAGGGTGACCTGCAGCTTGCCCTGTCGCCCACCGTGGTGCTGACCTCGAGCCTCATCCTGCTCGTCGTCGGCGCGCTCGCCGGCCTCGTGCCCGCCCTCAAGGCCTCGCGCTTCGATCCGGTCGAGGCGCTGCGGTACGAGTAGGCCCTGTCATTCTGAGCGCGGCGGGGGGCGCTTCAGGGGCCCTCTCGCCCGCCCAGGGCCGCGACGATTCTGTTCGCGGGGACCTCTTCTGCCGGCGCTCGAGAGCGCGTGTGCCTACCGCGGAGCGAACGCCAACCGATGGAGCACGGCCACGATCACCCAGAGCGAGGCCGCCACCCACAAGACCCCCCAGACGAAGGCCGGGACCCCGGTGAGGGTCGCCAGCGCGGACGCGTCGCTGCTGGGGATGCTCCGGATGAGCACGTCGGAGGCGATGTCCCAGACCGCGTAGAGGACGCTCATCACGCCGATGGCGGCGAGCAGGATCTCGGAGGCCGCGGGCCTGAGCTTCGTGGCGACCAGCATGAAGGCACCGGCGGCGAGGAGGCCGTAGAGGAGGCCGAACCACGTCCGCACGTACACGAGCGTCACGACGAGGGTGAAGAGCCCGATGAGAGCGATCACGCCCGGGGCCTTGCGGCGTCGTCCTCCGAGGAGGAGGAAGAACGCCCCCCAGAGGAGGCTGCCGAGGTAGCCCGCGCTCAGGACCACGAAGCGCCAGCCCCCCTGGGTCACGCAGACGCCTCCTTCGTTGACGCTCAGGCCGATCGAGACGATCCGCCCTCCGGTCAGGACCGCGGCGAGCCCGTGCGAGATCTCGTGGAGGAACACGACGAACACCCGGAAGGGGTACGCGACGACCGTGTTCCAGAGCACGAGGGCCGCCACTCCGATCAACAGCGGCAGCAGGACCCTTCCGGAGGGCCGCTTCATGCCTTCCCGGACCGCTCGCCCGTGAGCTGGACGACGACGTCGCGCTTGCGCGGCCGGTTGTCGAAGTCGATGAGGACGACCTGTTGCCAGGTCCCGAGCAGGAGACGCCCGTCCCGGAACGGGACGGTGAGCGAGGGGCCGAGGAGGCTGGCCCGTACGTGCGAGTGGCCGTTGCCGTCGTGCCAGGTGTCCTCGTGCTTGTAGCGGATGCCGCGGGGAGCGATGCGGTCGAAGGCCGCGGGCAGGTCCTCGAGCAGCCCCGGCTCGTACTCGACCGTGGTGAGCCCGGCGGTGGACCCGGAGACGAACACCAGCGCCGCGCCTTCGTGGAAGTCGTGGCGATTCACCACCTCCTGCACGTCGTCGGTGATGTCGATCATCTGCGAGTCGCCTCGGGTCGAGATGGGTACGGCATCGGTCACGAGGGCCATGAGAGTCTCCCTGCTCCGGGGCGGAGCGTCACTCTTCGGGGTAGGTTCCCTGCTCCTTCATGTACTTCGACAGCTCCCGCATGCGGGCCCGGTACTGGTGCGGCGGCTCGAAGGGCATGGGACCCGCTGCTTTCGCCGCGGCCAGGACCTCGGCCGCCTCCTCCGGGAGCCCGTTGTCGCCGTAGTGCGAGACGCTCTCGAGAGCGAGCCGGGCGCGGATGACGAGGACGGAGTAGTTCTGACCGTCGACGAACACGTAGCCGAGGGTGCGGCCGTAGGGATCGAGGGTGGCGGAGCGGAGGAGCTCCACCCGCCTTGCGCCGGCAAACGTCTCTTCCGCGAAGCGCCGAGCCTCCTCGCCGAAAGGCTGCGCGTAGGGGATGTCGTGCTCGAGGTGGCGGGTCTCCGGGGTGTCGATCCCCAGGATGCGGATGACCTCCCTGTCGCCCTTCTTCCAGCGGATGTTGATCGTGTCGCCATCGTCGATCTCGATCAGAGACAGATCGACCGGAAGGCGCCGGCCGTGGACCCGGGGTTGGGGATCGGGGCGGCGCGCCTGGGAACCGGAGGCCTGGGCCGGGCCCGGCTGGGCTCCGGTGGCGGGAGCGTCGTCGGCCAGGCAGGCGGCGAGGGCGAGGCAGAGGAGAGCGGCGCCGGGCCGGACCGGAGAGGTGCGTCGGGTCATGCTTGGGCCTCCGGGAGTCACCGT
>JAJDNV010000036.1 GCA_022340545.1 Acidobacteriota bacterium | reverse complement strand
TGACGCCGTGACCCCTCAGACTAGCACGCGCCCCCGGGGCAGGATGGACGGGAGCGCGACCCGGATCGGGCGCCGGGAGACGGTGGCGACTACTTGCGGGCCTGCGTGCGGCTGCGCTTGCCGGCCAGGGGGTCCTTCCAGAGACGGAACCCCCCGGCGAAGGCGTTCTTGTTGCTGCCGAGGCGGGCCCCGGGGGGGAGCTCCTTGAGCTGCTTCGCGTTGCCGCCGCCGATCACCACCTCGTCGACCTGGAACGCGGGCAGGAGGACGCCCACGATCTCGTGAACCATCTGCCGCCAGCGCTTCTTCCCCATGCGCTGCTGGCCGTGCTTGCCCAGGAAATCCTCGTAGGTCATGCCGCTGCGGTAGGAGAGGTGCGCGATCTCCAGCGGCTGGACCAGCCCCTCGATCACGAGAGCCGCCCCGAGCCCGGTGCCGAGGCCGAGGAAGAGCATCCGCCCGCCGGCGTAGCTACCGAGCGCCTGCATGGCCGCGTCGTTGATGATGCGGACGGGCTTGCCGAAGGCACGGCGGAAGTTGTAGCGCACCCAACCGGTCCCGAGGTTCATGGGCTCGAGGGCGGGGCGGCCGTTCTTGACCACCCCGGGGTAGCCGACGGTGACGACGTCCCACTTCCAGTCGGGAACGGTCTCCTTGATGCCGGACATCATGCGCGCCGGCGTGAGCTTGGGGCCGGAGCGGACCTTGCGGGGCACGTGGTGCCCGGTGGCCAGCAGCTTGACGTTGTTCCCGCCGACGTCGACGACGAGGATCTTCACCCCACCCCCTCGCGGACCACAGGCCGCCGGTGCGAAACCTAGCCCGCCTCGGCCCGGACTTCAAGCCGAGCCGCCGCGCGGGGTCAGACCCCCGCCGGACAGGCGACACCCGTGCCGCCGAGGCCGCAGTAGCCACCGGGGTTCTTGGCCAGGTACTGCTGGTGGTACTCCTCCGCATAGAAGTAGTCGGGGGCCTCGCGGATCTCGGTGGTGATCTCGCCACGCCCGGCCTGGGTTAGGGCCTGCTGGTACACCACGGCCGAGGCTTCCGCCTGGGCGCGCTGCTCCTCTCCATGGGTGTAGATCGCCGAGCGGTACTGGGTCCCGACATCGTTTCCCTGACGCATCCCCTGCGTGGGGTCATGGCCCTCCCAGAAGAGACGCAGGAGCTCCTCGTAGGTGATTCTTGCCGGGTCGAACACGACGCGCACCACCTCGGCGTGGCCGGTCCGGCCACTGCAGACCTCCTGGTAGGTGGCGTTGGGGGTGTGGCCGCCCGCGTAGCCCACGGAGGTGGAGACGACGCCCGGGGCCTGCCAGAAGAGGCGCTCCGCACCCCAGAAGCAGCCCATCCCGAACAGCGCGAGCGCGGTGCCTTCCGGGAAGGGCGGCTCGAGCGGGGCGCCGTTGACGAAGTGGGCCTTCGGGACGGGCATCCTCTCGGGCCGGCCGGGCAGCGACTGCTCGGGCGTGGGGATCCTCAGCTTGTCGGCAGAGAAGAACATAGGGGGGAGCCTCCGGGAACAGGATGCCACGAAACAGCGACGGGCGTGAGGCGCTCGGCCCGCGGCTACTCGGGCGGCAGCATTGCGGTGTAGACGTCGCCCGTCGCCTCGGCGGCGTTGAAGACGACCCGGTCGGCTCCCACAGCGAGGGACCAGACGCCCCTCTGCACCGGCAGCATCTTCATCGACGAGTCGTGGGCATGGGCCACGGCGAAGGGCTCGCCCACCGGCCGGTGGGTGGCGGGGTCGAGCCGTCGCGCCCACACGCAGGCGAAGTCGTCCCGGTCCGAGAGGTAGTAGACGAGCCGTCCATCCGGGGACCACCGTGGGGCACCCACCCATTCGTCTCGGCCGGCGATCTCGATCCACTCCGCCGGGGGCACCGGTGGGTCGCGGAGAGGAAGAACGTGCAGGGCGACGCGACCCTCGGCCTCACCTGTCCGCATCACCAGCCAGGCGCCATCCCACGAAAGGTCGGCATCGAGGAGCGTCCGGCCCTCGATCTCCAGCACCGTCTTCTCGTCGCCGGTCCCGAGGTCGAGCCGGGTCAGGCGCCGGCCCCGAGCGACCAGGACCTCTTCCCCATCGGAGAAGAAGGCCAGCGCCACGCAGTCCCGGCAGAGCTCACGGCCCGCCGACTCACCCACGGCTCTCACCGTCGTGACCCACTGCCCGTCGACCAACCGGCACCAGGTCAGGAGCGTCCCGTCGGGGCTGATACGGGTGTTGACCCACGTCGATGTCGCCGCCATCGAGACGGCGACGGTCTCCTCTCCGCTCCCGCGATCCTTCAGCCGCACCTCGCCGCGACGGTTGTCCGGCGACCCTGCGAACGTGGAGTAGACGAGGCGGTTGCCGTCACGTGTGAGCCAGAACGAGAACTTGGGGGCCGCATCGTCGGTGATCCGGCGCGGCGGACCGGCAGATGCCCCGCTCGTGGGATCGAGGGGGACCTCCCACAGGTGGACCACCCACTGGAACCGCGAGAGGGCGAGGCGGCCGTCATGCGAGGCTGACGGGAACCAGGTCATGCCGGGACCGGAGGTGAGGGATTCCGGAGGGCCGGTGATCTCTCCTTCTTCGGAGATGCGGGCCTGATGCAGGTTGACGCCTTCGATCGTCGTGCCGGCGAGAAACAGAAGCCGCCCCCTCGGGAGCCAGAGCGCCGGGACCTGGACGACGTCCATCCGCGGCAGGGCCTCCATCGCCCCGCTCGAGCGGGGCTCGCCTCCCGCGGCCGGGGCCACCCACCAGTCGCCCCGGCGCGGGTCATCGAAGGGGGCGCCGTCGAAGAGGATGAGCCGCCCGTCCGGGGACCAGATGGGGCCGGTGCTCCCGGGCGGGGTCCACACCCCGAAACCGGGCACGAGAGGCTCGGGCACCCCTCCCTCCACGGGGACCTGGAACATCCTGAGGAGGCCATGGGGTGCGAAGTCGGGGCGCTCGGCGTAGGCGACCTGGACTCCGTCCGGGGAGAAACGGGCGAAGAGCCCGTCCGGGGCAATCCTTCTCTCGCTGCCCCCGAGGGCGTTGACGACGTAGATCCCCGCACCGTCGCGCTCGGAGCGGAACACGATGAGCGAGCCGTCGGGGGAGAAGCGCGGCATCCAGTCGTCGGCGGGGTGCCGGGTCAGGCGCACCGGCTCCGGCCGGTTGATGTGGCGCACCCAGATGTCGAGGGCGCCGTCGCCCCCACGGTCGGAGGCGTAGGCCACGAGGTTGCCGTCGGGAGAGATGGCCGGCGTGAAGCTGATTGCGGTGTCGTAGGTCAGGCGCCGGAACTCGAGGGGCGCGGCCGGGGCCGGCTCGCGGCGGAGCAGGAGAATCCCGGCCACCACCGCGGCGATGAGCACGCCCGCCAC
>JAJDNV010000203.1 GCA_022340545.1 Acidobacteriota bacterium | reverse complement strand
TCCCGGGTCGGCTACATCTTCTTCCGCAACTTCGTCACCCCGTCCGTCGAGGCCCTCAACACCGCCTTCGATCAGCTCCTGGCCGACGGGGCCACCGACCTCGTGCTCGACCTTCGCTACAACGGCGGCGGGTATGTGGAGGTCGCTCAGCACCTCGGCGGCCTGATCGGCGGACCGGGCACGGCCGGGCGGGTGTTCGTCAACTTCCGGCACAATGACAAGAACACCGCACGCAACAGCCAGCTCCTCCTGGAGGACAAACCGAATGCCCTCGGCGTGCCACGCCTCGTGGTGATCACCACCGGAGGCTCGGCCTCGGCCAGCGAGCTGGTCATCAACGGCCTGCGACCGTTCATGAACGTGACCGTCGTCGGCTCCAGGACCTTTGGGAAGCCCGTCGGCCAGTACGGCTTCGATTTCTGCGAGAAGGTGCTCTTTCCCGTGTCGTTCGTCGGAGAGAACGCGCTGGGTGAGGCCGACTACTACGACGGCATCCCCGCCGACTGCGCGGCCGCGGACGATCTCGACCACGCGATCGCCGACCCGGACGAGGCCTCGCTCGCCGAGGCGCTCTTCTACGTGCGAACCGGTCGGTGCAGCGCGCAGGCCGCGGTCGAGACGGAGATCCAGGCCCGGAGCCGCGCGGCGTGGTCTCGGCCCTACGCCGGCGACGGCTGGCGGCAGCTCCTCGGCGCGTACTAGGACACGCGGGCGAATCCAGGCCCCTAGCGAGCCAGCTGGTTGAGCTCAGCGACGAGGCCCCGGGCCGCGGGGTCGTCCGGCGAGAGCTCGAGAAGCTTCGCGGCCCACTTGCGCGCCTCGCCCAGCGCGCCCCGGTCGCGGTTCACGGTGGCGAGGGCCACGAGCAGCGGCCGCACGGCCGGGCTGCGCTCGTGCGCGCGACGAAGGACGGCGAGGGCACGGTCCGTCTCGCCCGTGGAGTGCAGCCCTATGGCGTAGACGTAGGCAAGCTGCGGATCCCCCGGGGCCAGCTCCGCCGCCCGCGCCAGCTCCTCGAGCGCCTCGCCCGTCCGCTTCTGCCGGACGAGGAGCAGCCCCAGGGCGTGGTGGAGGCTCGGGCTGTCGGGGCTCTGCTCCAAGCCGGCGCGGAGCACCTTCTCGCCCTCGTCGTCGCGGCCCTGCAAGCGGAGCAGGTCGGCGAGGTTCGCGTACGCGGGCAGGAACCACGGGCCGACCTGGAGCGCCGCCTCGTAGGCTCGACGGGCCGCCTCGAGTCGCCCGCGCTTGACGTGCATCAGGCCGAGGTTGACGTGCGCCTCCGGGCGCTCCGCGTTGGCGCGCTGCGCCTGGAAGAACTCGTCGAGCGCGCGGTCGAAGGAGACCCGCTGCGACTGGGTCAGCGATTCCGCAGGAACGTCGGCGAGGGGCACGACGGCCTCGACCCGCACCACCCGGACCGGATCGTCGAGGAGGTGGGCACCGACCCGCAGGCGGTCCGCCGGCTCGAAGGCCTCCAGGGTCGAGGCGGCTCCGAGCCGCACCAGGGGGTCGGGGTCGGCCGCCGCCTTCGTGATCGCGCGGCGCGAGGCCGGGCCCATGAACCCGGGCAGGAGGGTCACCGCGGTCCCCCGGACGATCCCGGGCCGCTCCGCGTCGGCGGCGAGCGCGACGAGCGCCTCCTCGGCCCCGGCCTGCAGGGTCCGTCCGGCCTGGAGGGTCTCCCCGTAGTGCGTCTGCGTCCACTGACCTTCGGGATACCAGCGCTCCACCGCCCGCTGTGCCCAGAGGGTCGACTTGTCGCGGTGGCAGTCGTTGCACGCGTTGGGGCTGCCTATGGAGAGGGTGAGGTCCGGACGGGGGGCTCGTAGCGAGTGGTCGTGGCGCGGATCGACGACCATGTAGGTCTCCGTGCGCATGTGACACGCGACACACGACCCCCCCTCCTTTTCCGGGTCGTGGAAGTGGTGCTCCCGGACGGCGAAGCGTTCCGGCTGATGGCACGAGGAACACACGTCGTCCTTGGAGATCTTCACCTTCGCCGAGTGGGCGTCGTGGCAGTCGGCGCAGGTGATGCCGGCCGCGTACATCCGGCTCTGCAGGAACGAGCCCCAGTTGTAGACCTCATCCTCCATCTGCCCGTCCGCGTAGTAGAGGCCTTCCTCGAGCAGGGCCGGGTGATGTGTCTGGCCGAGGAGCTGGCCCGGGAGGTAGTCCTCGGTCAGCAGGCCCCGCCGGGCGTGGCAGCGGGCACACATCTCGTTCTCGACCCGGAACTCGGCCGCCGCCTTGGGGATGGCGATTCCCCTCTCCATGTCCATCCTCCAGCTCCGGTGTCGCCGCTCGTCGAAGCGCACGACGAGGCCCGGGTCGCCCTCCGGGTCCGTCCCTCGCGCCTCGGCCGCCTTCGCCCACGCCACGTGCCGGGAGCCCGGGCCGTGGCAGGCCTCGCACGAGACGTCGATCTCGGAGAACGTCGTGCCGAAGCGATCTTCCGGCCAGTGGTAGTTCTTTCGGAGGTTGGTGGAGTGGCACTCCGCGCACTGCGAGTTCCAGTTCTGCGAGAGCTTTGTCCAGTGAAGGACGTCGAGGTGATCGACGGCCTCGCCTGGGTAGAGGTGGAACCAGCGCTGGCCCCCCTCCCGGGCGGGACGGCAGTCCCAGGCGATGCCCAGCGCCTGGTATCGGCCGCCCGGCAGCGGGACGAGGTACTGCTGCAGCGGGGTGAAGCCGAAGACGTAGTCGATCGCGTAGTCGGTCAGGGACCCATCGGGACCGTCGGTGCGGACGAAGTAGTGGCCGTCCTGGCGGTAGAAACGGGAGGTGATGCCTTCGTACGTGAACTCCGCGTCCGAGAAGTCCCCGAGGACCGTGGACTCCGTCGCCTCCTGCATCGCGAGATCGTGGTGCGAGCCACGCCAGAGCCGGGTCTCGTCCTCGTGGCAGTCCGCGCAGCCCTCGACGCCCACGTAGACGAGGGGCGCGGGACCCCAGGACGAGGCCGTCCCCTGCGGGCCGGGCAGCCACCAGACGGCGGCCGCCACCAGGCCCCCGGCAGCGAGGGCGAGGAGCGCCAGGGCGCGCCGGCGAGCAGCAGGCGTCACGGGACCAGCGGGATCTGGCGGGCCAGGTCGGCGGCGACGATCGCCTGGAACTTGTTCTCGAGCTGGAAGTAGCGCGCCAGCATCCGGGGCGGCAGCGCCGGCTCCATTCGCTTGATCCAGCTCCGCTTCAGCTTCACCCGGTCCTCTTCGATGCTGAGCGCCTCGTCGATCATCCTTCGCGCCCGAGCCCCGGCGAGGGTCGCGTACTCGGCGGCGTACTCGGCGATGAGGCGGTCGGACCGCCGGTCGATCTTCTTCAGCTCCTCCTGGAACGCGTCGAAGAGCGGCCAGAACGCATCCGCCTCCTCGTCGGAGAGGGGGAGGCTGCCGGCGACGATGATGCGCTTCTGCGTGTCGACGACCTCGCGGCTCAGCTCGAGGCTCTGGGCGACGTCCTGGGGCACGGCCGGAGCCGCGACGAGGGCGAAGATAATGGACAGGATGGCGGGCTTCATGCTCCTCCTCGGAGGCAGTGGAAAGGGCGAACCGTCAGCGCTTGAGCATGCGGATCTCGGTGCCGCCCCGCTCGATGGAGACTTCGTCCATCAGCTCGTTGATGAGGAAGATCCCTCGTCCCCCCTGGGTGAAGAGGTTCTCCCCCTGCACCGGGCTCGGGATGCTCTCCGGATCGAACCCCGGGCCGGGGTCCCGGACCACGATCAGCATCCCCCTCGCGTCGTCGCAGGCCACGCAGACCTGGACCTTCTTGTTTGGATCACGCTCACAGCCGTGGCGGATGGCGTTGGCCAGCGCCTCACGCAGCGACGTTTCGACCTCGAACTCCCTCCCCGCCGTGCATCCCATTCGCTCGGTGACCGCCAGGATCTCTTCGACCGCGGGAGAGATCGACTCGACCTGACCGGGGATCTCCAGGGACAGCCGCGGCTCCAGGCGGTCTCGATCGAACTCGACGCAGGGGATTCGGTCGTCCTGGCTCATGGTGGGCTTGCCCGAAGCATACCCGCAAACCCTCCCGTCCGACTACCGCGTCGTCACTCCTCGGGACCCGTCCAGACGAGGTCCTCGAACCAGGGTGTGGTCGCGGCGGAGTAGCCCCCGCCTTCCACTCGCGCGACCAGCCGGACCGCAAGCCGTTCGCGGGTGGCGAGCATCCAGGCGGGCTCCGGCCCCATCACCAGCATCGCGGTGGCAAGGGCGTCGGCCCAGACCCCCTCCGGGTGAACCACCGTGACGGACGTCAGCTCGTGCGCCACCGGCTCACCCGTCCGCGGGTCGATCAGGTGACTTCGACGCCGCCCGGCCTCGTCGAGGTAGACGTTGCGGTAGTCGCCGGACGTGGCCACCGCGGTGTTCTCGAGCGCAAGCACCAGCAGGTGGTCGCGCTCCCGCCCCGGAGACTCGACCGCCACCCGCCAGCGCTGGCCGTCGGCCCGCCGCCCGCGCGCCACAACCTCGCCCCCGATGTCCACGATGAACTCGCGGTGGCCGAGGGTCTCGAGCGCGGCAGCGATGCGGTCGGCCGTCCAGCCCGGGGCCAGGGCCGAAAGATCGCAGGACACATCGGGTCGGATCTTTCGGACCCTCCCGCCTCGGGCATCGACCTCGAGCAGGTCGGGGCCGACCCGTTGGCGCAGCTGGGCCAGGGCCTCGGCCGACGGCGTCCGCTCCGGGAGACCGGCGGGGCCGAAGCCCCAGGCCTCGACGAGCGGTCCAACGGTGACGTCGAAGGCGCCGCCCGAGACCTCGGTCACCCGGTGGGCGATCTCCAGAAGGCCGATCGTCTCCGGGGACACCGGAAACGGCTCCGTAGAATGGTGGGAGTTGAGGCGGGAGATCTCCGAGCTGGGGTCCCATGTCGAGAGGAGTCGATTCGCGAGGTCGAGCTCCTTCTCGATCGCCACCCGTATGCTCTCCCGCCCGTCCTCGCCGATCGGAGGCGTGACCACGCGGACCGTGTAGCGAGTTCCCATCGTCGGGCCGTTGAAGACCACGACCGTGCGGTCGCCGTCCATGGCCAGCGCTGCCGCCGACAGCCCGAGGTGCAAGGTGGTTGAGGCGACGGTGAGAAGAAGGAGACTGCCGATCCTCAAGGTGGGCCGAGTGTAGCGGAAAAGCCACGAACGCGCGCGTCCTCCGAGCGAGCGAGTAGAATCCTCGCGGGGGTGAGCCATGGGGGATCGTCTCGCTGATCTGGAGACGCGGCTCGAGCACATGACCCGTGAGCTGGGTGAGGTCCGCGCGCGCCTCGACCGCCTGGAGGGCCGGGAGCGAGGCCCCGATCGGGAGGAGGTGGCTCGGAGGGACCCCGCTCCCGAGATGGCCTTCGAGTCCGACTCTCGCACCGCGCCGCTGGCCGGGATGGTCGGCCTCGTGGGACGGACGCTCATGGCCCTGGGGGGCGCCTATCTCCTTCGTGCCGTGACCGAGACGCGGGCGGTGCCGGCTCTCGCCGGAGCCGTGACCGGCCTGGCGTACTCGGGCGTGTGGTTGGTCATGGCCGACCGGGCCGCCACCCGCGGCCGGAGGCTGAGCGCCGTCTTCCACGGCGTCGCCGCCGCGATGATTGCCTACCCTCTCGTCTGGGAGACAACGACGCGGTTCGGCCTGCTCGACCACGCCGCCGCCGCCGTTCTCGTTCCCGTGCTGGTGGCCCTGGGTCTGGCGGTGGCCTGGCGCCACCGCCTTGGCGGAATCGCGTGGGTCCACGCGCTCTTTGGCCTCGCCACGGGGGTGGCACTCCTGCAGACGACCCACGATCTCGTCACGTTCACGCTGTCGCTCCTCCTCGTGGCGGGCCTGGTGGAGCTCACCGCCCTGCGGGACCGGTGGCTCGGGCTACGCTGGCCGACGGCCCTCGTGCTCGACCTGGCGGTGCTCCAAACGGTCCTGATCGCGGTCCGCCCGGGCGGACCGCCCCCGGGCTATCCGGCGCTGGCCCCGCAAGGCGTGATCTTCGTGGGCCTCGCGCTGCCCGTCGTCTACCTCGTGAGCGTCGCCGTCCGCACCCTCATCAGGGCTCGCGACGTGCGCGTGTTCGAGGTGCTGCAGATTGCGGTCGCCCTTCTCGTGGGCTTCGGCGGCACGCTTCGGGTCGCCCACTACACCGGGATGGCCACTCTCGCCATCGGCACGTTCGGTCTGTTGCTCGGAGCCGCCTGCTACGCGGCCGCCTTCGCCTTCCACGACCGGCGTGAAGGCGGAGGGCGGAATTTCTACGTCTACACGACATTCGCCGGGCTGCTCGCGCTCGCCGGGGTGTGGCTCGTGTTCACCCCCGCCCCCCGCGCCGTCGTCTGGGCTGGGCTGGGCCTGGTCGCAGCATGGCTCGGCGGGCGGTTCCTGAGGATCACCCTGCGGATCCACGGATTCGTCTATCTGGCTTCGGCCGCCCTGGCCGCCGGGCTGCTTCAGGGGGCCATCGACGGGCTTCTCGGCGCCACGACCGGGCCCTGGCGCGACGTCACACTCCTCGGCCTGGCCGTCGGCGCCGCGACGACGGTCTCCTATGCCCTCCTCGCCCGCACCTGCCGGCCAGGTGCACCCTGGTTCGCTCTCCTCCCACAGGCCGGGGTCGCCGCCCTGGTCGCGGCGGTCGGCGGCGGATTCGTCGCCCGAGGGCTCGCCCGGCTGCTGGCTGATGCCCCCGGGGCTTCCGCGGACGCAGCCTTTCTGGCCACAAGCCGCACCGCCGCGGTCGCGGGTCTGGCGGTCGCCGTGGCGTGGGCGGCCCGCCGCTGGAATCGGCCCGAGCTGATGTGGCTGGTCTACGCGCTCCTTGCGGCCGGCGGGCTGGGGCTGCTGTTGGGAGACCTCCCCCACGGCCGACCCGTCACGCTCTTCATCTCGTTTGCGCTGTACGGGGGAGCGCTCGTTGCGACGCCGAGGCTCCTGCGCGGTGCCGAGCGCCGCAAATCGGAGAAATGATCCATTTGACTCATGTCCGGCAAGACCACTCCCGACTAGGCTCAGCCCCACCGATGAGGAGCAATTCGGATGGATGAACACGATCGTCCTCTCTCTCCCGCCGATCCGACCCCGGCCGGGAGACGAAGCTTCCTCGACTGGCTCCTGGGACTCTCGGCTTTCGGAACCGCCGCGGCCATCGTCTATCCGGTGGTCCACTTCGTGTTCCCTCCCCCCCGGCCGAAGGGGCGCGCCAAGGGGGCCGTTCTCGCCGCCCAGACGAGCGAGCTCGCTCCTGGAAGTGGCAAGGTGTTCCCGCTGGGCACCCGGCCCGCGATCCTCGTCCACACACCGGACGACAAGTGGCGCGCCTTCACCGCCAAGTGCACGCACCTCTCCTGCACCGTCACCTACCGTGACGACATGAACATGATCTGGTGTCCGTGCCACGACGGCCGCTTCGACCTGACTGGCAAGAACGTCGCCGGACCGCCGCCACGCCCGCTGGCGGAGTTCACCGTCGTGCTGAAGGGCGACGAGGTCTACGTGACCGAGGAGGCGGAGCGTGGATAGGCTGTGGGCCTGGCTCGACGACCGCGTGGGCCTGGAGCCGGTGCGTCACCTGATGGCCCAGAAGACCGTCCCCCGGCACCGCCACTCGATCTTCTACTACCTGGGGGGGATGGCCCTCTTCCTCTTCATCATCCAGCTCGGGACCGGCCTGCTGCTTCTGCTCTACTACGAGCCCGGGGTGTCCACCGCCTACGAGAGCGTCCGGCGCATCTCCGGCGAGATCCCCTTCGGCTGGCTGATCCGTTCGATCCACCGCTGGTCCGCGGACATCTTCATCGGCGTCCTCGCGGTCCACATGTTCACCGCCTACCAGATGAAGGCGTATCGCCGGCCCCGCGAGGTCACCTGGCTCACCGGGGTGGCGCTGTTCGGCGTGGCCCTGGCCTTCGGCTTCTCGGGCTACCTTCTGCCCTGGGACGACATCGCCTACTTCGCGACCTCGGTGGGCACCCAGGTCGCCGGCGTCTTCCCGCTCGTCGGCAAGGCCCTGCTGCAGCTCATGCGCGGGGGCGAGGATGTGACCGGCGCCACCCTGGCCCGGTTCTTCGCCCTGCACGTGGTCGTGCTCCCGTTCGCAGCGCTCGGACTCCTGGGGCTCCACCTCCTGCTGGTCCAGCGGCACGGGATGAGCGTCCCCCCGGGGGTGACCGAGAAGGGACGCCCGCGCCCGTTCTTCCCGGACTTCCTGATGCACGACCTCGTCGGCTGGACCCTCGCCCTCGCCCTGCTCGCGGCCCTGGCCGCCCTCCTGCCCGCCGGGCTGGGACCCAAGGCGGACCCCTTCGCCTCGGCTCCCGCCGACATCAAGCCGGAGTGGTACTTCTACGCGCCCTTCCAGCAGCTCAAGATGATCCCGGCCCACATCGGGCCGTTCGAAGGGGAGGTGCTGGGCGCCGTCGGGTTCGCGGTCCTCGGGCTGCTGTTTGCACTTGTTCCGTTCCTGGACCGCAGGGCAGCTCGCGAAGAGTCGAGCCGGGCGTTCTCCATCGCCGGGTGGGTCGTCTTCATCTATCTCGTGGGGCTGACATGCTACGCCTGGCTGCACTGACCGCTCTGCTCCTCGCCGCGCACTCGGCGGGCGGCGAAGACGCACCCGTCAACACGTGCGTGGACTGCCACGGCGATCTTCTCGAGGAGGCGGGTGGTGACATCCACCGCGCGGCGGGGTTCTCCTGCGTGGACTGCCACGGTGGCGATCCGCGGGCGGAAGAGCAGGATCGGGCGATGAGCCCGGCCCGGGGATACGTCGGTGTCCCGACGGCCATGGCCGCGGCGAACATGTGTGGCCACTGCCACAGCGACATCGAGCGCATGCGGGTCATCAACCCGCGGCTGCCCACCGACCAGCTCGCGCAGTACCGGACCAGCGACCACGGGAAGCTCGCGGCCCGGGGCGACGAGAAGGTCGCCACCTGCGTGTCCTGCCACGGCTCCCACGGTGTGCGCCCGGTTGGCGACCCCGCCTCCCCGGCCGGCAAGTCCCGCGTCGTCGAGACCTGCTCCGGCTGTCACAACCCGAGCTACATGGAGGGGCGCTCGATCCCGACCGACCAGCTGCCGAAGTACGAGCAGAGCGTCCACGGCCGCAAGCGGCTCGAGGAGAGGGACCTGGCCGCTCCCGCCTGCAACGACTGCCACGGCAACCACGGTGCCGCCCCTCCCGGCGTGTCGGCGGTCACGCACGTCTGTGGCCGCTGCCACGCAACCCAGGCCGAGCTGTTCGAGGGCTCGACCCACGCATCCCACTTCCGCGATTTCGACGCGCCGCCCTGCACCACCTGCCACAACCACCACGAGATCCTGGCCACCAGCGACGACATGCTGGGAACCGGGGAGCGGGGAGTCTGCAGCGCCTGCCACACGCCGGGCGATCCTTGCGACGAGGCCACGAAGGCCATGAAGGCGGGGATGACGCGGCTGGGCGAACGCATCGAGCAGGCTCACGATGCCCTGGATCGGGCCCGGCGCCTGGGGATGGACGTGGAGCGGCCAACCTTCGAGCTGGCGGGCTCCGAGGATGCCCTCGTTCGCGCTCGGGCGACCATCCACGCCTTCTCCGAGGAGCGCACCGAGGCGGTTGTCAAGGACGGGGTGGAGATCGCCACCGCGGTCGAGACGTCGGCGGAGTCCAAGCTGGCCGAGTACCAGTATCGGCGGCGGGGTCTCGCCGTGGCCGCCGCCATGCTCCTGCTGTTCGCCGGCCTTCTGGCGCTCCGTGCCCACCGGCTCGAGAAGAGGCGGCTGCAGGACGGTCCCTAGTACCGCCAATCCCGAGAAAGCCCCACCCGACGCGGTGTCTCCGCCTCAGTGCGGCGGGTGTGCCACAACGCGTCGCTACCCGACGAGCTGACGTCTCGGCGCCGCCGGCGTCGGGCTGTTAGACTCTCGGGACGCCGTCTCGCACCGAACCGGCCGGAGGACAGATGCGAAGCTTCCTGATCACAATCACGCGCGACCCAGTGGGACTCGCGGGCGCCGCCCTCACCACCGCGAGCGCCCTGCTGTTCGTCATCCTCTACGGGATAGCGCTCGTCGGCCTCGAGGGCCGCGGCCCGTACCTGGGCATCGTCACGTTTCTGATCATTCCCGCGTTCTTCATCCTGGGCCTCCTTCTGATCCCGGTGGGACTCTGGCGGGAGCGGCGCCGGGAGCGTCTGGCCAGGGAGCGTGGAGAGGCTCCGCCCCGCTTCCCGGTGATCGACCTCAACCGCGGCACCACTCGCAAGGCCGTCCTCATCTTCGTGGCCCTCAGCTTCGCCAACCTGGCGATCCTGTCCGTCGGCACCTACAAGGGTCTGGAGGTCATGGATTCCACCGCCTTCTGCGGGGCCGCCTGTCACACCGTGATGGAGCCCGAGTACACGACCTACCAGCGCTCGCCGCACGCGCGGGTCAAGTGTGTGGAGTGCCACATCGGCGCCGGCGCCGACTGGTTCGTGAAGTCCAAGCTCTCCGGGTCCTGGCAGGTCGTCTCGGTCGCCTTCGATCTCTACCCGCGGCCCATCCCCGCGCCCGTGCATAACCTCCGCCCGGCCCGTGAGACCTGCGAGGAGTGCCACTGGCCTCAGAAGTTCGTGGGAGATCGCTTCAAGGTCAACACGCACTTCGAGGAGGACGAGGCGAACACCGAGCTCAAGACGGTGCTGGTGCTCAAGGTCGGGGGCCGGCAGGCCGGCCTCAGCCAGGGCATCCATTGGCACGTCGACCCCGATCACGTCGTCCGGTACCGGGCGAACGAGAATCGCCAGACGATGTTCGAGGTCGAGATGACCGATGCACAGGGCACCGTCACGCGCTGGAAGGGCCCGGAGGCGGACAGCCCGGAGGGCACAGCCGCCCCATGGCGCACGATGGACTGCGTGGACTGCCACAACCGTCCGACTCACGTGTACCGGATGCCGGGGGCCGAGCTGGACGCCGCCCTGCTCGACGAGAGAATCGATGCCAGCCTTCCCTTCATCCGGCGCGAGGGTCAGAAGGCCCTCGAGGTCGAGTATGCGAGTCACGAGGAGGCTCGCGAGGGGATCACGCGGGCCATCGCCGACTTCTACGCCGCCGACTACCCGGACATCGCCCGCGACCGCGCGGACGCGGTGGGTGCGGCCGGCCAGGCCATCGCCGACATCTACGCGTGGAACGTCTTCCCCACCATGAATGTGACCTGGGGAACCTACGTGAGCCACATCGGCCACCCCGACATGAGCACCGAGGTCGGCTGCTTCCGCTGCCACGGCGGGGAGCACATGACCGAGGACGGGGAGATGATCTCGATGGACTGCGATACGTGCCACTCGATCCTCGCCCAGCAGGAGGAGAACCCCGAGATCCTACAGACGCTGCTCGACTGATTATTCATCGACCCCCCACCCCTATCTCCTCCCCACGTAGGGGGAGGGGGAACGTCTGTGTCAGGCCCCGCACCGGCATGCCCTCAAGGACAGGACATGCCGGTGTACCCAGGCCTGGAGTCCAGCCGCGTCAGTGGCTGACTCCCGCCAGCGCTCTGAGCTTGCCCGCCCCTTGCGCCTTCACCCTCAATCGCCCATCATCGGCTTCGGATATCCGATCGAGCAGGAGGTGACATGGCCAGGGCCCGGAGGACGACCCACCGCAGCACCGCGGGAAAGAAGCTGTACGCGGTTCGTGACGCGAGCGGTCGCTTCAAGGACATCCAGACGTACGAGCGCGCCCACCGCGCGGACCTCGCCCGGACGTCGAAGGCCGAGCTAGCGGCGAAGAAGAAGGCCGCCAAGAAGAAGGCGGCCAAGAAGACGGCGAAGAAGAAGGCCGCCAAGAAGCGTTGATCGGCGCCGGGAGGCCGGCCCGGCCTGCGCGCCGGGCTGGCCAGCACGCCGACATCCGTACCGGGCCTGGGCTGTCCTCCGGAAGGGAGGGTGTCCGCCATGACCACGCGACGTGAGCTCCTCGTACTGGCCGCGGCGGCGGCGATCGCGCCGGTGGCCCTCGCCCAGCAGCTCCGCATGCCCAAGGTCGAGGTCCAGTCCGACCCAGAGGCGGACTTCGCCGAGTTCGGCAGCTACGCGTGGAAGGATCCCGTTTCACCGGCGGAGAGGCCCGAGGTCAACACGAGCATCATCTGGTACGTGGAGCGCGGCCTCGAAGAAAAGGGACTGACCAAGGTCGAGCCCGAATCCGAGACCGTGCCTGACCTCTTCGTTCGCTACTACGTCAAGGCCAGGAGCAGCATCCAGGGGACTCCCAGCCAGAGCCGGGAGATCCTGCCGGGATCGGCAGAGACCATGACGACGAGCACCAGCTTCGACCTGAGGAAGGTCCGCGCGGGCACGCTGATCCTGGAGATGCAGCGGGTGAGCGACAACCAGACGGTCTGGCGCGCGGGCATCGACATCTCGAGGATCGACGAGAGGCGCATCGACGCCGAGGTGCAGCGAGCGGTCCGGATGCTGCTCGCCCGGTACCCGCCGAAACCTGCCCAGCCCTGACCGTCCGGCGCCGGTCAGGCTCGGGCTCACCGCCTCAGGCCGGGACGAGCTCCAGCGTGAAGTGAGGCTCCTGGCCCTCCGTGCGGCCGGCGCTGAGCAGCCCCCCGTGCAAGGCCACGATCGCGCCCACGACGCTCAGCTCGGCATCGGCCAGGTCCGGCCCGGCCTGGGACGCGGACATCACCGAGGCCTGCCCCCCGCCCATGACCTCCAGCTTCACGCCGTTGTTTCCCGCCGAGGCGCGGATCGCAACCTCGGGAACCCGGCCGCGCTCGAGCGCGTCGGCCTCGCACTGCCCCACCAGCGTGGCCAGGGCGAATCGGAGAAGCGGAGCGTCCCCGAGCACCTCCGGGATCTCCGGAGGGATCTCCAGCGAGATGCCGGGGGCCTTGAGCGGTCCGAGCGCGTCGGCGAGCTGCATCCGCATCTTCCGAGCGGACTCCGGGGGCAGTCGGGTGAGCAGGGAGGCGACCGCGGCGGCCGACGGACGCGAGAGGACGCGCAGCCGCTCGGCGTGTGACGTGGCCTCGCGCGCCGCCGAGGCCTCCAGCGGGCCCGCGAGCACGCGGGCCAGGAAGCCCAGGTGCACGAGAACCTGCTGCGTCGGCAACACGGCGTGGGAGCCGAAGTAGAGGAGGGAGAGCCCGAGCAGGCGCTCGGCCGAGCGAAGCGGCACCGCTGCCACCGCCTCGAACGGCGGCTCGCCCGCGCGCAGGGCGCTCGCCAGCTGCGCGCTCTCGGTTGCTTCTTCCAGCACGGGCTCCGAGATGTTCCAGAGCTCCTCGATGTGGTCCCCACCCCAGACGGTCTGGGACAGCGGATCGTCGCTCAGTGGGGGCAGCGGCAGGACCTTGAGGAGATCCGCCGAGGCGAGGAGCAGGGACGCGCCGTCGGCGCGGGCGGCCCGGACGAGCACCTTCAGGATCCGCCGCACCCGCTCCTCGATGTCGGCGTCGCGGAGCGCCTCGGTGGCGAGCTCGAGCGCGGTTCGAACCTCGGCCAGCCGCGTCCGCGCCTGATCGCGCTCGCCGCGCAGGTCGTCGACCACGAGGCCGAGCTCCGCCGAGGCCTCGGCATAGGATTCTGCGAGCGACTCCGGTGAGCGCACGTCGGCCGGGGCGGATGCCCCGCGCGGACCCTCCTCGGGCGTCGGGATCTGGACCTTCAAGTGGCCGCCGCCTTCAACGGCCTCCGGCTCCAGCCCGAGCTCGTCGGGTTCCACGGTGATGGCCTCGTCGGCGGGGATGTCGAGCCGCGAACGACCGAACATCCCCTTGACCGCCACCTCGACCCAGGAGGAGACCTTCTGTCCCGGCGGGAGCTCCAGCGAGGGGTACTGGCGGCACAGGTCCTCGATGGTGAGAGTGAGGAGTGAGGCGAAGGTCTCCAGCACCCCCTCGCCCCGGGGCGCGACCGCGGGGAACTCGGGCGCGCGACGACCGTTCAGGGCCCCGGAGAGGGCCTCGAGCCCCACGACGTCCGGCAGGTCACGCTTGTTGTACTGGAACACCAGGGGGATGGTGGCCGGCTCGAGGCCCTGAACCTTGAGGTTGACGACCATCTCCTGGAGGCACTGCATGTTCTCCTGCCAGCGGTCGGCCGCGGAGTTGGCGACGAAGGCGACCCCGTCCGCGTTCTTGACCACCACCCTTCTCGTGGCCGCGTACATCGACTGCCCGGGGACGGCCACGAGCTGGAGCTTGAGCGCGTACCCCCGGAAGCCGCCCGAGGCGAGGGGCAGCAGGTCGCAGAGGATCGTGCGGTCCTGCGCAGAGTTGACGGACACGAACTGCCCGCGGCGCACCCCGAGGGCGTTCTCATGGAGCACCTTGAGGTTGGTCGTCTTACCGCCGACGGCGGGACCGTAGTAGACGAGCTTGAGCTTGAGGGTGCGTTCCTGGTGGTTGACGTCGACCATGGCGAGCGGTCAAAGGTAACACGACTGACATCCCGAGTGCGCAGAGCGCTCTGTGCACTCGGGATAGGGGGGCTGATGTCACGCACCGGGGGGTTCGCCCTCGGCTGGCTCGTCCGGGGCGACGAGGATGACCCACACCGGGCGGTGGTCGCTGGCCCCGCGGTTCTCCTTGACCGACCCGAAGGACTCGACGCTGGAGATGGCCACGAGCCCACGAGCGAAGATGTGATCGATGCTCATCCCGAAGAAGAAGAACTTGCTGGTGGTGCCGACGTCGCGGGTGGGCCAGGAGTAGCCGGCCTTCACGAGCTGCCTCCCGACATCGTGGGAGTTGAAGTCACCGGCGACCACCACCGGGCCGGTGAAGCCGGCGGCATCTGCGAGCAGCACCTCGAGCTGCTGACGACGCGCAGCGCCGGTGACCCCGAGGGGAGACGGAAGGTGGACCGAGTAGGAGAGGAGCCGCTCGTCCCCTCGCACGACCGTGGCCCGGGCCGCGGACCGCCGGACCCTGGATCCGAAGGCCCCGATGGGAAGAACGACCTTGCCGGCCTCGACGAGGGGCCAGGGCGACAGGATCGCGCATCCGAAGTCCCGGTCCGTCTTCGGGTGGACCGCGCTCGGGACGAAGACCGAGTTCATGCCGAGGTCCCGGGCGATGCGTTCTGTCCCGGGAGCGTCCATCTCCTGGAGCGCCAGGACGTCGGGGTTTCGAAGCTGCGGGGTGTCCCGCAGGACGTCGATCGCCAGGTCGATCTTCACCGCGTAGGCGATGTTGAAGGTCACCACCCGCAGCGGGGCACCCGGCGGCGGCGGCGAGGGGGACGCCTCGGCGAACCGCTCTTCGTGCAACGGCCCGGCCGGGTCGAGGTAGTTGACGGTCGCGCACGCCGCACAGACTGCAATCGCGAGTCCCAGCATGAGCCCGCGCGCTGGAGCGTGGGGGGGCGATGTACAGGTGCGGTTGGCCACCTGGCCTGGGTTCACCCGCGCGTCCCTTCCTTGGGGACGCGCGGGTGGAGCGGGGCCTATCCCAAGCATTTCCCTCCCCCTCCGTGGGGAGGGATAGGGTGGGGGGCCATTGAATGATCAGCTGCCGCCGACT
>JAJDNV010000201.1 GCA_022340545.1 Acidobacteriota bacterium | reverse complement strand
CGCTCGATCTCCTCGGCGGTCACGACGATGACCGTGGCCGGCGCCTCCACCAGGCTCTCCGCCGACTTCGAGACCGAAGTCACGACCGGCGCGTACCGCGCGCTCTTGACCTCGGCGAGCAACCGGACGAAGCGCTGGGAGTCGAAGACCCCGGGCTCGTACTCGGCGTCGGCATCGAGCAGGCGCCTGAGCGAGGCCTCGGCGGCGGGCAGGTCGTCGACCGCGAGGTGGATCTTGGCCAGGAGCGAGTAGGCCTGGACCTTCTCGGCCCGCCGCGGCTGGGCCCCGAGGCACTCCGCGATCGAGGCTTGGGCGGCGTCGAACCGTCCCCTGGCGAAGTCGGCGGAGGCGTCCTGAAGCGACGTCTGACAGGTGTCCGGGGCGTCGGTCTGGGCCGGGCCCGCGGCCGCGAACGCCAGGAGGAGACCCGATGCCAGGACGACGGCCCGTCTCGCCGGACGAAGTCGCGCGGTCGGCTCACCCCTGGACATGCTGACCCATCCTCTTCCCCTGATCCGTCGTGCAGGCTATGGGCACGTCGGCTCCTTGGCGATGTCCGCGGGCAGGAAGCTGCTCCACTCTTCGGGTGTCAGGTCCCGCGTCGTCCGCTCGCAGATGGCGTTCGCCAGGGGCGCCGAGCGGGTCGGCCAGACGCGGACGGAGCGGTCGGCTCCGCCGGACACGAGGGTCTCACCGTCGGCCAGGAACGCCACCGCCCAGACCCATCCCGCGTGCCCGTGGAGCTCGATCGGCTTGTCGTCCAGCCGCCGCACGTTCCAGATCCTCACGCTCCCGTCCAGGCTGGCCGACGCCAACCGGGTCCCGTCCGGCGCGAAGCTCAAGGACGTGACCTCGGACGAGTGCCCCTGCAGCACGGCCGGGTCTTCGGCCCGCCCCGCGGACCACAGGAGTATGGAACCCTGCTCCGTTCCCGCGGCGAACCGGTCGTTGGAGCTGACCGCGAGGGAGTGGACCTTCCGTCCCGAGGCGAGCGTGCGGGGTGCTTGCTCGGGATGCTGCGGGTCCCAGAACAGGATTCCCCTGCCGGCGACCGCCCCGGCCAACCGTCCGCGGCCGGTGAAGGCGAGGGCCGAGACCCGGGGAGAGCCGGTAGGCTGCAGCACGGTGGGGCGTCGGGGCTCATCCAGATGCCAGAGCCGCACCTCGCCGTCGAGCCCGGCCGAGGCGAGCATGCCGTCGCCGGTGGCGATGGCCGTGACCCCGCTGGCATGGGCTGGCAGGATCGTCCGAATGGGCTCGGAGGGCGACACTCCCCAGATCTCGACCGCGCCATCGAGCGAACCCACGCCGAGGCGACTGTCCCCGCCGACCCAGGCGAGGGACCGGACCTCGGCCTCCGACGATCCCAGGAGCTTCGGCGCGGCGCCGGGAGATCCCAGGTCGAGGAGGTGCACCGCGCCGTCGTCGCCGCCCGAGGCCACCATCGCGGAGTCCGGGGTGGCGGCGAGTGCGCGCACGGCGTCCTGATGGAGGCGAAGGACCTTCAGCTCCTCCGGAGCCACCCGGCTCAGGCCGGCCCGCAGGGCCTCGAAGAGATCGGGGTCCCCGGGATCCCCACCGTTCCCGGAGTGCAGGCGGTAGGCCTGCACCGCCAGCAGGGCGGCCAGCTCGCCCTGGTCCTCCTGGACGAGGCGGGAGGTCTGGATCGCGAGCTCCCGTGCCACCGCGAGCACACGGAGCCGCCGGGCCTCGGACTCCGAGGTCTCGGCCTGAACGCGCATCTCGTCGGCGCGCTCCTTCTCGTCCACCGCCCGCTGTCGCTGGGCCTCGGCCTCCTCCCGGGCATCTGCCTCGAGGACCATGGCCGCTTCCGCCTGCCCCCGCTGGCGAACGGCCTCCCGCTCCTGCTCCTCGGCCCGCCGGCGCTGCTCAACGGCCAGCCGCCTCTGCTGCTCCTCCGCGGCACGGGCCTGCTCGGCCCGCGTCGTCTGGGTCTCGGCCAGCTCGCGCTGGGTCTCGGCCTCTCGACGCTGCCCCTCGGCGATCTCCTTCTGCCGCAACGCCTCGCGGAAGCTCTCCAAGGCCTCGATCCGCGCGGTCATCGCGTAGAGGCCGAAGACGAGCGTGACGAGCGCCCCCAGGCCCAGGATGATGGCCAGGCGCCGGGCCCACTGGAGCTGGCGTCGCCGCTGGCGCTCCTTCTCCTCGGTCTCGCGGTCGCGCTGCTTCTGGCTGTGCTCGAGAAAGACCATGGCCCGCTCGAAGGCCACGTCGTATCGCTGGGCCCAGACCGCGTTCGGCTTCGTCTCGTCCCGCCAGTTGAGGGCGAGCTGGAGCTCGGGATCGTGGAGGAGTCCCGCCTTGCCCTCCTGGAACTCGGCCGCGGCCTTCGAGATGCGCAGGTAGACCTGCGCCGAGCGGGCCTCCTCGTCGACCCACTGGATCAGCCGCTTCCAGATCCGCATCAGGCTCTCATGGGAGATGTCAATGATGGACGCCGGGCGCAGGGGCACCGCCGCCGGCGGCATCAGGAAGCTCCGCCCGGGGCGCCGGAAGGCCTCCACGACCTCCGCGACCTCCTCCTCCGAGGCGTCGGTGAGCTCGCAGATCTCCTCGAGGGGTCGCGGGCTGCGCACCCCCCGCGCGTCGGAGCCCCGGTCGGTCAGGGCCTTGAACATCTTCTCCGCGATGGCGCGGCTCTTCTCGTCCGAGATCTCCCGGTAGGCCTCCTCCGCGTGCTGGGAGAGCGCCTCCTTCATCGTGCCGATCGCCTCGTAGTGTCGGAGATCGATCGGCTCTCCCTCTGCGTGATGCCGCTCCCACTCGTCCCAGGTCCTCATCAGGGCGTGCTGGAGGATCGGGAGCTGATCCGGATCGTCACCGACGTCGTTCAGGAGCCGCAGCACGAGGCGCGGGGCGATCTCGGCCTCGCAGACCGCCACCGGACCCACGATGGCGCTGCGGCGCTCCTCCCGGGTCATCCTCGGTACGAGGTACTGGCCGTCGTTGATCGCCTCGGTGAGCCCCTCGAACTCCGTGCAGTTCCCGATGAAGTCGGAGCGCATCGTGATGACGATGTAGATCGGCAAGGCCTCCTGACGCGCCGCGGAGAGGAGGAGCTTGACGAAGGCGACCGCCTCGTCCCGCGAGTCCCGCAGCTTGAGGCTGCGCTTGAAGCGGAAGAGCTCCTCGAACTGGTCGACGACGACGAGGATGTTCTCGTGCTCCGGGACCCGGGCCTGCCGAATGCAGTCCACGAGGCCCATGGCGCTGCGGCGGAGTGTCACCTCCAGGAGGGCACGGCTCGTCTCGTCGTGCTCCTCCTCGGTCCCGAGCGCCTCGGGCCGGTTCAGGGCGTCGGCCAGGTGACCGATCGGGTCCTCGCCCGGGCGGAAGAGGACGACCCGCCAGTCGGAGCCGGCCTTGCTCATGAGGCCGCTGTAGAGGGATGGGATGAGACCGGATCGGATGAGCGAGGACTTGCCACTGCCCGAGGTGCCGACGACGGACAGGAAGCGGCTCCGGCGGAGCCTCGTCACGAGCTCGTCGATCCGCTCCTCCCGTCCGAAGAAGAGGTGGTCCTCCTCGGGCTCGAAGCTGCGCAGGCCGGGGAAGGGGTTCGTCCTCGTCGCGGTCTCGACCATCGGGGTTCCCATGTCAGGCGATCTCGAGCTGCTTCACGAAGGGGTCGAGGGTCTCGGGATTGAAGCCCTCGAGCTGTTCGATGACCAACGCCTCACGGGTGCGCAGCCGTCGCTTGGGAGGGGTCTCGGGCGGGGCGACGAAGATCGCCTTGACCCCGATCGGACCCTTTCGGCCGAACGCCGCGCTCTTCTGGATCTCGCGGAGCTTCCGGCGCAGCCAGAGCTCGTTGGCCGCTCCGTAGTAGAGGAGGACCCCGTCGCAGATCGAGAGGTTCTCCTCGTGATCGCGCCGGACCTGGGCCTCCTCTCCGTCGAAGACCGGAACGATCACCTCGAAGCCCTTCTTGAAGAGGTAGTCCTCTATCGAGGCGGGGCCGTCGCCGTCGCGCTGGTCGTAGATCACGTACACCCGGCGGAGACCGTCGTCTGCCGCCTGCTCGGGCGCCTCCTCGGGAGCAGCGGCTTCCTTCTTCTCCTCCTCCGGGACGGTCCGTCGCAGGACCACGCTCTTGAAGTCCTCGAGCGGCGCCTGGAGCAGGTCGGCCCCCTGCTGGATGCGCACGTCGGTCTGCAGCCGCTCGATGAACTGAACCTGCTTTTCCTCTTCGCTCGCGAGGCCCGGGGGCAGCCAGATGAGGCGGGAGAAGCCTTCGGCCGTACCGCGCTCGATCGCCAGCTCGTTCTGCAGGACGACGATCGACTCGCTCACCCCTTCGGGGATCAGCCCGTAGTTCTTTCCTATGAGGTGGATCGAGAGGCGACAGCGGTCGAGCTGCTCGCGCACGGCCTCCACGCAGTCCGGGCCTACCAGGGGGAGAGGGCGGTCCGGAAGCACGGTGTGACCGTGGCCCAGGAGCTCCCTCTTGATGACGTCCCGCTCCTCGCGCAGGTCGAAGCTCGTCTCGGCCAGGTAGACCGAGATGGGCTTGGCGCCCCCTTCCACCTCCGGTCCGCTGGTCGCCCCCGGCTCGAGAGACTCCAGACACTCGACGATGTCGTGCGCGAGGTCGTCGAGCTTCATCCAGTAGAGGCGCTGGGACTCGGGGTCGGCGGTCTGGCTGACCTCCCGGGCCCGCCCCGTTTCCGGATCCACGACGTAGAAGTCGTAGCCCAGCAGCTCCTGGAACTCCTCGGGCTGCTGGCCGAGGGGAACGGGCGTCTTGACAATCTTGAAGACCCGCGCCTTGTCGCCCAGCCTCATCCCGCCCGTGCCCGAGGTGGCCTTGACGAACTCCTTCAGCTCGCGGATGCACCAGTCCGAGCGGACATACCGCGGCGACACGATCGAGCACAGCAACCCGACGCCGGGCAGGCACTCCACCAGCCGATCCGCGTAGATGTCGTTGCCCTGCAGCTTGGGGTCTCGCCAGATCCGGGGCTCCCGTCCGAGCAGCTGGGCCAGGCGGACCTCCAGCGCCCGGTGGAAGCTCGAGATCCAGCCCTTCTGGCCTTCGACGAGGGCCTGATCATCGATGTGCGCGTAGCTGATGAAGATGTCGTTGTCGAAGTTCATGGCCGTTCGATTGTCGCCGTCGCTCCCGCGCGGTGGTGCAAAACCTGTACCGCAGTGACGCGGGCGCGCTCACACACGGGCGCCCAGCCGGGGCGCGGTGTATCCGCTCCTCCGGCTATCGGCCGGGCCCGGCCATGACCGAAAACCGGCCGCGGGACGAAGCCTGGCTCGACGTTGTCCACTGCGTCTTTCGGGTCGCGACCGACGAGTCTGCGCATCGTGCTCACGGTCGCTGCACGTGGTACAGGGCCAGCGAGCCGTACTTCTTGGCCAGCCGCGTCCGGCCGATGTACCCGAAGTCGAGATCGTCGACGCCGGTGGCGGAGGCGACGGCCGCGAAGGCGCTGCTGGCGTACACCTGGCCCGGTGGGGTGATCGGCTCGATGCGGGCGGTGCGGCTGGTGTGGAAGCCCGTGAACATCGGGAGCCGCGTGACCGGGTCCTGGCAGCGGAAGACCGGCCCGCAGTGAACGCCGATCCGGATGTCGAAGGTGGTGGGCAGGCCGTAGCTTTGCCAGTCGTTCCCGCGGACGAGCTCGCTGAGCTCCAGCGCGTAGTGGCCGGCGTCGGAGGTGTTGCGGAAGACGAAGTAGAGACCATCGCCCACGGTCTGGGTGTAGATCGGAGCGTGGACCGTGGTGTCGTTGAGCGCGGCCACCGCGCCCAGGAAGCGGTCGATGAAGATCGTGATCTGCTTCTCGGTGAACTTGCTGTAGCCGACCGCGTCGGCGAAGAGCATCGCCTTGATCTCGTGAGGCGGGCGGCCGGGACCGATCCCCGCGGAAGGCGAGGGGCCGTTCGGACCGCCGGAAGGCGCTGTCGCCGGGCCGGGCTGCGATCCTCGGATGGCGGCCATGTCGACGTGCTCGAGCGGCACCCCGCGGCCACGCCACAGCTCGACTACGTCCCCGGTTCCGCCGGCGCCCCCCGCCGGTCCGCCGTTCCAGACCGCGAGCCCGACGAGGGACGTCTCGAGGAGCTGCGAGCGAAGCCGGCCCATGCCGGTCAGGATCAGGTTGGCGTACTCGAAGCTCGACGTGCTCCACTCCACGTGGTGCTCGCAGGCGAGGACCACGCTATCCGCCGCCTCAAGGACGCGCTCGAAACGCTCTCCCCAGCTCGGGTCCGGGACGATGTCCACGCTCACCTTCCGGAACTCCTCGGGGGGGAAGGGCAGGGTGATGTGGATCTCTCCGCCGAGCTCGAGCATGGCCTCGAGGCAGAGGATGTCCGCGCCGCAGGCGGCCGAGCCGTAGGCGGCGACCGGCCGGATGCTCTCGAGACGTTTCGTGATCTCCTCGCGGATCATCGGCTCCGCCGACGCGGGGAAGCCCGGCCTGGCGCGTCCCGGCCGATCGATCATATGGCCGGTGTAGACCAGCACTGGCGGGACGGCGAGGACCTTCTCGAGCCAGTCGTCGCTTTCGCTCATGTGCTCGAGTAGCAGTCGGGCCTGCCGTCGGGTCGAGGCGAGGTCACCGTAGCGTGAGCCGGCGACCCGCGCCGCGTCGGCGTAGCGCGCCTCGGCCTCCGCGCGCTCCCGGAGGATGAGCGCGGCCTCAGCCTGCGTCGCGTGAATCCAGTAGGCGCCCGCGTCGTTCTCCGCGCTCTCGAGCGCGCGGGCGCACAGCTCGCGCACGTGGGCTGCGATCTCCCGCGCCCGGGCCTCGTCCCCACGAAGGAGCGCCATCGTCGCCGCGTTGATCCCGGTGTAGTACGCCTCGTCCGTGTGGCCCTGCCGGCTCTCCCGGAGGTACGCCTCCTCGTACAGATCGAAGGCCGCCTTGAGGTCCGCGTCGCGGGTGTCGGCGTCGGAGGCCGCGATGGCGAGGTCCTTCATGGTCCTCGCCAGGAGGCCCATCGTCTCGCCGTCCGCGTGCCCGTCCGCCCGCAAGGCCTGGAGGACGTCGATCGCCCTCTGAACGGCCCCGCTGCGGGCCAGCGCCAGGCTCTGGAGCTGGCGCAGACGAAGGTCGTCCGGCCACGTCTCGAGGCCTTGCTGGGTGAGGTTGTACGCCAGCAGCGGATCGCCGGAGCGCAGGAAGCGCTCGGCCAGGCTCCGGTACTCCGGGAGATCGTGTTCGGGCCGGGAGGCGGTCTCCTCGGTGCCGGTCGAGGCCTCGTCACCGGCTCCGGGTGTCCGGGAGATCTGATAGCCGGCGGCGCCGATGGCGCGCAGCGTCTGTCGGGCGAGCTGGAACGCGGCCTGGCGGTCGCTCTCGGAGAGCGCCTCCCATGTCGTCAGCCCGGCTCCCGACGCCGCGTACTGCCACCGGGCCAGCGCCTCGACCAGCGGCTCGAGATCGTCATTGAGGGAAGGATCACGACGATCATCAGGAGCCGCAGCACACATGACGGGGTGATTCTAGCAGCGCCGCGCGGCGTGAGCACGATCACATTCGCACCGGTGGCTAGTGCGAACGCCCCATCCCGCCGGGCCCGGGGGACCGGGGGACCGCTTGACCGGGCTCGGGGTGGGCGGTAGCCTCCTCGATCAGCACGGAGGCGAGTGTTCCATGGTCATGGGTCTCTTCAAGGGGTCGCGGGACTTCGACATCAACGACCTCATCGTCAACAAGAAGTACACTCAGGCGGCCGAGCTGATCTCGAAGGCGCTCGGGGCGAACAAGAAGAACGAGAGGCTACGCCTCCAGCTCGCCCACGTCCTCACCCTGGCCGGCGAGAGGAACGACGCGATCGGGGTCCTCGACACCCTCGCCGCCGACCTCGCTCGGGACGGCTTCGTCACCAAGGCCATCGCGGTTCTCAAGAAGATTCAGAAGCTCGACCCGGGCCGCTCGGGTATCGACGAGCGGCTGGCTGCCCTGATCGACGAAGGGCCCTCGACCGCGGGGGGCACCTGGATGAACACGAGCCCCCAGGCCGAGATCGCCATCGACCTCGGTGAGCCGGCGCCGGTCGTTCTCAGCAGCTCCGGCACGCTCGTGCCTCCCCCGGAGAAGCCCGCCGAGGCCGTGGCGCCCCCGAGTGAGGGTGGTGCCGCGCTCGGGACCCCGCTCTTCCGGGGGATGTCCCGGCCCGAGATCGTGGCGGTGATCCGCGGGCTGAACCTGCTGAGCTTCGGCCCGGGGGCGATCCTCGTCACCGAGGGGGAGCCGGGGGAGAGCCTCTTCATCCTCACCACCGGGCTGTGCCGGGCCTACGTGCGCAACGCCGAGGGCAAGAACATCGAGGTCCGGCAGCTGAAGGAGGGCGACTTCTTCGGCGAGATCTCGGTCCTGAGCGGAAGGCCACGCACCGCCACGGTCACCACTGCGACGCCGTGCGAGCTGCTGGAGCTGCCCCGCGCGAGCCTGGTCCCCATCATCAAGGCACACCCCAACGTCAAGACGGTCCTCGAGGAGTTCTTCGTGAAGCGGGCAGACTCCAGCGACGAGTCCGCGGCCCGCGGCACTAGCTAGCGTCGCAGCTCGAGCGTCAGCTTCAGCCGCTTGCCGCCCCGCTCCACCACGAGCTGGTGGGCGCCGTCGCT
>JAJDNV010000396.1 GCA_022340545.1 Acidobacteriota bacterium | reverse complement strand
GGCCTGGGCCGGGCCCGGCTGGGCTCCGGTGGCGGGAGCGTCGTCGGCCAGGCAGGCGGCGAGGGCGAGGCAGAGGAGAGCGGCGCCGGGCCGGACCGGAGAGGTGCGTCGGGTCATGCTTGGGCCTCCGGGAGTCACCGTGTTCCAGCCCATGGTCTCACGGATGGAGGGGGCGACACCGACCCCGCGGCGGGCTCGATACGTGGGTTCGCGATCGGGCAGCGGCCCCTCTCGGGAGCGAGTTCTGTGTGTCCCGTCCGGCCGGGACGGGAGTAGGATGGCGTCCGAGGCGTGGGCAGCTCCGTGGAGCCTGCCACTGAGCGCTGTCATGAGGAAGGCGAGCACAGACCCCCGCGAGATCTGGTGGAGAGGGCAGCGGGTCGGCTACGTGAAGGACGTCACCCTGGAGACCAGTCTGGCCACAACCCGGAAGCTCCGAGGCCGATGGGATCCGGTGGACACCGACGCCGCGCGAGACTTCACGAAGCGGCTGTTCTCGGGCGAGTCTTTCGCCGTCACCCTTCCGGCGGGGGGGTACGCCCTCTCCGCGGCGGGGGAAGGCACCGTCTTTCTGCTGATTCACGGCAGGGCGGATGCGGCGGTGTCTCCGGAATAGGAACCCCGGGTGGGGTGGCGCGCCCGGGGGGATTTGACCTACCAGACCTCAATAAAACGGGTGTAGCCTTCACTCCGTAGTACCGCTCCCGGGAGGGTGGCCGCATGGCGCTGTCGGCCGGAACACGCCTCGGCCCCTACGAGATCCTCGAGCCCCTCGGGGCCGGGGGGATGGGTGAGGTCTACCGGGCACGCGACCCCCGCCTGGAGCGCGAGGTGGCGATCAAGGTCCTCCCCGGGGAGATCGCCGATCGCGACCGCCTCCGCCGCTTCGAGCGGGAGGCCCGGGCCGCCGGCGCCCTGAACCACCCGAACGTCCTCGCCGTCCACGACGTCGGGACCCACGAGGGCGCCCCGTACGTCGTCTCGGAGCTGCTCGAAGGCGAGACCCTTCGGGCTCGCCTCGAGGGCGGGGCGCTTCCCGTCCACAAAGCCCTCGACCACGCGCTCGGCATCGTTCACGGCCTCGCCGCCGCCCACGACAAGGGGATCGTTCACCGCGACCTCAAGCCCGAGAACGTCTTCGTCACGAGAGACGGCCGGGTCAAGATCCTCGACTTCGGTCTCGCCAAGCTGACGCACCGAGGGCCGCTCGCCGAAGGAGACGAGCGCACCGCGACCCGGTCCACGGAGTCGGGAACGGTGCTGGGGACGGTGGGCTACATGTCACCCGAGCAGGTCCGGGGCCAGGAGGTGAACCCCCGCTCGGACATCTTCTCCTTCGGGGCGGTGCTGTACGAGATGCTCTCGGGCCGGCGAGCGTTCCGGAGCGACACCGCGGTCGAGACGATGAACGCGATCCTGAAGGAAGACCCGCCGGCGCTGTCGGAAACGGGGAAGGGCATTCCGCCCGGGCTCGTACGCGTTGTGCAGCGGTGCCTGGAGAAGCGTGTGGGGGAGCGTTTCCACTCGGCCCACGATCTCGCGCTTGCCCTGGAGGCGGTCTACTCCGGGATCTCCCGCCCGGCCTGGCGTCCTCGCGTGGGACGCCGGCGCCTCCTCGGCGCGGTGGCGCTCGTCGCGCTGGTCGGCCTCGTGGGGGTCGGGGGCCTCTGGCTCAGCCGGTCGCGGGGGCCCGAGGCGCCACCGACCTCCCTGAAGATCAGACCGCTCACCAGCGACCCTGGACCGGAGTGGCAGCCCGCCCTGTCGCCGGATGGCCACCTGCTGGCTTTCGTCAGGGCTGGAGAGTCGGGGAAGTCCGAGCTCTGTGTGAAGCAGGTGGACGGTGGCGGCGAGCCTCTCGTCGTCAGCTCGGGAGAGGGAGTCCCGTTTGTGCCGACGTGGTCGCCCGACGGTCAGCGCATCGCGTTCATGCAACAGATCGAGGCCGAGGAGGGATCTCCCCGGGACGGGGTCTTCGTGGTCTCGGCGCTGGGAGGTCCCCGCCGCCGCCTGGCGACGCTTCGGAGTGCCCCCAGGCTCCCCCCCCTGGCGATGAATGAGAATACCCTCGGGCTCGGCCTCTCCTGGTCCCCCGACGGCACGCTCCTCGCCGTGCCCCACCGCGACCGCCCCGAGGATCCCAACAGTCTCTTCCTGCTCTCGATCGAAAGCAGCGAGCGCCGGAGGCTGACGAGCCCCCCGGCGGCAGCCCTCGGCGACTGGGCTCCGCGATTCTCGCCTGACGGCCGGACCCTGGCGTTCATACGCTCGGTAGGGCTCCCCGAGAACGACATCTACGTCGTGCCCGTCGACGGAGAGGGCGAGCGGCGCCTGACCATGCTGGACACCTGGATGGCCGGGTTGGACTGGGCTCCCGACGGGCAGAGCATCGTCTTCTCGTCGCCGGGGTTGGGCGTGGGCAGTGCGTCCAGCCTGTGGAGGGTACCGGTGTCCGGAGGTACCCCGGAGCGGCTGGCGTTCGGCGAGAACGGCTCCCGGCCCACGTGCTCTCGGGAGGGAGGGCGTCTCGCCTACGTGAGGGACGAGCCGCGCACGGACATCTGGCGTGTCGCCGGACCGTCGGCTTCGAAAGAGGAGCGATTCCCGACCCGGCTGATCTCGTCCACCCAGCCGGAGTTCCAGCCGCGCTACTCTCCCGACGGGCGACACATCGCGTTCGGTTCGATGCGCACTGGGGCCCCGGAGATCTGGATCTGCGACAGCGACGGCTCGAACCCGAGGCAGGTCACCTTTCTGGGCCACCCCTACGCCGGGCTCCCGAGCTGGTCTCCCGACGGCGAGCAGATCGCCTTCAACTCCAGCAAGGAGGGCAGCATCGACGTCTACGTCGTGAGCGTTTCGGGTGGCGTTCCGAGACGCCTGACGACCGGGCCCACACCCGAATTCAGCTACAGCTGGTCGCGAGACGGGCGGTGGGTCTACTTCGTGTCGGCCCGGGAATCCAGAAGCGAGGTTTGGAGAGTGCCGGTGGAGGGGGGCGACGCCGTTCAGGTCACGACGCAGGGAGGAGCGGCGGCGTCCGAGTCACGCGACGGCCGCTTCGTCTACTTCAGCAAGTGGCAACCCTCAGGGGTGACTGGGGGGATCTGGCGGATCCCCCGGGACGGGGGCGAGGAGGTCCAGGTCCTGGATCGTGGAGGCGGCCCCGCCTGGGCGCTCCTGGAGGACGGCATCCTCTTCATGGAGTGTGGCGCGAGTCCCCCGACCCTCGAGCTGTTCCGTTTCGACAGCGGGGAGGTGAGCCAGGTGGCCGTCGTGGCCGAACCCCTGCCCGAATGCCCCTGGGGGGGGCTGTCGGTGTCGCCCGACGGCCGCTGGGTCGTCTACACGGCCCGCGGCGACCCCGAGGCGGACATCATGCTGGTCGAGGGGTTCCGCTGAGGTGTCGCGATGGCCCTCGAGTCCGACGCTCGACTGCAGACAGGCCGCACGTTTCGGCGCCTGCCGGCAGAGAGGTACTCGGAAGCCGTCGTAGACCCAACAGGGGTGGCGCGCCCGGAGGGATTTGAACCCCCAACCTACAGGTTCGAAGCCTGGCGCTCTATCCATTGAGCTACGGGCGCGGAGGGCAGATCGGCGTCCGGGTGCCGGTCTCCAGGAGATTGTACTTCGGGCTCAGGGGTG
>JAJDNV010000387.1 GCA_022340545.1 Acidobacteriota bacterium | reverse complement strand
GGGGCAAGACGGCGGCGCCCGAAGGCGTGGCCCACGAAGAACGCGAAGGTGTCGGACCCGAAGACAATGACGAGAAGGAGGACGATCCGCCAGGCCCCTTCCTCCTCCGGGGGGAGCAGCCGCAGCCCCCCCATCGTTCCCCCGAGGGCCCCCAGGTAGACCGCCCCGAGCAAGGTGGCGGCGGCCGCGGAGACGTTCTCGAGGTCCGCCCCTCGCGAGAGTGCGACGCCGAGTAGCACCATTGCCACGAGTGGCAGGAAGGGCAGCGAATGTGCATCGGGCCACACCACCTCGACGAAGAAGGCCGCGGCGAGCAGGAGGCCGACGCGCGGCATGGGATGCAGCCCGCGCGAGCGGAGAAGCCCGAAGAACTCGAAGAGCCCCACCGCGAGGGCGGCCCCCACCAGCGCCACCGCGAGCCATGGCGGCCCAAGAAAGAGGACGGCCACGAGCGTCGGCAGCGCCACGAGGGCCGTCCCCACGCGCCGGGCGAGGTTGGAGAGAAAGCCCGGGGTCCGCACGCCGCGCGGCGGGAGTCGGTCAGACCGTGGTGATCCCGCCGTATCGCCGGTCACGCTTCTGATAGTCCCCGATGGCCTGGAGGAGGTGCCGGCGCCGGAAGTCGGGCCAGAGCACGTCGGTCACCCAGATCTCGGCGTAGGCAATCTGCCAGAGCAGGAAGTTGGAGATGCGCAGCTCGCCGCTGGTGCGGATGAGAAGATCCGGATCCGGCTGGCCGGCGGTGTAGAGGTGGGCGGCGAGCGCGCGCTCGTCGATGCGGGACGGGTCGCGCCCGTCGTGGAGAAGCTCCCGGAAGAGCTCGCGGACCGCGTCCGTGATCTCCGCCCGGCCCCCGTAGTTGAGGGCGATGTTGAAGCTGAGCCCCTCGTTGGCGCTCGTGCGCTCCTCGGCCCGTTGGAGCTCTTCCTGAACGTCGGCCGGGAGCTCGTGGGGACGGCCGAGGACCCGGAACCGTATGTTGTTCCTGAGGAGGGTGTCGAGCTCGCTCCGGAGGTACTTCTTCAGCAGGCTCATCAGCGTCGAGACCTCGCTCTGCGGCCGTTTCCAGTTCTCGATCGAGAAGGCGTAGAGCGTCAGGACCTCCAGGCCGATCCGGGCCGAGGTTTCGATCGTGTCGCGAACGGCGTGGATGCCGGCACGGTGCCCTTCGACCCGCCGCTTGTGACGCAGCTTCGCCCAGCGCCCGTTGCCGTCCATGATCACGGCGACGTGGCGCGGAAGCCGGCCGAAGTCGATCGAGCGAACGAGCTCTTCTTCCTCCGAGCCGGCGGGCACAACCGTCAGAAGGTCCTGAAGGGACATAGGCCCGGTGATCAGGTCTCGAAACGAGCCTATGGTAGCACCGCGTCGAGCGGCGGCGGGTAGTCGACGCGGACGAGCGTGAGCCCGCTCGGGGGGGCGGGAGGCGGCCACGCTCGCCGGTCGCGGGTCTCGAGGGCAGCCGCGAGCCCCTCCGGAGCAAGCGTGCCGCGGCCCACGGCGATGAGCCCGCCGACCATGCTGCGGACCATCTTGCGCAGGAAGCCGTCGGCCTCGACCTCGTAGACGAGCCCGTGCTCGTCGAACTCGACCTCCGAGCGGGTCACCGTCCGCACCGTCGTCGTGGTCGAGCCGCCGGAGGAGGCGAGGGAGGCAAAGTCGTGTCGACCGGGGAAGAGCGCGGCGGCCGCCCGCACCGCCGACTCGTCCAGGCGACGGGGCACCCACCCCGCGGTCCTCCGGCGCTGCGGCAGGGGCACGCCACCGCAGTCGAGCACGTAGCGATAGAGCTTCGACACCGCGCTGCGGCGGGCGTGGAAGCCCTCGGGGGCGCGACCGCCGTCGAGGGCGCGCACATCCGCCGGCAGCAGCCCGTTGAGCGCCTGCTGGAGCTCGGCCGTGCCGAGCTCCCGGGGCAGGTCGAACGACGCCACCTGTCCCAGGGCGTGCACCCCGGCGTCCGTCCGCCCCGCCCCGGCGACAGCGACGCGAGCGCCACCGGCGAGGGATGCCAGGGCCTGCTCGAGGACGCCTTGGACCGTCCGCCCCTCCCCGGCGCGCTGGCGCTGCCAGCCGATGAAGTCCGTCCCGTCGTAGGCGAGCGTCACCCGGTAGAGGGGCACCGTCTCAGCGCGACGTGCGCGACCCGGGCTTCTCGGGCTTCGATCCGTCCGCGCACAGGGGGCAGGCCTCGGGCGAGTAGGTGGGCACCTCGAGCTCGAGGAGACTCCGGCGGGTCACACCGACATCGGCGGCACCCCCACTGCGGTCGACGAGGCTCCCGACCGCGAGCACCCGAGCTCCCCGGGCACGGACCGCTTCGATCACCTCCCGCGTGGAGCCCCCGGTCGTGATCACGTCCTCCACCACGATCAGCGGCTCGGCCTCTGCAAGAGCGAAGCCCCGCCGCAGGGTCATCCTCCCGTCCTGGCGCTCGGTGAAGAGCCCGCGGCAGCCGAGGGCCCGAGCCACCTCGTGAGCCACGAGGACACCACCGACGGCGGGGGCCACGACCGCGGTCGGGGTCACCTCGCCGAGCAGCGGCCGCAGCCGATCGGCCAGGACCGCACCGAGGGCGGTGGCGACGGCGGGGTCCATCAGAACACGAGCGCACTGGAGGTAGCGCGGCGAGTGCAGCCCGGACGAGAGGAGGAAGTGGCCCTCGAGGAGCGCCCCCTGCTCCCGGAAGAGGTCGAGGAGACCCGTGTTCGTCTGGATGTCGATGCCGCTCACGGCGGTTGATCCTAGCACCGTTCCCGTGCCCTCCGGGTCGCCCGGATATACTGCAGCGGTGCCCCCCATCTCGGCCGTCCTCATCGCCCAGAACGAGGAGACGCACATCAAGGACGCGTTGGCCAGCGTCTCCTTCTGTGACGAGATCGTGCTCGTGGACTCCGGCTCGTCCGATCGCACCTGCGAGATCGCCGAGGCCGCGGGAGCCCGCGTCGTGACAAACGCGCCCTGGCCGGGCTTCGTGGCCCAGCGCGACTTCGCGGTACGCGTGGCAACGCACGACTGGGTTCTGGCCCTCGACGCCGACGAGCGGGTGGGCCGCGCGCTCCGCGCGGAGATCGAGGGGCTTCGCCAGAGGGGATTCGACCAGGCGGGCTACCGGATCCCCCGCGTGGCGCTGTATCTCGGCCGCTGGATCCGCGGCACCGACTGGTACCCCGACTGGCAGGTTCGCCTCTTCGACCGCGGCCGGGCGGGCTGGCAGGGCGACCTCGTCCACGAGTCCGTGGCCGTGCGCGGGCCGGTGGGGCGACTCCGGGGCGAGCTCGAGCATCACCCCTACGCCGACGTGTCCGATCACCTGAGGAAGATCGACTCCTACACCACGCTGTGGGCCCGGCAGGCCCACGCCGCGGGGCGACGGACCAGCATCCCGGACATGGTGGCGGCGGCCTCCTGGGCCTTCTTCCGGAACTATGCGCTCAAGGGGGGCATCCTGCTCGGCGGAGCCGGGTTCATCATCTCGGTCCTGAACACCCACTACACGTTCGCCAAGCTGGCCAAGCTCCGCGAGCTCGCCCGGGAGGCGGCCGAGGGGGAATGAGCCTGCGCGTTCTCCATCTGGACAGCGCCTCCACCTGGCGCGGCGGCCAGAACCAGGTCTTTCTGGCCGTGCGGGGGATGACCCGTTGCGGGCACGAGGCAATCCTGGCCGCCCGACGGGGGAGCCCGCTCGAGACACGAGCGCGGGAAGAGGGATTGGATGTGAGGGCCGTGCCGTTCCGGGGAGATCTCTGGCCGCCGGCCATTCTGGCCCTCACCCGGATCATCCGCCGCGAGCGCCCCGGCGTCCTGCTTCTCCACGATCCTCACGCCGTGTCGGCTGGGATCATCGCTGCTCGTCTGGCCGGCGGGCCGGCCCTCGTCGCGGTGCGACGCGTGGACTTCCCTCTCCGGGGGACGTTCTCTCGACGCAAGTACGCGGCCTGCGATCGGGTGATCGTGGTGAGCCGCGCCATCGGGTCGGTGGTCGAGGCCGGCGGCCTCCCGGCGTCGCGCCGTCGGCTCGTCTACGAGGGGGTTCCCGACCGGAGCCCCCGGCCCGGCGGGCGGGAGGAGCTCGCGGCCCTGGGCGTGCCTCCCGGGGCGCTGGTCGTGGGCAACGTGGCCGCGCTCACCGATCACAAGGATCACGCGACGCTGGTGGAGGCGATGGCAGTGCTGCGGGCACGGGTGCCAGAGGCGTGGCTCGTCATCGCCGGCGAGGGCGATCTGAGACCGGCCCTCGAGGCCCTCGTTGCCAGGCACGGCCTCGAGGACCGCATCATCTTCGCCGGTTTTCGCCGCGACCTCGATCGCATCATGCCCGCCTTCTCACTCTTCTGCCTTTCCTCGCGCCTCGAGGGACTCGGCACGAGCCTGCTCGACGCCATGGCTTTCGGCCTCCCCGTCGTGGCCACCGCCGCCGGAGGAATCCCC
>JAJDNV010000377.1 GCA_022340545.1 Acidobacteriota bacterium | reverse complement strand
TTTGGGAGTGACGACGAGCTTCTCGGTGTTGACGCTCCCGGGGATGAAGACCGACGTCCAGCCCCCGCAGTCGCAGCGGAAGCCCGCGGGCGCCTCGGTCTCCGTCCCCGGGTTGATCGAGGCGCCCGACACCGTGTACTGGCGGCCGCACTCCTCGCAGGTCCCCTCGCGCACGAACGGGATCATGGCCTCACTCCCCCCCGGACTCTCCGCCCTTGCGGCGGAGGAAGGCGGGAACGTCGAGATCGAAGCGTCCGCCTCCGCCCGAGGCGGCCTTGGCGTTGGGGGTCTTGCGGTAGAAGCCCCCCGCGTCGGCCGCGCTCGCCTGCTCCGCCGCCGGCGAGGCCGGGTTGACGTAGTTGACGAGGTCCACCGGAGTGGGGGCGGCCTTGCGAGGTCCGCGGCTGAAGCCGGTGGCGATCACCGTCACCTTCACCGCGTTGCCCATCGCCTCGTCGGTGACGATGCCGTAGATGACGTTGCAGCCCGGATCGGCCACCTTGGTGATGAGCGCGGTCGCCTCCGCCGCCTCTGCCAGCGAGAGGTCGGCCCCGCCAGTGATGTTGACGACCACGCCCTTGGCCCCTTCGATGGAGGTGTCCTCGAGGAGCGGGTTCGAGATCGCGCGTTGGGCGGCCTCGACCGCGCGGTTCTCGCCCTGGCCCACGCCGGTGCCCATCACCGCCTGGCCCATCCCCTTCATCACCGCGCGCACGTCGGCGAAGTCGAGGTTGATCTGGCCGGGCACCATGATGATGTCGGAGATGCCCTGCACCGCCTGACGGAGGACGTCGTCGGCGACGCGGAAGGCCTCGGTGACGGGCGTGTTGCGGGCCACCGACTGCAGCAGGCGGTCGTTGGGGATGGCGATGACGGAGTCCACGCTCTCACGGAGCTGGACGAGCCCGTCCATGGCCTGGGTCATGCGGTGCTTGCCTTCGAGCGAGAAGGGCAGGGTGACCACCGCCACCGTGAGGACACCCTCGTCGTCGCCGCCGAGCTGGCCGGCGATCGAGGCCACGACCGGGGCGGCGCCGGTGCCGGTGCCCCCGCCGAGGCCGGCGGTGATGAAGACCATGTCCGCGCCCTCGAGCGCGTCGCAGATCTTCTCGGTGTCCTCCACCGCCGCCTGGCGGCCGATCTCGGGGTTGGCGCCGGCACCGAGACCCTTGGTGAGCTTCGCCCCCACCTGGATCTTGAGCGGGGCGCGGTTCGCCCGGAGCGCCTGCAGATCGGTGTTCACGGAGATGAACTCGATCCCCTGCAGGCCCGACGCGATCATGCGGCTGACCGCGTTGCCTCCCCCTCCGCCGACGCCCACCACCTTGATATGGGCGCCGTGCACTTCTTCTTCGGCGAACTGAATGCGACCCGGACGGTCGTTCTCTTTGCTCATGCTCGTCAAATCCCCTCGGAACAGCCGGTCATGAAACCGCAGCGGAGACAGATGCGCTTGCAATGATAGGCGACGATCGGCGCGCCGCACATCTCACAGGGAAGCTCACCTGCATCGCGTTGACTCTTTTTCTCTCGCGTCCGCCCGACCTGGAGGTCGGCCACGGGCAAGGGTCGAAAGGCGGGGCCTTCGTGCTTCTCTTCCACGCTCCCCTCCATCGGCAGGTTGTTGAAGCAGCCTGCTCAGAAGAAGTCCGACAGCCAACCCATGAGACGCCCGGTGACCTTCCCGAAGGTCCCCGTCGCCGCCTGCCGCGAGGATCCAAACCCCCGCCCTCCGCGGTTGCGGTAGCCGCACAGCACCAGGCCGACCGCGGTCGAATAGACCGGGCTCGCCACCACGTCGACGAGCCCGCCGATCCCGGCCGGCGTGCCGCGCCGGGCCGGCATGTCGAAGATCTGCTCGGCGATCTCGGGCAGCCCCTCGAGGATGGCGCCGCCCCCGGTGAGGACGACGCCGGAGTTGAGGCTGCGCTCGAAGCCGGCCCGGCGGATCTCGGTGAGGACGAGCTGGCAGATCTCCTCCGCCCTCGCCTGCAGCACGTCGCCGAGCACCTGGCGCGCCATGATGCGGGGTTTGCGCCCGCCCACGCTCGGGACCTCGATGGAGTCCTCCTCGGGGATCATCGAGGTGAGCGCGCAGCCGTGTTTCTTCTTGATCTTCTCCGCCTCGTTGACCGGAGTCCGGAGCGCCACCGCGACGTCGTTGGTGAAATGCTCCCCCCCCACCTGGAGGACCGCGGTGTGCCACAGCGACCCCTTCTCGTAGATGGCGAGATCGGTGGTGCCACCCCCGATGTCGACGATGGCGACCCCGAGCTCTTTTTCGTCGGGGGTGATGCAGGCCTCGGCGGCCGAGATCTGGGTGAGCACGGTGTCCGTGACCTCGAGCCCGGCCCGGTTCACGCAGGTGACCGTGTTCTGGGCCGCGGTGGTCGAGCAGGTGATGACGTGGACGTTCACCTCGAGACGGGTCCCCGTCATCCCGGTCGGGTCGCCGATGCCGTCCTGGTCGTCGACCACGAACTCCTGGGGCAGGACGTGGAGGATCTCGCGGTCCATCGGGATGGAGACCCCCTTGGCCGCGTCGATGACGCGGCGCACGTCCTCGCGGTCGATCACGCGGTTCTTGTTGCTGACCGCGATCACCCCGCGGGAGTTGAAGCCCTTGATGTGGGTCCCGGCGATGCCGACGTAGGCGGAGCCGATCTCCACCCCCGCCATCAGCTCCGCCTCCTCGAGGACGCGCTTGATCGCGTCCACGGTGGCCTCGAGGTTGATGACGACACCCTTGCGCAGGCCCTTGGACTCGGTCTGGCCGATGCCGATCACGTCGAGACGACCCTCGTCCGTGACCTCGGCCACGATGGAGCAGATCTTGTGGGTGCCGACGTCCAGACCAACGACGTAACGGTCCTTCTTCTTAGCCAAGCTACCTCCTGATGGCTCCCGAGGCGCTCGCCGCGCGGCGGCTCTCGTGAGGGACGGCGGGCGCGGTGAGGGACGCTCCTCGCGCCTCCGGGAGTGATGTGTTTGCGGGCCCTCCGGGCTTGCCCCAGGGCGACGGGACAGGCTGGAGGGCCTCGCCGGCCGGGAGGGAGGGTCGGACACCCGGCGCGGACGGTGGAGAGCTCCCCGCCTCGGGGCGGGGGTGGGCGGTGTCGGATGCCGTAACCGTGAGCTTCGACGACGGCTGTTTGGCGTAGATGCGGCCACGGAAACGGAGATCGAAGTGCTCGGCGCCGGGGGCCTTCTCGGCCAGCTCCCGACGGAGGCGAAGGAAGGTGACGAAGCGCTCGCGGTAGGGCGGGTCGCCGAAGAGGAGGACCTCGCCCGGCCCGCGCAGCACCACGCGCAGGTCGCCGCTGGGCTCGACGAACACCTCGGAGACCTCCTGAGCGAGCTCGGCCAGGTCGGCGAGCAGGATGCCGGCGCGGCGCGCGCGGGCGCGGCGCGAGTCCGCGTCCACGCCGAGGAGCCCGCGCACGATCGGGAGGTCGAAGACCCCGGTCCGGGGGCCGTAGATGTCGACGAGGGCGCCGTCCCCGTCCATGAGATAGAGGCGGTCGATCTCGGCGAGGGCGAGGGGCACGCGCTCGTGAACCTCGACGCGCACGGTGTTGGGCAGGGTGCGGGTCACGGTGGCGTCGGCCACCCAGGGCGAGGAGCGCAGCCGGGCCTTCAGGGCGGGGAGGTCGAGCGAGAGGATGTTCTCGCCCACCGCGGGCCCGATGAGCTCCCGGACCTCTCCCTCGGAGAGGAAGTGGCTTCCCCTCACCTCGACGCGCTCCACCTGGAGCCGCTGGCTCGCGAGGACGCGCTGGTAGCCGGTCCAGGCCCCGCCCCCCACCAGGATGAGGACGGCCGCGACCTGGAGCACGACCACGAGGCGGGCCGACCAGCCGCGACGCCGCGGGCGCGCGCGGGTCTGCA
>JAJDNV010000364.1 GCA_022340545.1 Acidobacteriota bacterium | reverse complement strand
GTCCCGAAGTACCGGGCGGACGCCACCTCGACGAGGCGGTTGACGAATGCCCCAAAATCGAGCCCCACCTGCGCCGCCCCCACGAGATACGAGCCGTGCTCCCCCAGGCTCGGGAGGCTGTTGGTCTCGAGGATGTACAGCTTGTCGTCCCCGTCCAGGCGCATATCGACACGGGCGCAGTCGTTCAACCCCAGGGCCTGGAATGCACCTATGGCGATCTCCTGGGCCCTTCGAGTGAGCGCCTCGCCGAGCGGGGCCGGGCATATGGGCCGGATGGTTCTCCCGCTCTTGCCCGTTTTGTCCTCGTAGCTGTAGACAGCGGGGCCGTCTCCGAAGTCCAGCTGCACGGGCGGGAAGGCCTCGGGGGGATTGTTCCCGAGAAGGCCGACGTTGACCTCCCGGCCCTCGATGAACTGCTCGACGAGGACGGGCTGGTTGTACTCGTCGAAGATCACCTTCGCCGCCCCCCGGAGCTCCTCCTCACCGTTCACGACCTTGAGCCCGAAGGAGACGGACTCGTTGCGGGGCTTGACGATCATCGGGTAGGCGAGGTCGGGGATCGGGGCGTCCGGGGCGTGCAGGACCGCGAAGTCCGGCGTAGGCAGCCCGTTCTGCTTGAGGATCATCTTCGTCACGACCTTGTCGAGCGACAACGAGTGCCCCATCGGCCCCGAGGCCACGTAGGGAATGCCCACCATCTCGAGGATGCTCGGCACGTGCGTGTAGCGGGCCTGGCCCTGCAAGCCGTACGAGACGTTGAAGACCATGCCGGGACGCTCGCCGCGGACCACCCTGGGCATGAAGTCCTCGAGCTTGTCGATCAGGTCCTTGTCGCCCTCGAAGGCCGTCACCTGATGACCGCCCTTGCGCAGCGCGTCGGCCAGACGGTCGATCGTCTTCATGCCGATCTTCTCGCGATTCGGCATTCCAAAGAGATTGATGACGCTCTGGCTGTTGCGGTTGTAGACGATGGCGACCTTCACGGAATCCTCCCACCACGAACTCTACTTTTCGGGGTTATTGACGCACATGTTATCAGCAGTCGAGGCCATGCTCGTCCGCGATGCGCGGCCCCACCGGCCGGCGAGAGTGTGCTGCCAGCTCATGAAGTGGCGGACAGTGGTATGGTTCCCTCAACGCTCCCGGCCGACATGACGAGACCAGTCCTGCTCACGATAGACGACGACGCCGACGTGCTGAGCGCGATCGCCCGAGATCTGCGCAGCCACTACGGTCGGGAGTACCGCATTCTCCGCGCCGACTCCGGGCCCGCAGCCCTGACCCTCCTCCGCGAGCTGAAGGACCGCCAGGAGCACGTCGCACTGGTCCTCTCTGATCAACGGATGCCCGAGATGGATGGAGTGACGCTCCTCTCGGAAGCCATGACGCTGCATTCGGAGAGCAAGCGGGCACTGCTGACGGCGTACGCGGACACCGAGGCGGCGATCGGGGCCATCAACCGGTCGCAGGTCGACTACTACCTGCTGAAGCCGTGGGATCCTCCCGAAGAGCGGCTCTATCCGGTTCTGGACGAGCTGCTCGACGACTGGCGGGCGTCGTTTCGCCCCGGCTACGCGGGGGTTCGCGTCGTCGGGGACCGCTGGTCGGCTCGCGGCCACCGCATTCGCGACTTTCTCGCTCGCAATCAGGTGCCGTACCAGTTCCTCGACGTGGAGTCCTCCGAAGACGCGCGCGCGCTGGTGGACGACATCGACCCGTCCGGGTTGCCGCTCGTGATTCTCCCGGGCGGCGCCCGTTTCAGGGCGCCGGAGCCCGCCGACATCGCGGAGCAGATCGGGCTCACCGCCACGGCCAGGGAGCGTTTCTACGACCTGGCGATCGTCGGGGCGGGCCCGGGCGGGCTGGCGTCCGCCGTGTACGGCGGCTCGGAGGGATTGCGCACGGTGCTCATCGAACGGGAAGCGCCAGGAGGGCAGGCCGGCACTAGCAGCAAGATCGAGAACTACCTGGGCTTCCCCGCGGGCGTGTCGGGGGCCGAGCTCACGCGGCGTGCGGTGACCCAGGCCCGCAAGTTCGGGGTCGAGATCCTGACGCCGCAGGAGGCGACCGCGCTGCGCGTGGAAGGGCCCTACAAGCACCTGCGGCTGTCGGACGGCTCCGAGATCTCCTGCCACGTGCTGATGCTGGCCATGGGGGTCTCGTGGAACCGGCTTCCGGCGTCCGGCGCGGACCGTTTGACCGGGTCGGGCATCTACTACGGGGCGGCCGTCACCGAGGCCCTGCACTGCAAGGGTCAGACGGTCTACATGGTGGGTGGCGGGAACTCGGCGGGGCAGGCCGCCATGTATTTCAAGGATTTCGCCGACAAGGTCGTGCTGGTCGTTCGCGGGGATTCCCTGGGGGCGAAGATGTCGCACTACCTCGTGAGCCGCATCGAGTCGACCGACAACGTCGAGGTGCGGCTCCACACGGAGATCCGAGCCTGCCACGGCAGCGAGCACCTGGAGACGCTCGAGCTGTGGGACCAGCAGACCGACCGGGTCGACGAGGAGCCGGCGAGGTATCTGTTCGTCTTTCTCGGAGCCGCCCCGCGAACCGGCTGGCTCAAAGACGTTGTCGCGTGCGACGCGCGCGGGTTCGTCCTGACCGGCTCCGACCTGGACCCGCAGACCCACCTGCGCGACTGGCCGCTCGAGCGGGCGCCGTACCTCCTGGAGACGAACGTGCCCGGAGTCTTCGCCTGCGGTGACGCGCGGCGGGCGTCGGTCAAGCGTGTGGCGTCGGCGGTGGGCGAAGGATCGATCGCCGTGCACTTCATGCATCAGATACTGGCCACACGCTGAGGGGAGCGCCTGCCCCCCGGGAGCGGCGATGACGTTCACGACCGACGAGCTGCGCACCGTCACCATCCTCGAGGGGCTTCCTGAAGAGCCGCTCGCCTGGTTGGCCGACCACGGCGAGAGGATCGACCTCGCCGCCGGAGATCGGGTGTTCGAACGCGGCCAGCCCGCCGACTTCATGTACATCGTGGTCGGGGGCACCATCCAGAGATTCGAAGAGATCGGGGGGCAGTGGTTGCCCGTGGCCACGACCCGGCAAGGGGAGGTCACGGGCATGCTGCCCTTCTCGCGCATGACGCACTATCCGGGCAACACCGTTGCCACGGAGCCCTCGCGGGTGCTTCGTGTCAGAAAGACCGACATCCCGGAGCTGCTGCGGGTGAGCGAGGAGCTCGGACGACGCCTCGTCGCGGTGATGTCCGACCGGGTCCGCGGCGACGTCCGCCTCGAGCAGCAGCGGGAGCGAATGGCGGCTCTCGGCCGGCTGTCCGCGGGTCTGGCGCACGAGATCAACAACCCGGCGGCGGCCGTGCGCCGGGCGGCCGCCAGCCTCTCCGAGCAGCTCGCGACGCTGTCGGATCTGGTCCTTGATCTCGTTCGACACGAGGTGGACGAGGCCGCCATCGCGGCCACCGACGAGCTGAGACAGCTCGTGCGAGGCCGCGAGCCCCCCGCGCTGTCACCCCTCGAGCGCGGCGAGCTCGAAGACGCGCTCCAAACCTGGCTGGAAGGCCGGGGCGTCGCTCGGGCCTGGGAGACCGCGGGGACGTTCGCCGACGAGGGCCTGTCCCTCGCGGATCTCGAGACCTTCGCGGGCGGTGTCTCCCCGGGGGTCCTCGGCTATGCCCTCGCCTGGGTGGGGGGCGTGCTGAGTGCGGATCGCACGGTCGCCGAGATCGCGTCGTCGTCCGCCCGCATCTCCGAGCTGATCGCCTCGGTGAAGATCTACTCGCACATGGATCGCTCGCCCGAGCACAAGCCCGTCGACGTCAGGGAGGGTCTCGACAATACCCTCACGATGCTGGGCCACAAGCTCAAGAAGAAGAGCACCCGACTGGCCCGCGACTACAGCGAAGACCTGCCTCCCGTCGCCGCGAACGCTGGCGAGCTCAACCAGGTGTGGACGAACCTCATCGACAACGCCATCGACGCCATCGACGACGACGGCGAGCTGCGGGTCGAGGCGAGACAGGAAGAGGCCTGGGTGACCGTGCGGGTCATCGACACCGGAACCGGGATCCCGGAGGAGGTTCGACCGCGCATCTTCGAGCCCTTCTTCACGACCAAGGGCGTTGGTGAGGGCACCGGCCTCGGCCTCGACATCGCCATGCGCATCGTGAGGACGCACCAGGGGCACATCGATGTCCAGTCGAGGCCCGGCCGGACCGAGATGTGCGTGCGCCTCCCCGTCTCGCCCGCCCCGCCGGCGGCCGGACCGACCGGTAGCTGAACCCGCTCAGGCGCCGGCCTTCGGACAGGACTCCTCAGCCCAGCGGATGCTGTGGCGCCCCGGCCTGATCGCCCGCAGGCGAGCGAACCGCCAACGGGACGGCGTGCGTTTGCCGGGGGTTCTCCGGTCAGACGCACGCGGTCGGGACGGGAGCGCCTACTCGGAACGCCCGACCTTCGTCGCCGTGGCGGCCTCGATGGCGCCCGTGGCCTCCGCGGTGGTCCAGATCGTGTTGGCGAGGAAGCGGTAGTTGACGAGCGCCGCCGCGTAGCCGTCGAGGCCGGGGGCCTGGGCCGCCGCCGTCGCGTCCTTGATCACCGCCACCTCGAAGCCCTGCTCGAGCAGACCGCGCAGATGCGACTCCACGCAGAGGTTCGCGGACATCCCCGCCAGAATGACCTTGGTGATCCCGCGCTTGCGCAGCTGCAACGCCAAGTCGTTCGACTCGGGCCCGTACACCTTGTGGGGGCTCGCCACGACCGTCTCGCCATCGTTGAGATAGGGCTTGTAACGCTCGAGCCAGTCGGCCCCCGATCCCTCGAACCCCTGCACCGTCAGGGCGCCCTTGCGCTCGAACATGTTGATGCCGTGCATCATCGTCTCGACGGCGCCCCCAAACTGCCAGCCGTGATCACTCGGGTAGTAGTAGTGGGGCGACACGAAGACCGGGATGTTCGTCTTCTTCGCGGTCTTCAGCAGGCGCTCGATGTTCTCCACCGTGCCGTTTGCGGTGACGCTCTTGCCGACCAGCCCCCACGTCACGCCCTCGGGGCTGAGGAAATCGTTCTGCGGGTCGATGAGCACGAACGCGGTGTGCTCGGGATCGACCACCAGGCCGGGGTCCGGCAACTGCGCCTGGGCGGCAGAAGCGGTGAGGGTTCCGATGGCCAGGGCAACGGCTCCGAACGTCGTTTGGCTTCTCATCTCTCGTCCTCCTTGCCGAGCGGGTTGTCAGCGGCCCGGCAGGTACATAGTGGGCAGTTCGGGGTGCCGGAGGGTCCGGCAGGCGTGCCCACCCGTCCAATTGCGGCGGGCGTGGCCGGGGGCTAACATGTCCCCAGGTGCTTCTCGACAAGTTACTGGCCAATCTGACCGTGGAGGTCGAGCCCTTTGCGCTGTGCCAGGTCAGCGCGGGCTGGCGTCTGCGTCTGCCTGGCCCACCGAAGCCATTGCTGCACTTCGTTTTGCAGGGTGTGGGGGCGGTGCTCGACCCGCATGACACGGCGCAGCCGCTCGCCCCGCTCTGGCTCTCGGTCGTTCCAGTGGGCGCCAGACATGCCCTCGAGTGCGGTGGCGGCGTTCAGAACGAGGTCCGGATCGACGCGCCGCCGGCGGGCGAGCCCGTGTGCCATTTCGTGGCCGGCACTCCCGACTCGGCGGAGCTGGTTGTCGCCTGTGGGCTCGTGAACGTCCGCTACGGCCCATCGGTCAGCCTCTTCGAGCATCTGAGGCAGGTGCTCGCCGTGGATCTGTCCGATCGCCCGGGGATCAGCGCTGCATTCCAGGCCATCCTGGCGGAGCAGGACCAGGCCGGCCCCGGCAGCACCGCCATGACCGCCGCCCTGATGACCGAGTGCCTGGTGCACCTGTTTCGTCGTCTCGGCACCGGCCCGGGCGGGTCTTTGCCCTGGGTGACGGCGCTCGAGGATCCGAGACTGGGTCGGGCGATCGACCGGATGCTCGCCAAGCCGGCGGCCGATCACACGGTGGAGTCATTGGCAGAGACCGCGTCGATGAGCCGGTCTGCGTTTGCGGAGCACTTCACGGCCGCCTTCGGACGCTCACCCATGAGCCTCCTCCAGCACATCCGCATGCAGCAGGCGGCCCATCTCCTGCGGCAGGAGTCCACGCTGTCAGTCGACGACGTTGCCGCCCGCGTCGGCTACTCGAGCCGCAGTCACTTCTCGGAGGCCTTCCGGAAGCATCACGGGACAGCCCCGACCGCGTTCCGCAGCGCCCAGGCCTGACCGGTCAGGCCTCCGGACCCGAGGAGCTCGAGTGCGCCGGCTCGCGTGAGGAGGGTCACGCCAGATCAGACCGCGGCCCCGGCCGCCTTGTCCTGGGAGATCTTCAGGAATCCCAGCGTCCGCCACAGAACCCGCATCATCGAGTGCCCAAACTCCGGGGTCAGGAACTGGTTCGGGCAGCTCCCGGGGATCACGGCGATCCCGTTCTCCCGACACGTTCGCACCGCATCCTGGGAGACGCTCGTCATGCCGCGCACCAGTCCGGGCTTTGTGCCCATCATGCAGTGCATCCAG
>JAJDNV010000363.1 GCA_022340545.1 Acidobacteriota bacterium | reverse complement strand
GCGGGTCACCTATCACGACCCCTGCAACATCGCCCGCAGCGGCTGGATCACCGAGCAGCCCCGGGAGATTCTTCGCCACATCTGCGCCGACTTCGTGGAGATGACCCCCAACCGCCAGGACAACTACTGCTGCGGCGGAGGCGGGGGCACGGTCTCGATCGACGAGATCCGTAAGTTCCGGACCACGGTCGGAGGCCGGAGGAAGGCCGACCAGATCCGGGCCACCGGGGCCAAGATCTGCGTGGCCCCCTGCGCCAACTGCAAGAAGCAGGTCGCCGAGGTGTGCGAGGACAACGGCCTCGACGTCCGGGTCTGCGGCCTGCACGACCTCATCCTCAAGGCCATCGACGCACCCGACTTCATGAAGACCAATGGCTCCGCTCCGGAGAGCCCCGAGAGCGCGGAGGCCGACACTTCCACGGAGGACGCCTGATGGACGCCTGGATCGCCCTGGCCCGCGGCCCGATGTTCCGCGTCGCTCTCGCCGCCTGCCTGCTCGGGCTGGCCTACCACCTGGTCAACACCCTCTGGATGATCATCCAGTCCCACCGCCGCTCCACCGACAAGGAGCTGTCGCTCGGGACCGTCCTCGCGGCGACCCTCGGCAGCCTGCTGCCCCTGAGGCGACGCCGGCCCCTCCAGACGATCGCCGGCCTCGCCTTCCACGCGGGCATCCTGCTGGTGCCGCTCTTCTACGTGGGCCACGTCACCCTCTGGCAGCCCCACCTGCCCGTCCCGTGGCCGACCCTCGGGCCGACGGTCAGCGACGCCCTGTCCCTCGCGGCCCTGGCCGGGTTGGCCGCCGTCCTCATGTGGCGGCTGCTGGTGCGGACGAGCCGCGAGCTGACCACCACCGCGGACGTCACCGTCCTCCTGCTTCTTCTCGCCGTCACCGCCAGCGGCTACTGGGCCGCCCACCCCACCGCCTCCCCCGCCGCCCCCCGGGCCATGCTGCTGATTCACCTGCTGACCGCGAACCTGGCCCTGTTCCTCACCCCGCTCACCAAGATCGTCCACTGCGTCCTCGCTCCCTTCAACCAGCTCGTGAGCGAGGTGGCGTGGCACTTCCCGGCCGAGAGCGGCGCCCACGTGGCCATCGCCCTGGGCAAGGAGAACGACCCGGTATGAGCACGACGACCGCATCCAGCACCCGCTCGTTCGCGATCCTGACCGACGTCACCCTCTGCATCGGCTGCGAGGAGTGCGTCGCCGCGTGCAAGAAGGCCAACAAGACCGGCGACGACGACGCCCCCTGGAAGTGGCAGGGCGGCGCCGCGGAGCTGAGCTCCACCCGCTGGACGACGATTGCCCGCACCCAGGGCCGGTACGTAAGGGTCCAGTGCCGTCACTGCCTGGACCCCGCCTGCGCCGCCGCCTGTCCGGTGGGCGCCCTCTACGCCACCGAGTCCGGGGCGGTGGCCTACGACGCCGACATCTGCATGGGGTGCCGCTACTGCCTGGTGGCGTGTCCGTTCCGCATGACCCGGTACGAGTGGGACTCGCCGATGCCCCGCGTACGGAAGTGCATCCTCTGCTACGACGCCCTCACCTCCGGCGAGCTGGACCAGCCCGCCTGCACCTCCGCCTGTCCCACGAAGGCCACGATCTTCGGGGAGCGGGAGGCTCTCCTGGCCGAGGCCCGTCGCCGCATCGAGGCGGCCCCCGACAAGTACGTGAACCACATCTGGGGCGAGCACGAGGTCGGGGGCACGTCCGTGCTCTACATCTCCGACGTCGAGCTGACCGCCGCCGGCTGGCCCGAGCAGTTGCCGGGCCACGCGGTGCCCGAGCTCGCCACGACCGTACTGAGCACCGTGCCCGCCACCTTCCTCACCGTGGGTGCGGGCATGGCCGGCGTCCACTGGGTGATCCGGCGGAGGGACAAGCTGGCGGCCGAAGCCAGCGCCGCGGCCCCTCCGGATCCCGACCACACCGACGACGAGGTGAGCTCGTGACCCCCGCTCAGAACCCCCGCCTGATCGTGACGAAGGCCGTCCTCTGGTTCCTGGTGGGCGTGGCCGCGGTGGTGGCCGTGGTGCGCTTCGCCCGCGGCCTCGGCGTCACCACCGCCCTCACCGACGCCACCCCCTGGGGCATGTGGGTCGGCTTCGACGTCATGGGGGGGGTGGCCCTGGCCGCCGGAGGCTTCGTGGTGGCCGCCACCGTATACATCTTCCGGCGCGAGCGCTACCACGCCATCGTCCGCCCCGCCATCCTCACCGCATTCCTCGGCTACCTGGCGGTGATCATCGGCCTGATGATCGACATCGGCCGGCCCTGGAACATCTGGCGTCCGATGTTCCACTGGAACCTGCACTCGCCGCTGTTCGAAGTGGCCATGTGCGTGATGCTCTACACCACCGTACTGGCCCTGGAGTTCGCCCCGGTGGTCCTCGAGCGGTTCTCCTGGGCGGTGCCCATCATTCGATTCCTCCGGCGGGTGACCCTGCCCCTGGTCATCCTCGGGATTGCGCTGTCGACCCTGCACCAGTCCTCTCTCGGCACGCTGTTCCTGCTCTCCGGCGCGCGGATGCACCCGCTGTGGTTCTCGCCCCTGCTGCCAGTGCACTTCCTCGTCTCCGCGGTGGGCCTGGGCCTCGGGATGGTCACCGTGGAGAGCCTGGTCACGTCGTGGTTGTACCGACGGCAGCCGGAGTGGGACCTCCTCCGCGGCCTCACCCGGGCCGCCACCGTCGTGCTCTCCGTCTACTTCGTGGTGCGCCTCGGCGACCTGGCGTGGCGCGGCGAGCTGGGACGAGCCTTCGACGGTTCGTGGTTCGCCGTCCTCTTCTGGATCGAGATGGGGATGAGCACCCTCGCCCCCGTCGCCCTCTTCCTCCGCGCCCGCAAGGGCGACGGGCATTGGGCCATCACGTGGGGGTCGTTCCTGATGACCGCCGGCTTCGTCCTTCATCGGGCCGACGTCGGCGGAATCTCCCACATCGCCGTGACCGGCCAGGTCTACGTCCCCGCCCCCACCGAGGTGGCGGTCAGCCTGGGCATCGTCTCGGGGCTGGGCCTGATCTTCCTCTTCTTCGTGGAGAACCTGAAGGTCTGGGAGGAACCTCCGCCCGCAGTCGACCACTTCACTCCCGCCGCGATGGACCCCGTGAGCTCGCAGTACATCGGCTCCCCGTGGCTCGGGGAAGGGCAGCGGGCCGCCCTGGCCGTGATTTGCGGGGTGGTGGTCGGCATCGCCCTCGTCGAGGCCCAGGTCGAGAGCCGGCGGCGCAGCGCGGCCCGCCCCATCCACCCTCCCCGCAGCGCCGCGGTGGAGGTCACTCCCCGCGCGGACGGAAAGGGCCACGTCTTCGAGGTGGTCTCCCCCACCGTGCCGGCGGCGATGACGGAAGCCGTCGCCGGCGGCGGCCTCCTCCAGGACGCCATCCTCATCGACAGCGGGGGCGAGGGCCGCCTCGTGCTCTTCCCCCACGCCGCCCACCAGCGCCGCCTCGGGGGCGAGGCCTCGTGCACCGCCTGCCACCACCGCAACGTCCCCCTGGACCGGGCGACGTCCTGCTCCCACTGCCATCGCGACATGTACCGCTGGACCGACACCTTCGACCACGCCCGGCACGTGGTGGCCCTCGACCAGAGCCTCTCCTGCAGGGTGTGCCACCGGGACCGGAATGCGGCCCGGACCCGGGCCGAGTCCAGGGCCTGCGCGAGCTGCCACCAGGCAACGCCTCCTCACCTCACGCGGGTGCGGACGACCCGCGAGGCCGAACCCGGTCTCGCCCCCGGCTACGAGAAAGCGATGCACGGGCTGTGTCTCGGTTGCCACCGCGAGGAGGAGAAGGGGGTCGCCGTGGCCGACCGCTCCCTGAGCCGCTGCACGACCTGCCACCGCGACGAGTTCGCCTCCGACGCCGAGATGCGCCAGCGCCCGCCGTTCACGGTCGTGGCCGCCACGTCCCCCGAACCCGAGGGCGCGGTCGGGGGCGGGGTCCGGGGGGCGGCCGGCACCACGGGGGGATCGCCGTGAACGCGCCCTGCTGGCCCGTCTCGAAGGCCCAGGCGCTCCTCGAGGAGATGCCCTCGGGGATCATGGTCATGGACCGCGACTTCCGGATCGTGGACCACAACCGGGCCTTCGTCGACGTCTACGGGACCAACGTCGGCCGGCCGTGCTACCAGGTCTACAAGGACCGTGGCACGGCCTGCCCCGATTGCCCCGCCCAGCAGACCTTCGACGACGGCCGTCCCCGGGTGCTCGAAGAGACCGGGCTCGACCGCAACGGGCAGACCATCCACTACCTGGCCCGGGTGGTCCCCCTCCGCGACGAGGCCGGCGAGATCACCCACGTGGCCGCCATCACCACCGACCTGACCGCGACGAAACGGCTGCAGCGCGAGTACCAGACCCTCTTCGAGAAGGTGCCCTGCTACGTCGCGGTGTTGAACCGGGACCGCCGGGTCATCAAGGCCAACGAGATGTTCCGGCGGACCTTCGGCGAGCCCCGGGGCGACTTCTGCTACAAGCTGTTCAAGGGACGGCGGACCGAGTGCGAGGACTGCCCGGCGGACAAGACCTTCGTGGACGGCCGCTCCCACACCTCGCGCCACGTGGGCCAGACCCGGGACGGCAGCGAGACCCACTACGTGGTCTCGACCGCCCCCCTCCTCCAGGGAGACGGGGAGACCACCCACGTCATCGAGATGGCCCTCGACGTGACGGAGATGACGGCCCTCGAGGCCCAGCTCCAGCACGCCCACGTCTTCCGCCAGGCCCTGGTCGAGAACGCCCTCGAGGCCATCGTCGTGATCGACGAGGCCCAGAAGGTCCTCCTGATGAACAAGGCGGCGGAGACGCTCTGGGGCGCCGATCGCAGGACTCTCATCGGGCACAAGGCCCCGAAGGCGATGCTCCCGGCGGCGCTCCGGCGTCAGAGGGCCAGCACCGGGGCCACCGTGCTCCTCCCCGACACCACGATCACCAGCCTCACCGGCGAGCAGGTCCCGGTGCAGCTCGCCGGGATGACGATCTTTCACGAGGGCAGCTACCTGGGCGGCGCCGTCATCGCCCTCGACCTCCGGGCCATGAAGGACCTGGAGCGCGAGAAGCTCACCGCGGAGCGCCTGGCCGCGGTGGGTCAGACCGTTGCCGGGCTCGCCCATGGCATCAAGAACGTGCTCATGGGCCTCGAGGGCGGCATGTACGCCTTCCAGAGTGGGATGTCCAAAGGCGACGACGAGCGGATGCTCCAGGGCTGGGAGATGCTCCAGGAGAACATCAACCGGATCACCACGTTCGTGAAGGAGTTCCTCGAGTTCGCCCGCGGTCGCACCCCCACCGTCCACCTCATCGACCCCAACGAGGTGGCGGCCAAGGTCGTGGATCTCTTCAAGGACAAGGCGGAGATGGCCGGCATCCGCCTGGCCTTCGAGCCCCAGGCCGGGGTTCCCCCCGCCTTCATGGACGAGGAGGGGATCCACGCCTGCCTCGTCAACCTGGTCTCGAACGCCCTCGACGCCTGTGAGACCAGCGACAAGCCGGACCCGGTAGTCACCGTCCGCACCCATGACCACGGGGGGGCGCTCGTGCTGGAGGTGGCGGACACCGGGACCGGGATCGACTACGAGATCCGGAAGAAGGTCTTCACGACCTTCTTCAGCACCAAGGGCTCGGGCAAGGGGACCGGGCTCGGGCTGCTCACCACGCGCAAGATCGTTCAGCAGCACGGTGGCAAGGTGTCGTTCGAGTCCACGGCGGGCAGCGGGTCGGTCTTCCGCCTGGAGTTCCCCCACGACCGCCTGCCGCGCCCCCGCGAGACGGAAGGCGCACTGACACAGACAGGAGACGAGGATGGCACGGCCTGAGGACAAGACCATTCTGGTGGTCGACGACGAGCCCAACGTCCGGGACTACCTGAAGATGATCCTGGTCGACGCCGGGTTTCGGGTGGTGACGGCCGGCGACGGAGAGGAGGCGCTGTCGCTCATCCGCGAGAGCCCTCCCGACTTCATCTCGCTCGACCTGATCATGCCCCGCAAGTCGGGGCACAAGCTGCTGTTCGAGCTCAAGCGGGACCGGGAGATGAGCCGCATCCCGGTCCTCGTGGTGACGGCCCACGCCCAGGACGAGTTCGGCAAGAAGGACCTCGAGGACATCCTGGACAGCGCGGTCATGTCGGGCCCGGGAACGTACCTCGAGAAGCCGGTCAACCCGGAGTCATATGTCCGGGCGATCTCGCGAGCGGTGGGCGTCGAGCCCTCGCCGCGGAAGACGCCGCGGACCGACCTCAAGGAAGAGCTCGAGCACAGCATCCAGGGTGCGAGCCCCGAAGCCCTGCGCGAGGCCCTCGCGGCCCTGCGCAAGGCGAAGACGAGAGGAGGGCAGGAAGGGTGACGGAGAAAGGCGATCGACGAAAGGTCCTGGTCGTGGACGACGAGCCCCATGTGGTGGCCTATCTGGAGATGCTCCTGCAGGACCAGGGCTACGCCACCGTGTCGGCGGCCGACGGCCGGGAGGGGCTCGAGAAGACGAAGGCTCACAAGCCCGACCTCATCTGCCTGGACATCACCATGCCGGAGGAATCGGGCGTGCGGATGTACCGCAACCTCAAGGAGGACCCGGATCTGGCCCACGTCCCCGTCGTCGTCGTCACGGCGGTGACCGG
>JAJDNV010000183.1 GCA_022340545.1 Acidobacteriota bacterium | reverse complement strand
GCCACCCTGCGTCCGAGTCTCGTGTCCTCGGCTTCGTACACGACACCCATGCCACCCTTGCCCAGCTCCGCAGTGACGCGGTAGTGCGAAATCGTCTGGCCGATCAACGGTCCCACCTTCTTGTATGGAGTTCGCCGATCGTAACCGCGGTCGTGGACGCCGTCAAACGAGAGGCGCGTCTCGCGGCCCGGCCTATGACCGGCGACCTCTCGGCCGCAGATCAGAAGGCGGCCGGCGTCTCCGAAGCGGGCCACACGCGAGAGGCGGCGAGGCCCAAAAGGAACGTCGCCGTCGATCCGGCCACCGTGTACCAGGGCCAGGCGAGGGGCGTCGCGAAGGCGATCACCGTCATGATGAGCAGGCCGAGGCCGAAACCGGTGAGGGCGGCTCGCTGGCTCGTTCGGGGCACGAAGAGCCCCAGCAGGAAGACCCCCAGGGTGATGCCGGTCGTGAAGCCGGCGATGGTCAGGACGTTCTCGACCACCGTCCGGCTCATCCACTGCCCGCTGATGGCCACCGCGATCTGCACCAGGGCGAAGACGACGGTGAAGGCCCGCGTCACCTGCAGCAGGTGGCCGGATGACCTCCCGTGGCCGAAGAGGGGTCGATAGAAGTCGTTGGCGGCGGCGGTGGCGGAGGAGTTCAACGAGCTCGAGAGGGTGGACATGGCCGCGGCGAAGATCGCACCGAGGACGAGGCCGAGAAGGCCGGAGGGGAGCTCGTCGATGATGAAGCGGGCAAACACCCGGTCCGCGCGGTCGAAGGCGACCTCCGGAGGGAAGACCTGGTAGAAGACGAAGAGCGCGACCCCGATCAGGAGGAAGAAGGCGAACTGGACGAGGACGACGACGCCGCTGGTGACCAGGGCCCGGGCGGCGTCGCGCTCGGAGCGGGCGCACAGATAACGCTGCACCATGAGCTGGTCCGCCCCGTGCGAGCCGAAGGTCAGGAAGGCACCCCCGATCAGGCCGGCCCAAAGCACGTAGGGCTCTCCGAGCGAGAAGCCGGGGTCGACCGCGCGGAGCTTTCCCTCGGCGGCGGCCACGGTCAGGAGCTGCTCCCAGCCCCCGGGGAGGCGCGAGACCAGGAGCGCCAGCGCGACCCCCGCGCCGATCATGTAGACCACGAACTGGATCGCGTCGGTCCACACGACGGCCTTCATGCCCCCGAAGAACGTGTAGACGACGGTGGCCAGGCCGACCGCCACGACCGCCCAGGCGAGGGGGATCCCCGCCAGCTCCTGAAGGACGATCGCGGTCAGGAAGAGACGGAGCCCGTCGGCCAGGCTCCGGGTGACGATGAAGAGGAGGGAGGCGGCCTGGGCGGTCGCCCCCCCGAAGCGGCGGCGGAGCACGTCGTAGGCCGTGAAGTACTCGCCCGAGAAGTAGTGGGGGAGGAGGAGCGCCACCACCAGGAGCCGGCCGATGAGCATGCCCGCCGCGATCTGGATCCAGGTGAAATCGCGGGTGAAGGCGAAGCCGGGGATGCTGAGGAACGTGACGGTGCTGGTCTCGGTGGCGACGATGGAGAGCAGCAGCCCCCACCACGGAAGGTCGCGTCCGCCGAGCATGTAGTCGGCGGCCCCACGCTGTCCCCGGCCGATCCAGAGGCCGAACAGGACGACGCCGACCATGTAGCCGGCGAGGACGAGGAGATCCGGGAGGCCGGTGCTCAAAGTGTGGAGAAGCCCGCCCCTCAGCGCCGCTTCGTGAGCTGATTCTGGACGACCTTCTGGGCGGAGCTGAGGCGACCGATCCTGTGGTTCCGCGCCTGCTGGGCCAGGGCGTCGTCCTGCGGGGGCACCTCCGCGCGCGCATTGCGCAGGGCCTTTTCGAGCTCCAGCTTGAACGTCTGGAGCTCGGCGGGGGTGAACCCGCGGAGGTTGGCGGCGCTCAGGAGCACGAAGCCTCCCGCGACCTGGCCCGCCATCGCGGGGGCGCTGCCCCCTATCCAGTTGGCCATGAGAACCTCTTCTACTTCATGCAGACGGCGCGGACCTGCTTGAAGTCCGTGTGCCCCTGCAGGACCTTCTGGATGCCGTCCTGGAGGAGCGTCGTCATCCCCTCCGCCACCGCCCGTCCCCGCAGCTCTTCCACCGTGCTGCGCCTCTGGACGAGTCGCTTCACCTCGTCGGTCGCCACGAGGAGCTCGTGGATGCCCATGCGGCCCTTGTAGCCGGTGTCGCCGCACTTGGAGCAGCCCTTGGGGCGGGCGAGCTGGAACGAGGGCGAGTAGGTGATGCCGAGCTTCTGCCACTGGTCCATGCCGTACTCCTGCATGAGCTCGGCGAACTCCTCCTGTGAGGGGTTGTAGGCCTCCTTGCACTTGCACAGCGTCCGCACGAGCCGCTGGGCCATGATCCCGAGCAGCGCGTCCGCGAAGTTGAAGGGATCGATGTCCATGTCGAGGAGGCGGATGATCGTCTCGGGAGCGGAGTTGGTGTGGAGGGTCGAGAAGACGAGGTGGCCGGTGAGGGAGGCCTCGATGCCGATGGCCGCGGTCTCGTGGTCGCGCATCTCCCCGACCATGATGACGTCGGGGTCGGCGCGGAGGAACGAGCGCATGGCGGTGGCGAAGGTGAAGTCGATCTTGGGGTGGACCTGGACCTGGCGCAGGCCGGGCTGGGTGATCTCGACCGGGTCCTCCGCGGTCCAGATCTTCGTCTCGACACGGTTGATGTGGCCGAGGGCGGAGTGCAGGGTCGTGGTCTTCCCCGATCCGGTGGGGCCCACGACGAGGCAGATGCCGTAGGGCTTCTCGAGGATCGCCTTGAACTCGCGGATGTTCCGCTCCGAGAAGCCCATCCTGTCCAGCGGAAGCGGCTTCGAGGCGGCGAGGATCCGCATGACCACGTCCTCGTTGCCCCCCGACGTGGGGATGGTGGCTACGCGCAGCTCGATGGAGCCCATGGGGCCACGGAAGCGGATCTTGCCGTCCTGGGGCTTGCGCCGCTCGGCGATGTCCAGCTTGGACATGATCTTGAGACGCTGCACGAGGGCGTTGCGGTGGGGGGCCGGCACCTCGATGTACTTCTCGCACTCGCCGTCGATCCGCAGGCGGACGATCGTGGGGGACCGCTTTCCGTAGGGCTCCACGTGGATGTCGGAGGCCCCGCGGTTGTAAGCGTCGATGATGATCTGGTTGCAGAGGCGCACGACACCGCTGTCGGTCTCGTCGATCTCCGGGGCCTCCTCCTCGGCGCCCTCGAGCTCGTCTTCCTCCCCGGAGCCCAGGTCGAGGATGATCCTCCCCAGGTCGGCCTCCTCCACCGCAGGGCCGGTCTCGCCGTAGCTCTTGCGCACGTAATCGAGGATGTCGTCACGCAGGCCGACCAGGAACTCGTAGCGCGGCGCAAGGTTCATCGCCTTGATGGAGTCGAGGCGGGTGAGGTCGTAGGGGTCCTCGACCGCCACGCGCACGGTCGTGCCCTGGCGCTCCAGGGGGGCACAGACGTTCCTCTTGAGGAAGTCGAGAGCGACGCGGCCCTTGAGATCCTCGGGCATCAGCGTGTCGCCCGGCACCCAGAAGCCGCAGTTGTAGAACTGGGCCATGGACGCGAGGATCTCCTCCGGGGCGATGTGGAGCTCCTCCTGGAGCACCTTGGCCACGTCGATCTGGTTGACGCGGGCGGAGGAGATGACCTTCTCCATGTCCTTCTCTGAGACGAGCCCCTTGTCCACGAGGCCGCCGAACTTGGAGGGCTTGTTCGACCGGGCGGCCCGGTGCTGGTTGTAGAACGCGATCCCGAGGATCTTCGCGAGCTCCTCCACTGCCTCCTCGTCGGGGCGGGAGAAGGCGCCCCCGCCTCGCTTGTTGATCAGCTGGAGGACACCGAGGAGGTATTTGTCGAACAGGATCGGGCTCGAGAGCACCTGGGTCGTGCGGAAACCCGAGGACTGGTCCCAGCGGGCGTCGAAGCGCAGGTTGGCGTGGAAGCGGGCGAGCTCGGCCGCGTCGTAAGCGTTGTGGATGTTCGCGGTCTTGCGAGACAGGGCGGTGAACCCGGCGATGGAAGCGAAGGTCTTGGGGACCCGGATCTCCTTGACCTCCTGCCCGGCCTTGAAGAGCGAGAAGAGCTGCTGGTTCTTCGTGTCGAGCGCGAAGATCGTCACCCGCTCCGCGTCCACCAGGTCGAGCATCCGGTCCTTGATGTCGACGAGGATCTCCGGGATGCCCGGTGCGGAGTTGATGACGTTGGCGATCTCGACGAGGCGCTTTCGGTAGGACAGCTCACGTTGGGTCGCGTCGGCCACGGCCATGCTGCTCGCCTCCCCGGGGCCGGAAGTGGCCCACGTTATGGTTGAGGATAGAGGGGGTAACGGCGGGAATCAAATGCGTTTTCGTCTATCCTTGACCACTCCGGGAACGCCGCGTTGGCCGACGTTCCCGGAGTCTTCCGTTCCGTCTTCGAGAAGCATTCACAAGCTGCGGAGAGACAAACAAGAGGCTGAGGTGGTCGAAGATGACGACGACCATGAAGAACTTGACGATTCTGACGGTCCTGGGCGCTCTCGTCGCGGCCCCGACGGTGGCCGACGAGGCCTACCGGGCGGAGGTTCAGGAGTGGAGGGACCAGCGCGAGGCGCGCCTGAAGGCCGACGGGGGCTGGCTGACCCTCGCCGGTCTCTTCTGGCTGAAGGAGGGCCCGAACCGCTTCGGCACACACCCGGCTTCGGACATCGTTCTTCCCGAGGGCTCGGCCCCGGCCCGGGCCGGGTCGTTCAACTTCGCGGCCGGACGGACCACGCTGAACCTGGCGAGTGGCGTGGCGGGGACGATCGACGGTCAGGCCATCACCGGGCCGCGTTCCATGCGACCGGACACCTCGGGCGAGCCCGATGTCCTCGAGCTGGGCTCCCTGACGATGTACGTGATCGAGCGGGGAGGCCGTTTCGGCATCCGGGTGAAGGACAAGAACAGCCCGGTTCGGCGGGACTTCTCGGGGCTGAGCTGGTTCCCGATCGACGAGGCCTACCGTGTGGAGGCACGGTGGGTGTCCTATCCCGTGCCCCGTCCCCTGACGGTGCCGAACGTGCTCGGCGAGACCACGACCATGCCGAGCCCCGGCCACGCGGAGTTCGAGCTGCACGGTGAGGCCGTCCGCCTCGACGGGGTTCTCGAGGACCCGCAGAGTCTGGAGCTGTTCTTCATCCTGCGCGACCGAACCAGCGGTGAGAGCACATACGGCTCCGGTCGGTTCTTGTACTCCGACCTGCCGAGGCAGGGCCGGGTGGTCCTCGACTTCAACAAGGCCTACAACCCGCCCTGTGCGTTCACCCCCTACGCGACGTGTCCCCTGCCCCCGAAGCAGAACTGGCTGCCGGTGGCCGTGAGGGCCGGGGAGAAGGCGTACGGGGGCCGGGCGGCGCACTGACTATTCAATGACCCCCCACCCTATCCCTCCCCACGTAGGGGGCTCGGGGGACGCGAAGTCGAGCTTGCGAGACGAGCGTCGACCCCGAATGTAAGTCGCGACGCGCCAGCGTCGCCTCCGACAGGCTGGGAAACTCCCTGGGATAGGCCACGTCCGCCGGCATGTCCTCAGGGAAAGGACATGCCAGCGAGTGCAGGCCTGTTGGCCAACCGCATCTGCTTCCTGGACCCGAAGCTATCGCTTCAGCGGGCGGTCGCGGCCACGCCCTCGATCAGCCGGTCCACTTCCGCGGTCGTGGTGTAGCAGGCACACCCCGCGCGCACGAGACCGTCCTCGCCGTGGCCGAGGCGGCGCGCGACCGTCGTCGCGTAGAAGTCCCCGTGCGAGACGAAGAGCCCGAGGCTGTTGAGGGCCCGCGCGACGTCTTCGGAAGCCTGTCCCTCCAGGGTGAAGACGACGGTGGGCGTGCGCTCCGCCGTCGGCGGTGGCCCGTAGAGGGTGACGCCGGGGATGGCTCCGAGGCCCGACCAGAGCCTCTCGGTCAGCCGCTGTCCGCGTGCGTGGAGACCTTCCTGGACCCGAGCGAGGCGAGCCCTCCGATCCGGGCCCTCGCCCAGTGACGCGAGGAAGTCCACGGCGGCGGCCGCCCCCACGATCCCCTCGTGGTTCTGCGTGCCGGTCTCGAACCGGCTCGGCGCCTCCTCCGGGGCGGGCTCAACCTTGGGTACGTCGAGACTTTCGAGGAGGGCCTGGCGGCCCCAGAGGACCCCCACGTGGGGGCCGTAGAACTTGTAGGTCGAGCAGGCCAGGAAGTCGCAGCCCAGAGCGGCGACGTCCACGAGCGCGTGCGGGGCGTAGTGGACGGCGTCGACGAAGACGAGCGTGCCGTGTTCGCGGGCCAGTCGGGCGGCCCGGGCGACGTCGTTAATGGTGCCAAGCGCGTTCGAGGCGGCCCCGATCGCGAGGAGCCGCGTCTTCACGGAGAGGACCTGCTCGAGCGCGTCCATGTCGAGCTGCCCGTCGTCGAGGCGGAAGGGCACGGCCTGGACGGAGAGGCCTCGCTCGCGGGCCAGCGCCCGCCAGGGGTCGATGTTGGCGTGGTGGTCGAGCTCGGTGACGACGATCTCATCCCCCGGACCCCAGGCGCGACCGAGAGTGCGCCCGAGGTGGAACGTGAGCGACGTCATGTTGGCCCCGAAGGCGATCTCGAACGGATCTCCCCCCACGAAGTCGGCCAGGGCCTCACGGGCCGTCAGCAGGGCGGCGTCCGTCTCGATGCTCGTCCCGAAGGCCCAGTGGCAGTTGGCGTTGTGGTGGAGAAGGTAGTCCGACATGTCTCGCACCACGGAGCGCGGGACCTGGGTGCCCCCGGGGCCATCGAAATACGCCACGGTGTGCCCCCCCTGCCGCCGCTCGAGAGCCGGGAAACGGGCGCGGATCTCCTCGACAGGGCTGACGGCGTCACTCGGCGCTTCGGGGGTGCTCATGGAGGCTCTCCTGCGGGAAGGACGGCAGGATACTCCAGACGCCGCGGCGGGGTCACGGCCGGCGCCCGGCTCGGGTCCCCCCGGGCGGTGGGAGCTCGGTATCAGGCGGCCTTTGGCCCGCGGAGCAGCCGCGCCGGCAGCAGGATCAGGGAGCGCAGCAACTCGAAGGCGCCCTCGACCGCGATCCCGAGAAGCCGAAAGGGGAGCAGGAGGAGCCAGACCAGCGGGTAGAGGACGAGGCCCAGCAGCGCCAGCGGCCAGCACAGGACGAGAAGGATCAGCCAGAGGAGGAACTTCGCCACCAAACACCTCCGCATGGAAGTACGGCTGGGGTGGCGCCGCCGTTCCCGGAGCGTCGACCGGACGAAAAATAATGGGCGCCAAGCCAAATGCTACGAACTTCTTGCGCCGATTCGACCTCGCGGGGTGGACCGACGGGAGGCCGCGAGCCGGGGGCCCGGGCGGCGAGAGACCGCCAATGAGACAATAGACAGCCCGGAGACGGCGTCGCGCCGCCGCGGGGGCGGGTCGGAGTGACGGGGCGCACGGCTGGCATCCCGGTTGCTCGAGGGACCGGAGGGCAGGGTGTGTTCGGCCCAGGGAGTCCGACAGGCGGGCCCCGGAGAGGGAGCATGAGCAGCGATCTCATCATTGGAATGGCGGGTTCGGGCGGCGACGGCATCGTCTCGGCGGGCGACGCCTTCATGACGGCGGCGGGCCTCCGGGGGTATCACGCCCTGCTCACCAAGAGCTTCGGACCGCAGATCCGCGGGGGCGAGTCGTCCTGCCGCCTCCGGCTATGCACCGAGCCGATCCTGAGCACCGGGGGCGCGATCGACATCGCGGTTGCCCTCAACTGGGAGGACTTCCTCAAGTTCGGCGGCGAGCTGCCCGTGGGCGGGGCCACGACCGTCGTCTACGATAGCCGGACCGGCGTGGCCCCGGACCATCTTCCCCTGCCCGGAGTGAGACCCCGGGAGGTCATATCTCTCCCGATCGGGGAGATGGCCAAGGAGGCCGCCGGCACCGAGCGTGCGAAGAACCTGGTGGTCCTCGGGCTCCTCTCCGGCTGGACCGGCCTGGACCGCGAGTTGATCGTCGAGGGGCTCCGGAAGAGGTTCGGCAAGAAGGGCCCGGAGGTGGTGGCGGGCAACGAGCAGGCCTTCGCTGCCGGAGTGCAGTGGGCGCTCGACCACCCGCTCACGCAGCCCCGCACGCTCGACCCGCCCACCGGGCCGGGGAAGGACAAGATCACCGTGGACGGGAACGAGATCTGCGCGGCGGCCGCACTCTTCGCCGACTGTGAGTTCTTCTCCGGCTACCCGATCACGCCCTCGTCGGAGATCATGCACTTCCTC
>JAJDNV010000182.1 GCA_022340545.1 Acidobacteriota bacterium | reverse complement strand
CGGGCGAAGCCGGTGAAGTGAGAGGCCCGGCGATCCGGGTTCGAGGCGCCGAGGTAGGCCCGAACCAGCCGGTCGCGGTACATCGTGTGGAGCGAGAACGTGTTGATGTTCACGTAGCGCGCGGTGATCCAGCTCAGGGCGAGGAAGCCGGCGGCCAGCAGGGCGACGTGGCCGGGATGGGAGCGGGTCAGCATCCCGTAGTGGTCGTGCCAGTCGACGGGCTGCCCCGTGGGACCCAGGAGCGCCGCTCCCCCGAGCTCGTGCAGACCCTGCAGCAGGACGTTCGTCAGCACCGAGAGGGCGCCGGCGAGGAGGGCGATGAAGACGGGTGGCGCCACGCGGGCCGCGACGGACAGCGCCCGCGCCGGCGCTCGTGTCCCCCCCGCCCCGGGGTTGGCGTTGGCCACGAAGGACCCGCCGGACGTGCTCAGCCACGCGCAGACCGCGGCCACGGTGGCCAGCACGCCGTGTCCCCAGGCGCGCCAGGTGAGGGCCCACTGCGGGAGCACGAGCACGACGCCGCACACCGCCAGCCACCCCACGCCCACGAGCAGCACGCCGGCCATCGCGCGCGACATCCACTCCCGGTCCTCGTCCTGGAGAAAGGTGCTCGAGAGCCCGACGAAGAGCACGGTGCCGACGCCGAAGCCGAGAAGGATCACCGGCAGGCCGAGGGTGACGTAGGCGGCCCAGGAGATGTCGAGCTCCGGGTTCGGGTTCCACAGGACGAAGTTCGTCGCCACCCAGGTGGCGAAGCCCGTGCCCGCGGCCATCGCGACCACGGCCAGCGACAGCGGGCCGAAGAGCAGCCGGAGGCGCTCGCGGAACGGCCGGGGATTCACCACCACGTTCAGCAGCCACGCCGCGCCGCTGGCCAGGAGCATCCACCAGAGGATGTTCCAGACGTTGCTCACCTCGGTGTAGAAGGTCCCGAGGTAGTGCAACGAGTCGAAGGCCATGAACGCGAGCACGGCGCCGATCAGCGGGACGAGGACCCCGCGGATGTACGCAAAGCGAGAGTGGTCGCGCCCCCCCACCCCCGGCAGGTAGCGCAGCGTGAAGAAGAAGGCCGCGGCGAGCAGAGCGACGCTCAGCGCGGGAAGGACCCAGGCCACCGGCAGCGAGGTGCTGATCGCGTCCAGCTCCGGGGCGCCGTAGTCGGGTTTGGGCCGCCCGAGAGTCGAGCTGAGGAGCTCGCCGCCGGCCGGGAAGACGGCCGAAGAGAAGATGATCTCGGGGAACACGAGAAGGGACAGGAAGAGGCGCGGCAGCATCAGCACGAACATCAGCAGCGGGATGAGAACCAGCCAGTTGAGGAGGATGTTCCGCAGTACGGTGGCGACGAGAGTCCACAGGTCCGTCGAGAAGGCCCCGAGCCGCGGCGAGAGGTAGCTGTTGTACTCCCTCAGGTGCTGGATCGGATCGGGCTCGCCCTCCGCGGGCGGCGCGGCGTCGCGGCGGAGCCGGGGGACGACACCCCCGAGGCCGCCGGCCCGGCTCGCCCAGGCCGTGAGCCAGCTGCCGATATAGCCGCCGCCCGACACCGTCGACAGGTAGTCGAACTGCTCCAGCACCCCGCGCTCGGCCAGCCCCTGGATCGCCCCGAGCCCGAACGTGGCGCTGCGGATCCCCCCTCCGGAGATGCAGAGCGCGCTCAGGGGCTGCTCGTCGCGGCGGGCCGCGCTCTCCTTCTCTGCGCGCGAATCCGGTCGCAGGGCCCTGTGCTCGCTCGCCAGCACTTCGTCGAGGGTCAAAGGCTTCTCGTTTGACAGGATTCCCCTCCTTCGCGAGCCCAGAGCGGACCCGCTACTTCTCCGTCATCTTCTCGACGCCGCTCCAACCGTCCTCGACCCCCTCCACCATGTAGCGGGCGGCGTTTTCGAGGTAGCGTCGGGCGGTCTTGTCCCCCGGGAACGACTCGAGGACCTTCTTCAGCGAGACCGCGGCCTCGGGGAACCTCTTCGCAAAGTAGTCGTCCAGGGCCTGGGCCAGCAGGTCCTTCGTCTGCTGCTTGAGGGCGATGATCTCCTCGGGCTCGCCGTCGTAGAACTCGTAGACGGCCAGGGCCTGCGCGCGCCCTTTCACCTGGACTCGACCCAGGAAGCGGTGTCCGTAGCTCTCGATATCGGGGATCCCGAGGCGGCAGTCCTCGCTGAGGATGATCGAGGCCCCGTAGATCTTCGTGAGCCCCTCCACCCGGGCCGCGGTGTTGACGGCGTCGGATATGACACCGGTGTCGTGGCGGTCCTCGTCGCCGATCACCCCGAGCATCAGCTTCCCGGTGTGCAGCCCCACGCCCATGTGGATGGGTTGTCGACCCTTGCGCTCGCGCTCGACGTTGTAGGCGGCCAGCTTCTTGAGAACCTCCAGGGCGCCGCGCAGGGCGTCCTCCGGGCGGTTCGGGAAGATGGCCATGATGCCGTCCCCGTAGTACTGGTTGATGAAGCCCCCGTTCCGCTTGATCGCGGGCCCGACCCGCTTCAGATAAGCGTTGATGAAGTTGAAGTTCTCCTCGGGTGTCATGCCCTCCGACAGCGTGGTGTAGGAGCGGATGTCGGAGAAGAGGACGGTCATCTCCTGCCGGATCTGGTCGCCCAGCCGGACGTTCAGGATGCTCTCGTGCCCCAGCGTCCGGAGGAACTCGTGCGGGACGAAGCGCCGGTACGCCCGGCTGAGCTCGGACACGTTCTCGTAGAGGCGCGCGTTCGCGATCGACACCGCCATCTGGGACGAGAGGAGGCGCAGCAGCTCCACCCGGTCCGGCGTGAAGGCGCCGGCGGTCAGGTCGTTCTCCAGGTACAGGAGGCCGCCCAGGTTTCCCTGGTGGACGAGGGGCATCGCCAGGACCGACCTCGGCTGGACGCGTCGTAGGTAGGCGTCACGCGAGAAGACGCCGTCCCGCGCGGGGTCGTCACGCAGGATCTCGCGCCTCGTGCGGACGACGGAGTTCAGGATCGAGGCGGGGAGGCTCCCGGCGTCCTCCAGCGGGACCGACTGGAGAACCTGGACCTCGGTCCCGTCCACCGTGCCCTCCGCCTCCACGTACCAGTGGCCGTCCTTCTCCAGGAGGAGGGCGGCCTTCTGGGCCCCCGCGCTCTCCATCACGATGCGGGTCATCTTCTCGAGCAGGCTGGCCAGGACCATCTCTCCGGAGAGGGCCTGCGAGGCCTTGACGACCGTCACCACGTCGAGGGTCTCGGCTGCGCTACTCCCCGTCGTGGTCGTGGTGGAGGTGCTGGTCGTGGAGGTGAGGGTCGAGCCCTTCCTCTCTGTGCCGCCGAGAAGGAGGGGGTGCTCGGCGTCGAGCTGCTCCACCTTGCGGGTGGCCCCCCAGCGCTGGTAGCCGTAGCGGGCCTCGAGGAGATGGGCGCGGGCGTAGATCGCGTTCCCCTCCCCAAGCCAGTAGCGGGCGGCCAGCTCGTTGGCCAGCGCCTCCTCGTGCACGAAGGCGTTCTCCTGCGCCGAGTGGATGGACTCGATGTAGAGACGCAGGGCTTCGTCCTTCTGCCCGAGGACCCGCGCCTTCTCCGCCTCCACCAGCAGGTGCTTGTGGGCGAAGTTCTCCGGGCAATTCTCGGCCCAGGCCCTCAGCTGCTCCTGGTTGCCCTCGACCTCGTCGAGGTGGGCCTTTCGCGCCGCCGGCTCGGCGTCGTCGCACAGCCCGAGCAGGATGAGCGAGTGGGTGGCGTTGCGGGTGCCCAGCGCCGCGGCGTGGCCGCTCAGCGGGCCGGCGAGGTCGATCGTCTTGCGGAAGGACTCCAGCGCCTGGTCGAGGTCCCGGTACAGGTAGAGGACCTTCGCCTTGAAGACGTGAAAGAGGGCGATGGAGTAGAAGTCCCGGTCGTCGTTGCAGGTCCTCAGGAACCCGGCCTCGTCGAGGTCGCCGCTTCGGAACGTCTCGCGGTCGGCGGTCGCACCCTGGAGGTTGGCGACGAGCAATTCCATCCCACGCAGTGAGTTGAAGGCGAGGTCGTGGCGGATCTTCTTCGAGAAGGCCTGGCTCGAGGGGATCTTCTCGAGCAGCTCGCCCAGCGACGTCGCCCCCGTCGTGAACCAGTTGTAGAAGGGGTGGAAGACGGTGTAGCCGGCGAAGATCAGCTCGCCCGACTCGAGGCTCGCCTGGTAGGACTCGGCGTTGGTGCTCTCGGTCTCGGCGAAGTGCTTGAACCAGGGCGTGATGTAGTTGGCGATGAGGTGGAGCGAGCGGGCCTTGTGCCGCAGCGAGACGTCCTTGAACTTCTCTCCCAGGCGGCGCGAGAGCTCCCCCGCCGGGAAGCCGTATTGGGCCGGCCCGAGGATGCAGAAGATGAGGCCCAGCTCGGAGAAGGCATACCCGGTCTCCGGGCAGTTGCCGTGCTCGATCGAGAGGCGGACCTTGAGGAGCACGTGCAGGATCCAGAGCTCCGTCTGCCCTGACACGTAGGTGGGGGCAGACAGGTTGTCCAGGACCTTCATGGTCGCGAGCTTGTCCCGCGCCTCCATGTCCGGACCGTCGTCGAGGCCCTCCATCCCGTTCGCCTCGAAGTGCTGGAGCAGCCACCCCATCTCCTCGGCGATGCGGGCCGAGAGGTCCGCGTGGGGCAGCTCGAAGTCGAGGAGGGCGAGGGCCTGGCGCGCGCTCTCGATGGCTTCGGCGTACTGTGAGGACATGGTCTGGCGGAGCATCAGGAGGGAGTAGACGTCCGCCTTGTCGTACGCGTCGTCGGCGTTCTGCAGGCACCGGTGGATGAGCTCCTCGGCCCGGGCGAAGTCGCCGGTGAGGTAGTGGGCTTCGGCGCCGAGGAGATGGGAGTCGAAGGCCAGTCGGTAGTTGCGGCGCCAGTCCTCCGGGGTCAGGAGCGAGAGGGCTACCGTGGCGTGGGCGCGGGCGGCCAGGTTGGCGGTGGACTCCTTCGCCCTCTGACCCGCCTGCAGGTTCAGCCCGGCCAGCAGCACCTTCTCCTCCGGGCTCGTGATCAGCTCGATGCCCTTGTTCAGCTGGGAGACCACCTCGAATACCGATTCGTGCGGGTCCGGGGTGCTTTCGAGGAGGAGGCGCCCGATGCGGAGGTGGGTCGCCGGCTGCTCTTCGGGCGGGATCAGCGAATAGGCCGCCTGCTGCACACGGTCGTGAAGGAAGCGCAGCGTCACGTTGGTGTCAGTTCGGGCCGGATCGGCGACCGGAAGGAGCTTGTAGCTGTCGTCGAGGGGAAGGATGAGCCCTTCCTCCACGAGCCGCCAGAGGGCGGAGGAGGTCGGCGGCTCTTCATCCTCGCGGACGAGGCGGAGGGTCTCCAGGTCGAAGGTGTTGCCGATGCAGGAGGCCAGGCGGAGCACGTCCTGGGTGGAGGTGGGCAGGGCGCGGATCTTTCCCGCCATCAGCTCGACGACGTTGTCGGTCATGCCGCTCTGCCGGATCCGGGCGACGTCGGCGGTCCAGGTTCGTCCGGCGGCATCGAAGGTGAGCAGCCCCTGCTCGTGCAGCGCCTTCAGGAACTGGTGGGCGAAGAACGCGTTGCCCCCCGTCTTCGCCTCGACCAGCTCGGCCAGGGCCTGGACATCGTCGGCATGGGTGGTGTCGCGAAGCAGCTCGGAGAGGTGCTCGAGGCCGAGCGGCTGCAGGTCGATGAACGACAGCGCCGCCCCCTCCTGCCGGGCCTCGTCCTGCATCACCGTCAGGGGATGACCGGCCTCCACCTCGTTGTCGCGGTACGCCCCGACGAGGAGGAGGTGGCGGTTCTCCTCGTCCGTCAGCAGGGCCTTGATCAGGTGGAGCGAGGCGGAGTCGGCCCACTGGAGGTCGTCGAGGAAGAGCACCAGGGGGTGGTCCTCCCGGCTGATCGCGGCGATGAAGCGCTGGAAGACCAGGAGGAACCGGGCCAGGGTCTCCGGCGGGGGCAACTTCGCGACCGGGGGCTGCTCACCGAGGACGAGCTCGAGGGAAGGCACGATGTCCACGAGCAGCTGGCCGTTCTCCCCGACCGCGCGCTGGATCCGCTTGCGCCAGCCGGCCAGCGCCTCCTCGCTCTCGGCCAGGAGGTACCCGCAGAAGTCCCCCAGGGCCTGACCGATGGCGGAATACGGGATGTTGCGCTTGTACTGGTCGTACTTCCCGTCCACGAAGTGACCGCGTTTCAAGGTGACGGGCTTGTGGATCTCGCTCACCAGGGCCGACTTCCCGACCCCGGAGTAGCCCCGCACGAGGACCATCTCCATGGCGCCGCGGGCGACGCGGTCGAAGGCCTCCAGGAGCTCGGCGGTCTCCCCCTGCCGCCCGTAGAGCTTCTGGGGAACCTGGAAACGGGCGGCGACGTCCTTCGTCCCCAGGGTGAACGCGACGATCCGCTGGCCCTTCTCCCACTGCCTCCGGCACTCTTCGAGGTCGGCCTGGAGGCCCAGCGCCGACTGGTAGCGGTCGTCGGCATCCTTCGCCATCAAACGGCCGACGATCGAGCTCAGGACCTCGGGCAGGTCCTCCCGGATCCGATGGACCGGCTCCGGGTTCCGGGCGATGTGGCTGTGCACTAGATCCATCGGCTCCGTGGACGGGAAGGGGAGCTGGCCGGTCAGGATCTCGTGGAAGGTGACGCCGAGCGAGTAGAAGTCGGTCCGGTAGTCGACGACCCGGTTCATCCTCCCCGTCTGCTCCGGAGAGATGTAGGCGAGCGTCCCCTCGAGCCGGGCGGGGTTGCCGAGGTGGTGGGTGTGAAGCTCCACCCTCGAGGAGATCCCGAAGTCGATGATCTTCACCGCGCCGGTCTCGAGATTGACGAGGATGTTGCCGGAGTTGATGTCCTTGTGGACGATGCCCGCGTCGTGGATCTGCTGGAGGGCCTCCGCGATCTTGACCGCGACGTCGAGGAAGGTGACCAGGGGCTGGCGCCCTCCCGCGAAGGCCTCCCGCAGGGTCTGGGCCTCGATGTACTCGAGGACGATCCCGTGTCGGCCGTCGACCTTGTCGCGCCGGTACGCGCGTCGGATCCCCGCTCCGTCCAGGTCCTTCGTCAGCTCGAACTCGTTGTTGAACTGCGCGATCCGCTCCGGCGGGGGATAGTCCGTCTTGAGGATCTTGAGGATCGCCGGGGAGTCGTACTCCCCGGGGGGCAGGCGGTAGATGAGCGAGTTTGCGCTCTCGTAGAGCGGCGCGTCCGATCGGGTCAGCATCGCGGGGCCTCGGGAACGCTCACCGCGAGTGCCGGTCGGGCTTCGTGGCCGAGATGATGTTGTACCTCCACAAGCCCCGCTTGAAGGCCCGGTGCTGGTAGTAGGTCGAGTAGGTGTTCAGCGTCTGGACGCGGTTCCGCCACCCGAGGAGCTGCCAGAGGTGCGTGTAGACGAGCCCTGGGTAGTAGTAAAAGAAGAGCCGCTTCACACTACGGGCCACACGGCCGGTGACGTCGCGGACGACCCGGTCCTCGAA
>JAJDNV010000026.1 GCA_022340545.1 Acidobacteriota bacterium | reverse complement strand
CGTCGGTCCGAGTCAGCGTAGGGGGGCATCCTCGTCAGTCGCGTCGACGCGCGCCAGTATACATCGCCCGATGGAGGAAGGCGGAGGTTGCCGAGCCCGCTCTTCCACGACCCTCCCCGACCCGAGGGGACAGCATCCATGGGCGGGAGTCGTGGCGGAAGCGGGTGGGAGTCTTAGCAGCCTTCCCGTCTACTCCAGAGACGCGGTACCACGCAGGAACCCGGACCCAGCGCGTGGTCGAAGGACGAACAGCGCTACTATCACGCACAGGAGGCTCCAGCCATTATGGCTGGACTCAACTGAGGAGCTCTCCGGAGAACCCGGGGCGGTTCAGACTGTCTTCTGAGGTGAAGGGCCTCACCCCGTCACGAGGCACCGTGCACTGGGTTCCCCGATGCGTACACCCCCGGCCCCCCTTCGAGTTCGACGAGGCCCGCACCCTCTTCACTTTGTCCTCGTGGGCCCCCGGGAACGACGCTCGCAGCTACGACGTGAGCCCCGACGGCCAGCTCGTCTTCATGGTCCGAGCCCCCGACGCCGACGACCCGAGGGCGTCAGCGACGGGGCTGAGGGGGTCCCCAGGCACCCAGCGATCGAGGTCTCGGTCGCACCGACGACGGCTTCCAGCGTCGCCGGTGCGCCGGGTCTCTACCGCGCGGCCATCTCCTCGGGCATCGGGACCGCTACCACGACCCCTCGCGCCGTCACCTCGCCCTTTGCCAAGACCCGGGCCTCGACCACGACCTTGCGGGCGGTCACCTCGAGGGCACGTCCGCGGACCTCGAGCTCCGGGCCGAGAGGGGTGGGCCGGAGGTAGTCGACGCGAAGCGACGCCGTGACGAAGCGGGGCAGCTCCGCGGGCCGGTCGACGGACGCTGCGTCGGGGCCTCCCGCCCGCGCAGCCGCCGCGGCCGCCGTGCCCGTCCCGTGGCAGTCGACGAGCGAGGCGATCAGCCCGCCGTAGACATAGCGGGGGATAGCGGTGTGGTGGGGCGCAGGGGTGAACCGGGTCACGGTCTCCTCGCCCTCCCAGTGGGTCTTCAGGCGGTACCCGCGGGGGTTGAGCCGTCCGCAGCCGTAGCAGTGGGCGACGTCCTCGGCGTAGTGATCCTGGAAGGCGTCCTCTTCGTGTGGGTTCATGGGATCATTGTGCCCCAGTGCGCTGCGGCCCGAGGCCAGGGAGGGGCGGGGGTGGTGGCGAGGGCTGATGGACCGGGGCCTCGTCTTCGCCTCGATCGGGTACAAACGGCGCAAGAAGGAGAGGTCCCTACGGCAGGGGAGGTGAACGGGCCTCCGGGCCGCCGTTTGCGGTTTCACGAGAGCAGGAGACACGACATGGCAGAAGCAGACAAGAAGGCAGACCTGGCGGGCCCCGGAGTCAGCACCTACGAGGAGGTGGAGAAGATCCTTCCCGCCGACTACGAGCCACTGCTGTCGCCCATGGAGCGCATGAAGGCTGTATTTACGGTCAAGGGTTACATCGAGGAGAACCTGTGCCATGAGCTCAATCTGCAGATGGTGCAGGTGCCCCTGATCGTCGATCGGGAGAGCGGGGTGAACGACTACCTGGACCGGGACGGCTCCCGCACGCCGGTGGAGTTCCCTTGCGGTCTGGGGCTCTCGAAGCCGATCCAGGCCCAGGTCGTGCAGGCGGCAACGAAATGGAAGCGGATGGCGCTGAAGCAGTTCGGCTGCGCCGAGGGAGAGGGGATCTGCACCGACATGAAGGCGGTGCGCAAGGACTACTTCCTCGACCACGACCACAGCTCGTACGTGGACCAGTGGGACTGGGAGCGCGTGATCACGGCGAAAGAGCGGAACCTCGACTTCCTCCGGGAGGTCGTCGAGAAGATCTGGAAGGTCGTCCACGGCGCGGGGGAGATGGCGCGCGACAGGTTTCCCGCCCTCAAGACGTCGAAGTACCCCGACATCCCGGACGAGCTGCAGTTCTTTCACGCCGAGGAGATCCTCGACCGCTATCCGGACCTGCCGCGCAAGCAGCGCGAGACGAAGATGCTCCAGGAGGTGGCCCCGGCGATCTTCATCATCGGCATCGGCTGGCCCCTCAAGGACGGCTACCCCCACGAGATGCGCGCCGCCGACTACGACGACTGGGCCACGGAGACCACCAAAGACGGCCAGCAGATGCACGGGCTCAACGGCGACATCCTGGTCTGGAACCCGGTGACGCGTCGCCGTCACGAGCTGAGCTCCATGGGCATCCGCGTCACCAAGCAGACACTGAAGGTGCAGCTCAAGATGTCCGGCCAGGAGGATTTCCTGCAGCTTCCCTACCACCAAGCCATCCTCAACGACCAGATCCCCCTCTCGATCGGGGGCGGCATCGGCCAGTCCAGGACCTACATGTACCTGCTGCGGACCGCGCACCTCGGCGAGGTCAGCGTCACGGTCTGGCCCCGGGAGCTCAAGGCGATCTGCGAGCCTCGGAACATCCGTGTCCTGGAGTGAACGCCGTGTCGACGTCCACTTCTTCGACAGAGGCGTGCAGCCGGTCTAGCGTCGCGGCACGTGCAAGGTCGTGTTGCCGCTCTCGCGGCTCCGCGTGACGCCGCTCGGGCCTTCGATCCCCCGGCCCCGAGGGGCTCGAGAATCTCGTAGGGGCGGAGGCGTGTCCCGGCTGACAGTGCCGCGCGCCCTCCAGGGAGGTGCCGCCTACCGGGTGGAGACTACCGCCATTCGCGCCGTGAGGTCCACATTCTCTGTGGCGGCCTGCCATTAGGGACCCAGCCGACACGCGTCAACGACCCAGACATTCCTAGTCTTTCGCCCGCTTGTAGAGGACTCTTGGTGAACGGGTTGCAGGGGCCTGCTACGAGGCTGCCACCGCCTCAGGCCCCGAAGGGCAGCCGCACGCCGCAGCCGGATCGAAGCCGGTGGGAATCGAAGGGACCGCTCCTCCCCTCCCCAAGGGCAAACCCGGCAGAAGAGGCGCAAATGAGAGCCTTCCGGTGTGCCTCCCCTGCCCCTTCCGGACCCCAGCACACGGACAGAAGGCGGACAGCCGCAGCTCTCTCAAGGCGCTTTCTGAAGTCTCCTGTGGAAGGCTCCCGAAGGTCGCTGGCCAGGGACGGAATCGAACCGCCGACACGCGGATCTTCATGCAGGCCGAAGCCATTCCCGATCCCGAGCACGGCTCCTGCTTCTGCGTTCTCGCTTACGCGTTCAACGGCGTGGAGTTCGTCGCGCTCACCGACTGCTCCTGCAGCGGCGAGGATTGCAGCAGACTGACCAGGAGAAACGACAACGGGGTCGAAAGGCTCGCCTAGAGCAACACGACGGCGTACGAAGCACGAATGGTGATGTCTCGGGCGTCGGCAAACGGCTGGGCCCGCTCGACTGCGACCTCGCCCTGGGTGGAAACCTTGGCCAGGAGATCCTCGTACCGTGCGAAGCGCTGGAGGGCCTCGAAGGACTTGACCATCCGAGGTCTCCGCCTCCGGATGGCCTCCCAGCAGCGAGCGACCTTGTCCTCTTCGACCACCTGGAAGGCCCACGGTGACCCGGGATAGTGGTCGATGATCACGACATCGGGAGCCATCTCCCGGGCTCGAGCGATGGCCTTCTCGGGGTCGGGCATCTCGTGCAGGCAGAACTCGAACAGGACCACGTCGCCCCGGTGCTGCTCTGTGAAGAAGTCGCCCGCGATCAGCTCGAACTTCTCCGTCAACCCAAGCTCGGCGACCCGCCCAGCGAGCCGCGCGATGGCCGCCGCATCGGAGTCGATGGCGATGACCCGACGCGCCGGGGATCCATATCCCGCGAACTGGCCTCCACCGGCTCCTATGGCCACAAGCGTCTTGTCGGCGAAATCGTAGCTCGCCAGCAGGTTCTGCAGGATAGCCTCGATGTCGGCCACCATGCCTCCGGGGACACCATACCCAACTGTGAATAGGGACTTCAATTCCGGGCCACGCCTGTGCGCGCGGCTACGGAGGCTCGGGTAGGTGCCACGGCCGGTGTTCGGAGGCGGCGGCAGCCTCCCTTCCGCTGCGTGGTGGGAGGCAGCTTGCGGAGACGGCTCTCGCTCTTCTGGCGATCATAGGCAGGCGGATAGGCTGCTCGGGGCGCCCGTGCTCCCTGGACCGCTACCCCGCCAGCGAGGAAACGAGGGCGGGTGCACAGCTGTTGGCGGCGGCATGTCGATGCCAGTCAGCGGAAGTTGGCGGAAGCGGGTGGGAATCGAACCCACCGCTCCGGGGATCAACCCGGAGCCGGACGGCTTTGAAGGCCGCGCAGGTCACCAGACCCGAATCGCTTCCGTGCCGTGACCCAAGAGATGAACACAGACCGGGGCGAAGAGCAACCGGGGGCCTGCCGGGCGATGGGATTGTGCGTAGCTTTTGACCACGGTATGCTTGGGGTGGCGAGGCGAATACGAGATGAAGGCCCGATCGCGACACGAGAAGCAGAGCGACGGCCCCTGGCTGTCTATCGGGGCGCTGGGCAAGGCGACCGGGATCGCCGTCGAGACCCTTCGCACCTGGGAGAATCGGTACGGGTTCCCCGTCCCCCAGCGCAAGCCCTCCGGGCACCGGGTGTACCCGATCGACGCCGTCCCCCGGCTGCGACGCATCGCGCAGGCGCTCTCTCGCGGCCACCGCGCGGGGCAGGTCGTCGGGGCCTCGGACAGAGCCCTGGATCAGCTTCTCGAGAGCACCGAGGCCGGTCGACCGGTGACCTCGGCGAGTCTGCCACCCGCCGAGGACCTCTCCGGGCTACTGCGGCTGGTTGAGGCCTTCGACGCGGACCGGCTCACCCTCACCCTTCTCGGGGACTGGGGGCGCATGACACCCGCGGAATTCCTGGAGGAGCGCATTGCACCGCTCGTTCGGGCCGTGGGCGACGGCTGGGAGAGCGGTGAGCTCGAGGTCCGCCACGAGCACTTTCTCGCCGAGCGGGTGGGCGACCTCCTCCGCTCCCTGCGGCTGCCCTACGAAGAGAAGGCCACGGGCCCCCTCGTCGTCCTGGCCACCCTGCCCGCCGAGGCCCATGGCCTCGGGCTGCTGATGGCCGCGTTGCTTCTGGCCTCGGTCGGGTGCCGGATTCTGTATCTCGGCACGCAGATGCCTCCAACGCAGGTCGCCTCCCTCGCCACCGACCTCGGGGCGGCAGCCGTGGGGCTGAGCGTCTCGCTGGAGACCAGAGGGGGCTCGACCCCCGCCACGCTCCGCCGGCTCCGCGAACGCCTGCCCTCGAAGGTCGCGCTGGTCGTCGGCGGCGAGGGGGCGCCCCGTCCCCAGACCGGCATCGAGGTCGTGCAGACCCTGCGTGAGCTCGAGTCCTGGGGGCGCAACCTCGTCTCCGGGCGTTCGCCGGGCTCGGCAAGGCGCCGAGCCGCCACCTCCAGGCGCACATGACGTGGGTCATGGACCGGGCCGCCGACACCGGGCAGGATGAGGATGGAGCGGGAGCCGGCCAACAGCGCCCGGGCCGGTTCGAGTGGACCCCGCTCGAGGAGGGACCAGTGGTCTTCCGGGTGCGGATCACGAAGCGGGACTGAGGGCCGGCTCCCCGCCTGGAAGCCGGCTCGTGCTGTCGGTCTCCAGGTCCACTTCGAGACCCTCCGGGCCTCAAAAACCGGCTATCATCGAACCAATGGAGTGTCGCGCGGCGTCGAGTTCGACGCGCAGGAAGGGGATTGCGCTCTTCCGGTGATGGCGGTGAGCCAGGACGCCCTCCTGAACATGATCCGGGACACGGCTCTGCTCGCGCCGCTGTCGGAACCGGATCTGCGGGGCTTGTTGGGCCTCTGCCGGCGCCTCGTCCTCCAGGCGGGAGAGGCCCTCTGCCGTGAGGGCGAGGAGGGCCACGCGATGTTCGTCGTGCTCTCCGGCCACCTCGTGGTGTCGCGCAGCGGGAAACAGGTGGCGGTGGGCAGCCCCGGCGACTGCTTCGGGGAGATGGCGCTGATCGAGTCGCGCGAGCGCGCCGCGACCCTCCGGGCCCTCGACGAGACCGAGGTGCTGGAGATCCCCGAGGCGGCGTTCTGGCAGCACATTGCGCACAATCCGGCCTCGCTGATGGCTCTGCTCAAGATCTTCTCCGACCGCTCCCGCCATGACCTCGAGGCCCTCGCCGGCGACAACATCAAGCTCCAGGCCTACGCCGAGCAGGTGGAGCGGGCCAACCGCGACCTGGTCGAGATCCGCCGACAGCTCGAGGACAAGAACCGGCTGCTCGAGCGGCTCTCCGCCCTCGACACCCTCACCGGGATCGCCAACCGTCGCCGCTTCGACGACGTGCTGCGTCAGGAGTGGAAGCGGGCGGCCCGCGACGGCGCCAGCCTCTCCCTTCTCTTCTGCGACATCGACCACTTCAAGCTCTTCAACGACACCTACGGTCACCAGGCCGGCGACGACTGCCTGGTCCGGGTCGCGCAGGCGGTCGAGGACACCCTGAACCGCCCCGCCGACCTCGCCGCCCGCTACGGCGGGGAGGAGTTCGTGGGCCTGCTGGTCGACACCGACACGGAAGGCGCCCGGCTTCTGGCCGAGCGGGTGCGGGCCCGCGTCGAGGCGCTCGACATCGAGCACAGCTCCTCCGACGTCGCCCCGGTGCTCACCGTCAGCCTGGGATCGGCCTCGACGGTGCCCCGCGGGGGTATGCGCCCGGAGGATCTCGTCGACCTCGCCGACCGCGCCCTCTACGCGGCCAAGCAGAACGGCCGCAATCGCGTGGTCCAGGCCGAGAACCTGACCGAGGAAGGCGGCGGAAGCGCGGCCGCCGGCTAGAGCGCAGCCGGGAGGGTCCGGATCCCGGTGGCGGCGTGGTCGGGACGTCGATCAGATGAACGTCTCGATGCGCGCCCGGGCCCGCAGCTCCTCGACGAGATGCGACGCGACCTCGTTCTCCTTCTGTTCCTGAACCGCCTTCCTGACCTTCTCCCTCACCGTCTCGAAAGGCGGCGGGCTCGAAGCCCCCGGCGGCGTGAAAGCCTGCGGATCGGCCTCGAAGGCGGCGCGGGCCTCCTCGTCGGTCACCGGGCCGAGGTTCGCCTCCTGCCGGATCAGGGCGGCCACGGTGTGTCGGATCCGCAGGGCGGCCTTGAAGGACTGCGGCTCGAACCCGAGCTGGGCCAGGAACGCGACCCAGGCCTCCTCGTCCGGGTGCTCCCGCCGGGCCTGATCGTACTCTCGCTCGATGGCCCGCGTGTCGGCCTCGACCCCGCGGGCCAGGGCCTCCTGTAGCAACAGCTCCTGGTCGATGTAGCGCCGCAGGGCCCGCCGCAGGACGATGGGGGTCTTCGCGTCGCGCTCCGACGGTATGAACCGACGGAGCTCGTCGCGGGTCAGGGGCACGACCTCGGTCAGCCGGATCGCATGACCGTTGACGCGGGCCAGCACCTCCGGAAGCGGGTTCGGGAGGGGCCGGGCCTCGTTCTCGGGAGATGGAGACACCTCCGCGACCGGAGGGGACTCCGACCCGGAGCAGGCCACGAGAGCGAGGATCGAGACGAGGAGTGCGCCGCGGGCTGGTGTCATGGCAGGCTGGGGGGAAGAGTAGGGCCCGGCGCCCACCCAGGTCAAGACGAGCACACCGGCGCCGCGCTGCATTAGGATGCCCCCCATCCCATGTTCTCGACGCGAACCCGATGGGACCTCCGGCCCAACCGCCTGTCCCGGCTGCTGGCCCGGAAGCGCGCGGCGCGCGCAGGCGTCCTCGACCTCACGGAGTCGAACCCCACCCGGGCGGAGATTCCCTACCCCGAGGATCTGCTCGCCCCCCTGGCCCAACCCGGTGGCCGGCGCTACGACCCCGCCCCCTTCGGCCTCCTCTCCGCTCGCGAGGCGGTGGCGGCAGACTACGCCCGCCGCGGCATCGAGATCGCCCCCGACCGCGTCGTCCTCACCGCGAGCACGAGCGAGGCCTACGGCTTTCTCTTCAAGCTGCTCTGCGACCCCGGCGACGAGATCCTCGTGCCGCGGCCGGGATACCCGCTGTTCGAGTACCTCGCCACGCTCGAGTCGGTGCAGGTCCGGGGGTACCCGCTCGAGCACCACGGCTCGTGGCACATCGATCTCGATGCCCTGCGTCGGGCCATCTCGACGCGCGCGCGGGCCATCATCGTCGTGAGCCCCGGGAACCCCACCGGCGCCTACCTCGCCCCCGAGGACCGGGCCGCCCTGGAGACCCTCGCCGCCGAGCGAAACCTCGCCCTCGTCTCCGATGAGGTGTTCGCCGACTTCTCCTTCCGGGTCGAGGACGAGCCTCCGCCGAGCGCGGCCCATGACGGGCCCGCCCTCGCCTTCACCCTCGGCGGGTTGTCGAAGAGCTGTGGGCTCCCCCAGCTCAAGCTGGCCTGGATCGCGCTGACCGGCCCCGAGGACCAGCGTCGCGAGGCGCTCGCGCGGCTCGAGGTCGTGGCCGACACCTACCTCTCGGTGTCCACCCCCGTCCAGGTGGCCACACCCACGCTGCTCGCCCGCCGGGAAGCGCTCCAGGCCCCTCTGCGCGAGAGGACTCGCACGAACCTCGAGACGCTGCGCTCGTGCCTGGGGTCGTCTTCGCCGGCGAGCCTCCTCGAGCCCGAAGGGGGCTGGTCCGCGGTGCTCCGGGTGCCGGCGACCCTGCCCGAGGAGGAGCGGGTCTTCCGTCTCCTCGAGCAGCGGGACGTCCTGGTGCACCCGGGCTACTTCTTCGATTTCCCGCGGGAGGCCTACCTCGTCCTGAGCCTGCTGCCGCCCCCCGCCACCTTCTCCGAGGGCGTCGACCGGGTCCTCGCCGACCTCGTGCTATAACGACTCAGGAGGCTCCCGCAGCACGATGTACGTCAAACGTGTCTCTCCCGAGGAGGCCCAGGCCCTCATGCAGGACCAGGGTTGGGCCTACGTGGACGTTCGCTCGGTCCCCGAGTTCGAGCAGGGCCACCCTGCCGGCGCCTACAACGTCCCCCTGGTCCACATGGGGGAGGACGGGACGTCGGCCAACGCCGACTTTCTGCCGGTGATGGAGGGTCACTTCCCGAAAGGCGCCAACCTCGTCCTGGGCTGCCGGACCAGCAACCGCGCCGAGCACGCGGTCGTCATGCTGTTGCGGGCCGGGTACACGAACGTCGCCATCCAACGCGCGGGGTTCCTGGGGACCCACGATTTCTTCGGGCACGCCGACCCCGGGTGGGGGAAGAAGGACCTGCCCACGAGCCAGCAGGCCGAGGCCGGCCGCTCCTGGGCGGAGCTGAACGGAGGGAACGGTGAGTGACCCCGGGGGCGTCATCGTCGCCGGGGGCACCGGTGCGCTCGGGCGGGCCCTCGTCACGCACCTCGTGGCTCAGGGGACCCGGGTGGCCGTGCCCTGGCGCCGGGCCGAGCCGTTCCGCGCCCTCGAGTCTGATACGGGCCCGGAGGCGCCCCTCCTCGGCCTCGAGGCGGACCTCGCCCGCGCGGACGGGGCGCGTGCCTTCGTCGACGAGGCCGTGCGCTGGCTGGGAAAGCTGGATGGCGTCGCCCTGGTCGCCGGTGGCTGGGCGGGAGGGGCGCGCTTCGAGGACGGACCGGAAGACGAGTGGGAGAGGATGCTCACCTCGAACCTGACGACGGTGCGCCACATGTGCCGGGCCGCCCTCCCCCACCTTCTCGACGGAGGCGGCAGCGTCGTCACCGTCGGCTCCCGCGCCGCCGAGACGGCGGGGGCGGGCATGGCCGCCTATGCCGTCTCGAAGTCCGCGGTCCACGCCTTCACACGGGTGCTCGCGTCCGAGAACCGCGACCGGGGCGTCCGGTTCAACTGCGTCCTGCCCGGCGTGATCGACACGCCGGCCAACCGCAAGGCCATGCCCGACGCCGACCGCTCGGGGTGGACGTCGCCCGCGGCAATCGCACGGGTGATGGCCTTCCTTCTCTCCTCCGAGTCGGCGCCGGTGACCGGGGCCCTGCTCCCCGTCGACGGCCCGGCCTGAAGGGCCTCAGCGGTAGGGGTCGCCGACGAACTGGTTCAGCGTGTAGAAGAACAGCGCCAGGACCGCGATCATGATCGCGAGCAGGATCAACGCCCGCACCGGCGTGGGCAGGGCCGGGGAGCCCGATCGCCGACGGCGACGACGTGGCTCCGGTCCGAAGAGGGCTCGCTCCTGACACCGAACGCAGCTCACGAGATGTCGGGCCAGCCGATCCGGCACCTCGCCGGGGCCGGCCTCACGCACCTCCCGGACCTCCTCTTCGGTGAGACAACCCGAGCGGGTGGGCGGTGGCTCCAGGTCGGTCATGGCGTGCGGAGCAGATCTTACCAGCGACGCGCTCCGCTTGGCGCTCCGGTCGGCCTGTGGTGAGATGACGGCGATGGCGTTCCACGAGACCGCGACCCGCCTCTGGAAGGCCCTCTCCCGCGAGGAACGCCTCCTCGCCGCGAGCGCCTTCTTCCGCGATCCGGCTCCGGACCTCATCGGCTCGGCTCTGGGGGTCGTCGTCGAGGCCCGCCGCATGCGCCCGCAGGCGGCACGCGCCCTCCCGCCGGAGGCCCGGGCCCGCATCGTGGCCACGGTCCTCGATCCCGGCGAGACGCTGGCCCAGGGGCTCCTCGTTTCGCTCCATCTCGCCGAGCGCCGCCCGCTGCTCGTCGCCTTTCTCGATGCCCTCGAATGGCCCCACGACAACGGCCTCCTCACCGAGGACGGCGAATCCGCCGCTCCCCCGTCGCGGGCGGCCGCCGGCGAGGCGGTCAAGGCGCTCGCGTCCTACCCGCGCGATCAGGTGCAGACGTACCTGAACACCCTCTGGTTGCAGGATCCGGAGCGCTGGGCCGCCCTCCCCGAGGCCGCGGACCAAGGGATCTGACTCCGCCGAAGGCGGGGCTCGGCGGCGGGTGCCGCTACCGCTCCTCCGCTGATTCGAGCGGGTGCCGCACCTCGGGCAGGCCGTCACCCGAGGGCAGGAACAACCAGAGCCTCTCCGCGTGGTACGGCGCCCCGAGCGCCTTCGCCGCGCTGTCCGCCCGCATCCCGAACCGCTGGGCGGCCCGGGGACGCCCCTTCCGGTCCCGGGGAAGCACCGACTCGGCCGCCTCGCGCGCGAGCGACCGCGCCTCCTCGTCCGCGGCGTGCACGATCGGCTGGAGACGCGGACCCCAGGCGCGCTGCGGGTTCCAGACCCGAGCCATCTTCCAGCGGCGCCGCGCCGCGGCCATCGTCGCAAGGCGGCCGCGGAGGCCCCCCGTGTCGTCCCGGAGCCGACCGGGCTCGTTGACGCGCCAGAGCATTCTCACGAGCCGGGCGCGAGGCGCCGAGCCCTCGCCCGCCGGGGGCAGCCGCGCCCCCAGCAGGGCCAGACGGGTCCGGACGGCCCCCGGGACGAAGGCCTCCGGCCGCTCCTCGTAGAGGAAGAGGTTCCGCCCGGCACCGGTCGCGAAGGCCCGAACCGAGGCCTCGTAGGCGAGGTCGTGGTCAACCGACGCTCCCAGGCCCAGCGGCGCGTGGATGTGAATGGCCTCGACGCGGGGACCGATCTCAGCCAGGAGTGACGCGGCGGTGATCAGGACGTCCTCGTCCTCGGGACCGCGCTCGGTCGTCGGCGACGAGGGCGCGTGCGTGGCCCGTCGATCGCGCGCGGCGGGCAGGCCCGCTCCCAGGTAGGACGCCCCGAGACGCCGCACCGCTCCTGCCGCCTTGCCGTCGGTGCCCGCCGGCTCGAAGAGCGCCAGCACGAGGACCCGGCGCCCGCGCTCCGCCTCGGTGTGGACCCGCGCCGGGCACGACAGCGGGACGTCGTCGCCGTGGGGGGCGACGAACAGCGAGTCGGCACGCTCGAGGGTGTGCAGGTCCAGAATGTCCATCGGGCCTCGCTCGTGCCCCAAGACTACGATGGATCGGCCCGTCTGGGGGAGGACCGTTTCATCCCAGCCGCACGAGCCGGGTCACCGGCGGAAGGCACCGGCGCTCGTCACAGGCCTGGTAGGCCAGCTCGACCGCGGCGGCTCCGCCGCCCCGGCGCTCGACCTCACCTTCGATCCGCACCCGCCCGCAGTAGATCGCAGCACCCTGGGGGCCGGGCTCGCCATCGGGATAGCGCACGTTGCGCACGGGGCCGAGGACTCCCGCCACCGAGGTGGCCACGAGGGCGTGATCGCCCGCCGGGTTCGCGTTGAGGTGAAAGCCCCGGCGGATCTCGAGGTCGATGGTGAAGGGCTTCCACACCTCGTCCTCTCCACTCCCCAGCCGGCCCTCCACCTCGACGGCATCGCGCCCCTCCTCCTCGAGGGACTCCACCGCGGAGGGCCCCGAGGTCCCTGCGGCGGCAACCGGCTCGGCGGTGGCGATGGGCATCCGGCCCTGCAGCTGGAGGATGGCGCGCACGAAGGTCACGTTGGCGTACGGGGCCTGGGCCACCCCCTCGGCGAAGCCCAGGACGGCGGCCTCGGCCCTCTCCGCCCAGCGCCGCTCGCCGGTGAGGCGGCCCAGCTCGATCAGGTTCAAGGCCGCGGTGCCGTTTCCCGAGGCGACGGCTCCGTCGAAGGCCGGCTTGGCCCGGAAGAGCAGGCTGGGGTCCTCACCGGCGGCGAAGTAGCCGCCCACCTCGGGATCCCCGAGCCGTCGCTCCTGCTCCTCGGCCAGCCGGACGGCCACCTCGACCCAGCGGTCCTCGCCTCCGGCCTCGTGAAGCCGCAGAAGCCCCTCGATCAGGAAGGCATAGTCATCCAGGAAGGCCGGCACGCTGGCCCGCCCCCGGCGGTAGACGTGGAGCAGCCCTCCGGTGTCGTCACGGAGTCGCCCGAGGACGAACTCCGCCGCCCGAGTCGCGCAGTCCACGTAGCGACTCTCCCCCAGCAGCGCCCCCACCCGGGCCATGGCGCCGATCGTGAGGCCGTTCCAGTCGGTCAGGATCTTGTCGTCGATCAGGGGCGCCTCGCGGCGCGCACGCGCCGCTCGCAGGGCCTCCCGCCCCGGCTCGAGCCGCCGGTCCAGCTCTTCCGTGCCGAGCCCGGAGCGCTGGGCCTGCTCCGCCCACGGTGCGGGAAGGTGCAGGACGTAGCGCTCTCCCTCGAACGTCGGTGGCCCGTCCAGGCCGTAGACGGTCCTGAACAGGGCCCGATCAGCCGCCGGCAGCTCCGACTCCAGATCGGCC